>JBBKXI010000185.1:0-3534 GCA_037969415.1 Acidimicrobiia bacterium | reverse complement strand
CTGGGAGGCTATCCAATCACACCTAGGACGAACGTGCCCTTGGGTATGAGGGGAACGACCACCCTCCTTCGCATGCCTTTTGGATATCGACCACACAGAGTGAGATCTTGAGCGAATTTGTGGTGCAATTTTTGACCCGGCCTGGCTGTCATCTTTGCGATGAGGCTCGACTAGTCCTCGACGCCGCCGCCCGGGGCGCCGACGTCGAGGTAATCGAGGTTGACATCGAATCAAGTGACGCTCTGACCGGGGACTACGGACTGCGGATTCCAGTGGTTCTGGCTCCGGATGGAACGGTCCTGGCCGAAGGTACGTTCGAACGACGCAACCTACGCCGCCAACTACGGAAGCTAGCGACTACTTTTCGACGATCGTGACGTCGTTTCCGCGCTCAGCGTTGTTGGCATCAGCCGTCATCACCAGGGTAAGTACTACACCGACCACACCAACCACCATCAGGATCAATCCGATCGTGTTGATATTGAAGCCCTCGGCTTCGACGCTGACTGCCCAGTAAAGGATCGCTCCAAGGGCGACCAAGAAAAGACTCCCACCAATACCACTATTTCTCATGTTTTCTCCTTAATTTCGGGTTTCCGATTTTTCCTTGATTCAAGGAAGGAGTTCTTACCCGAACGGAGCCAATCTCAAACCGATATGGTGGAGATTTAGAGGAATGCCAGCAGCGGATGCTACGGAGCGACAGTGGTTGTCGTGGTTTCAGTTCCGGTGTCGCCCTCGGCCGGTACCTCTCCCTCGCCCGGTGTTACCCCGTCGGTCCCTTCACCCTCTCCGGGTGGTGGTTCGACCAACCCGCAGTCCGTGAGAACGGCGTCCGGGTCCCCACCGCCGAAACGCACCCGTTCAAATGCGGTGACCGCAAGGAGTTGTTCGGCCGATAGATTGGTGCTGAATCCGGGCATTCCCTGGGTGACGGGTTTGCCGGTATCTCCGTAGGTGTTGCGTCCGGCGGCTTTGAATCCAGCACTCCCCAGTGTGACCCATTCGTCCTGGTCGGCACAGGCTCCGAACGTGGTCATCACACCGTTTAGTGCCGGTCCCACACCACCGCCGCCGCCAGCACCGTGACACGCAGCACAGTTCACCGCCGAGATCTCCTGACCTTCATAGATAGATTGTCCAAGAGCTATGTAGTCGGTTGAGCCTCCACCCGTGCTGGAACCTTCGAAGGGGGTTCCGTCACAGTTGACGATGGCTCCGGTCACAACATCAGTCTGCAATTCGGTTGCTGAGCCACAGTCACCGGTTGCTGCACCGCCCAGTGCAAATAGGGCCACCGCGGGGATCAGGAAAAATAGGAAGGCCAACCACCTGGGGACAGTAAAATTGGTCCGCTCCATGATCCCGGTGGTGGGAACAGTTACCACAACCGGGATGTTGGCCGCCTCAGCCATTGTCACCTCTGCGGGGATAGCGCTCCTGGTAACGGCGCCGACCGTCGCTGGAGTTGGCGATTCGACCTTCGACGCCGGAATCTCGATGGTCACCTCAGGGGTTTCAACACTTGGAGTTGGATCACTGGGGGGCCCGGGCTCTTCATCGGCCTCGACGGGCTTTGAAGCAGCGGGCGCCGGTCCGCCACCGGCCCAGGCTGCCAGTATGTCCTCGACCGTTGAACCCGTTTCCTGAGCTCGCGCCTCCGCAGAACGTTGGGCGAGTGTTTCCGGAATTCCGAGGGCGGCGGCGGCCGCTGCTAGGTCACTCATCATCCACCACCTGTTGGTGCCGACTCGAGGAGATATGTGACGAGTTGGTCAATGGAGTCGTCCGACAAATTGGACGCTGGATGCCCGGCCCCACCGTGAATCGTTGATTCCATCTCGGCTCCCGACATCCGATTACCTACGTTGGAAAGATCGGGCCCGAAGCGGCGCGATCCCAAAACCTGGTTGGTGTCGCTCAGGGTCACAGGGCCAATTCCGACGTCGGCAATAATCGGACGGACCATTTGGGTGTGACACCCCGCGCAGCCAAGATTGCCATAGAGGTCACGACCCGCCAGTCCTGCGTCTGTCAGTGCAATTGCGCTGGTCCGCGCCCCGGGTTCGTCAATCGGAATTGATGGACCAACCAGCCCGAGGAGAACAACCGCCACGAAAAGGCCGATCACTCCGGCGACGATCGACCAGGGTTTGTCGTGGACACCGACAAGTACCGGCGGTTCGCCGGTAGTGGGAAGGCTTGCATCTCCGACCGGAGCGGGTAAGGGAGCGAGATCCGGGTCCGGCGAGGCAACGATTGGTTCGGCCGGCGGCTCTGGCTCGGTTGTGGGCGCCGCTTCCGCTTCCGGTTCCGATGGTGTCTCCTCAGCTGGCTCGGCTGCGGGGGGTGCGGTCGCCACGGCCCCTCCTCCACCCCAGGCACTGAGAACTTCGTCGGAAGTGGTGCCCGCGGCAGCGGCCCTCGCATCCGCCGACCTCGACACCAGGTCAGCTGGTATCCCCATGATCTCGGCAACTGAGTTGAGGTCACTCATCGTCGGCGACTCGACTGACTAAGACTTCCTGGGGAACTGACCTGCCTGTGGTCACTGTTCCGAATACGACGCCCGCGTACGCAAATTGGCCAAGGAGTGAAACGACCCCGAATCCGACCGCTGCCAGCACAAGAGTGCCGACTGTCGTGCCGGACGCCTGGGCCCAGCCTTCGCCTACGTCGGCATAGGCGGCGCTGTTGGAGCCGCCAATCCACGAATATCCCGAATAGAGACCGGCCGCGACAAGTGAGATCAGAACCCCTCCGGCGCCGACGAGGGTCATTGCGTTGAATCTTCGCACCCGGCGTTGCTGGTCGGGGATTTCCCTGCCGACAAGTCGCCCGACGGCGGAAAAGACGGTGCCCGCGGCCAGCATCGGGGCCAATCCGAGAAGGGCCGCATATTCGATACCTTCCCAGAAACTGGTGAGAGATACGGCCGATGCGATAGACGGGAACGAGCCCAAGGCTGCGAGGCTCCCGACAACGACTGCGAAATAGCTCCCGATCACTCCGGAAGTGACTCCCGGATATTCCGAGACTTTCTCCCAAGAGTTCTCCAGGGTGAGCGAATAGTTTGCGGCGTTTGCCAACGCTCCTATGGGCAAAGCGAGTCCGAACGCGGCGGCGACCCCGTCGATCCAATCTGGCCCGGGCCCGAATGTGAACTGGGCAGCTCCCCACCAAGCAGCAGCGAAGCCAAGAGACCAGAATCCGGCCACCGCCAACTGGCGACTGGCCAGTGGAATGCCGAGTTCCTTGACGAGACTGTAATAAAACAGGCCCATCCCTACGGTCAAGATCCATAGATTGACAACCCCAGCGGTGAGAAACCCACCACCGAAAGCATCGAAAAGCGAATTGGCGGAAGGCAGCGAAGCCAACGTCGATGTCAGGTAGAGGAGTGGGAGCCAGACGACCCCGCCGACCACAAACCATATCGTGACGTAGCTGCGTTGTTCCACTCGATTCGCCAGTGTGCCAAAAACAACCAGAGCCGGAACGCACACAGTCAGTGCAATTGGAATGTCGATCCAC
>JBBKXI010000184.1:0-8963 GCA_037969415.1 Acidimicrobiia bacterium | reverse complement strand
GTGTTTCAGGGGATGCCAGTTGGCGGGTCGATGTCGGCATCTTCTCTGGTCAAGGCAGCGGGAGCAAAGTCGAGAACCGCTCTGGTAGTTGCCTCTCTGGTGATGGCATTGGTCATATTGATCTTTGGCCAGGCAGTCGGCTACATCGCCATGCCGTCCCTCGCCGGTCTGCTCATAGTCATCGGGTTTCGGACCATAAAGCCTCTAGATATCAAAACCGTTTGGAAGACGGGATCGGTCCAAGCAATGGTTATGACCGTCACATTGGTGCTCACCATGATCATCCCCTTGCAACAGGCTGTTTTGGTCGGGGTTGGTATCTCGATGATCCTTTTCATCATTCGCCAGTCGAACCAGGTCAGCATACGAACCCTGGAAATCGGTGAATCCGGTCGAATTCGGGAGGGGAAACCGCCGGAGGTTGTTGGGCAAAATGAAGTCATTCTTCTCCAACCATATGGAAGTCTCTTCTTTGCCTCGGCAGCGACCTTCGAAGAGCGGTTGCCCAATGTAACCCGGGACACTCGGAACTCGGTGGTTGTCATTCGTTTGCGCGGCATGTCTGACCCCGGTTCAACACTGATGGAAGTCCTCAATAGGTATGGAAGCGACTTGAAAATGGCCGACTCCAAGCTGATGTTGGTCTCAGATCAGGAACGCGCCTTGTCGCAATTTGTAGTTACCGGTGTGTCGCGAACAATCGGATCAGAGAACATCTATGAGTCCGACGAATGGGTTGGAGAGACAATCCGCCGGGCATCCTCCGAAGCCCGGGAGTGGGTGAGCAGAAACTCCTCAGAGGACTGATTACGACGATGGGATTCGTCGCCAAGGAAGAAACGAATACATCTGGCCAGGCTCGTAGGGAGTGCCGCCGAAGATCAATTATCACTCTGGTAATCGACGTGCACGATCTCGATGCCGTACAGGATTATCTGGGCTGCGTAATAGACCAGCGCTAGTCCGAGAAAGATTGTGCCACTGACACCGGCGGCGGACGCCAACCCGGCGACAGAGATATAGAGGCCGTAAGCCCAGGCTCCGATCGATAGAAACACCATGCTGACAAAGGCCGGAAACCAAACATGGCGCCAAGCGACGTCGGCTGTCGGTGTGTATTTGTAGAGGACGGCGACGAATAGGACCCCGATAGCCAGGGGGATAGCTGAGCCGGTGATCACTAACAATTGGTCAACAATCTGGTTGTCGAGCCGGTCGGAAAACAGACCTAAGACGGTTTGTGCAAATAGTGTCGCCGTAAGAAGAAGGCTGGACCCGAGGACTGCGGCGATCGCGAAAATCCGATTCCGAACCGTGGCGGCGACACTCCAGTGAGCCGGGTCACCCCAGATGATCTCCACAATATCCCTCCACGCGGCAAACAGGAGTCCTCCCGCAAAAATCAGCACAATCAGGCTGGTTACCGACAGCCAGAACGTAGCGCCCTCAGTCCCCTCGATAGCCGACACCAGGGCTGCTGCGGCATCCTCCCCGAGTAGGTCGGAGACTGCGGTCGTGAAAGACACGAGGGCCTCTTGTCCGAAGAAGATGGTTGCCAGCGAAACAGCAAGAGACATGATTGGGACCAGGGCGAAAAGGCTGTAGTACGCCAAGCCGGCGCCGAGGCGAATCGCCCTGTCGTCGGCATACGCCCGGGCTGCGTCCTTCAGGAGCACAACCCAACGTCGCCCCCGTGATTTCATGCTCCCAACCGTCATGTCGTCAGGTTAGGCCGGGTAGGTGTCGTTGCGTCCACGGCGCGTTGCCGTCTGGACGGAGTTCCCGCAGGCGTCGGGAGGTGACCTATTCCCCACCCGGGTAGGACCAACGGCGGTACCGTCGTGGGCCTGTGGAAGTGATCATTAGGTGGACAAGGAGGTCGAGTGAAGGTTGACCGATTAATGACCAGCGATCTCGCAACGATCACTGGGGAAGAGACACTCAAGGTTGCGGCACGAATAATGGTTGACCGGAAGGTAAGCGGGTTGCCGGTGGTGGATGCAGACCATCATTTGGTCGGGGTTATCACCGAAGGAGACATCCTCCATCAGGAGACACTGCGAAACCCGTCCACAACCTTTCGAGGTTTGTTTCGCCGCGCTGTCGACTTTTCCCGGACCGTGTCAGATGCAATGGCCACCAAGGTAATAACCATCTCCCCAGATTCTGACCACACCGAGGCGGCCAGGCTGATGGAGTCGTCCGGGGTCAAACGGCTCCCGGTCGTTGCCATTGACGGAAGTCTGGTAGGGATTATCAGTCGATCGGATGTGCTCAAGATCTTTGTACGTTCCGACACTGAAATCGAAGAGGAAGTTGTCACCGAGGTGATCGAGAGAATTCTGTGGCTGAATCCTCAAACTGTGAAGGTCTCCGTGCAGGAGGGGCGAGTGGTTTTGAGTGGCGAGGTCCCTACCAGATCTGATACGAGAATCTTGGAGGAGATGGCCAAACGGGTGGACGGTGCGGTTGATGTCGACGCCACCGGTTTGTCTTTTGACGTCGACGACACCAGGAGGTCCGGCTAAACCGGGCAGATCAACTGCTGCCCGTTACCACTCTTCGGGATCCCTCTGCGTGGACTCCACTCTGGCAATGTATGCAGCGGCCTCGCTCCGATTGCTCATCCCCATTTTCATCAGGATCGATGAAACGTAGTTCTTGACGGTTTTCTCGGCGAGGAACATTTCGTCAGCTATCTGCCGATTGGTCATTCCCTGGGCAAGATGGCGAACAAGAACTTGTTCCTGTTCCGTCAGCTTGGAAACGAGAGGATCTTCCACCTTGCCCGATCGCAACCTCTCGAAAAGCCTCTCGACCATCGCAGGATCGAGGAGCGACTCGCCGGCCGCGACTCGCCTGATGCTGTCAACGAGGTCATCACCCTTGACTTTTTTGAGGACGTAGCCCGAGGCTCCAGCGATTATCGATGCCATCAGCGCTTCTTCGTCGGCGTACGAAGTCAGCATTAGGACCTTGGTGTCGGGAAAGCGGGCGATGATGTCACGGCACGCCTCGACACCACTCTCGTCGGGCATACGAACGTCCATGAGTACAACATCGGGTGAATCCAGGCCAGTCCTTCTTACCGCCTCAGCGGCGGAGCTCGCCTCTCCTACGACCTCGATATCTTCGTGTGCGCTAAGTAGAGATTTGAGTCCCTGACGCACGATTTCATGGTCGTCGGTCACCAGGATCTTGATCGACATGTTGTGGATTCTACCCAATCAGCCGCTACCGGACGACCAGCACGTTCCGATCCGAATTATGAACGACTCCATGGCTTCTTGGTTCGGTGAGCCATTCGCCACCATTTGGTCGCGGTCGATCTCCGTCAGCCAGTGCCCTACTTCCCGTTCGCTTGGGACGTTCGTCATATGGAGCCCCTTATCCCGGGGCAGAGCACTTCCGGGTACGCTTCGCTGATGCCAGGCCAGGTTCCCACAGAGCGAGTTCGCTCATTAGCTGAGACAATCGCCTCAGTAGTCGGAGTCGTGGATCTGGAGAACCTCCTTCATAGGATCGTCAAATCTGCATGCGAGGCGACCGGTGCCAGATATGGCGCCCTTGGGGTGATCGGACCCCACAAAACGCTTGTCGAATTTGTACACCGTGGGATCGACGCCAACACTGTCGGAGCTATCGGGCATCTGCCTGACGGTAAGGGGGTGCTGGGGACACTGATCCGGGAGCGTGTCACAATCAGGCTGGAAAATCTCGCTGACCACCCCGATTCAGTTGGCTTTCCGGCGAACCACCCTCCGATGGGGTCGTTTTTGGGTGTACCTGTGGGCTCCCCGAACGACGCCTTCGGCAACCTTTATCTAACGGAGAAAGAGGGCGGTTTCGACGAGGATGACGTGGTTGTCGTTGAGGCTCTCGCAGCTGTCGCCGCGGCCGCCGTGGATGCAGTTCGTTTAAAGAGAAGGTTGGAGAATCTAGCGATCGTCGAGGATCGCCTGCGCATTGGTCGCGATCTTCACGATTCGATCATCCAGGATCTGTTCGGTACCGGTCTTCAGTTGCAGGGTTTGGCCACGGCGACCGGTGACGATTCGATTCGGGACGGGTTGAATGAGGCTAGCGAACGAATCGATCAGACCATCGAAGCACTCCGCAGAATCGTTTCCAACCTCGGGTCGCGGTCGACAGAGTCAAACTTTGCCGACCTCCTTCGCGAGCATCTCGATCGTCTTTCCGGTCCTTACGCTGCGTCAGTGAGTAGCTCGGTCACCCCGGTAGAACTCAAACTGGAGTCGAGTGTGGTCGACTCGATACACCCGATAATCGTCGAAGCAGTTTCTAACTCACTGCGGCACTCAGAAAGTGAATCAGTAGAGGTCCAGGTTGAAATGCTCGGGGATCGCCTCCTGATAACCGTGGCCGATCAAGGCATCGGATTCTCGGTTGAAGGTGCCAAGCGAGGGATGGGGCTCAACAATCTTCAGGATCGGGTGGCCGCGTTGGGTGGAGACTCCACGATCAGATCAGTGGTTGGTGTCGGGACGGTCGTGGAGGTCACGATTCCAATCACTAATGACCTTCGCACCGCTCAGGCCTGATTCGAGGCTGGTGGCAACCCGTTCCAACCAGTCGGAGACCGTGAGTTGTGCGATGCGCTCCAGAAGGAGACGATCGACAACATCTCCGATCCATCCAAATGGCGGGTCGTAGGAAGCCTGGATTCGCATAGTCGATTTGTCGACCGTTCTTCTCGATATCTCGATTTCACCCGTAAGGCGTGGAAACAACAATCCGGCACCCGTGGCACGCCATGTGATGGGTATAGCCAATCCCGAATTGGTGATTTTGGGACGACCCAGATTGAGGACGACCTCCTTCGCAATGGGTCCATCGGGGCCAACCTTGCTCCTCAGTTCTTCACCCTTGCGGTATACGGATGTCCCCAAGCTCTCTGCATCTGCGAACCGATCCAGTACGACCGTCTCGAGAGATCCGATTGAAATGTCGATCTCGACTTCATGTTCGATGAGCATTCGAATGGTCAGCTTTTAGTTGTCGGAGATCGCCCAGAGCAGGTCCTTGATGCTGATCATCCCCACCAGGGACCCGCCATCAGTCACCGGCAAATGCCGATATCCAGTGGCGTTGAGCCAGCTAACTGCATCCGAGATTTCGGTATCGATCTCAATCATGTCTGGTGAGGCTGTCATGACAGTTTCGGCCGACGTGGTGAATTCGAGGTTATGGGCAACCGCTCTCACTATGTCTCGATCGGTGACGATGCCTACGAAATCGCCGTGTTTATCGGTTATCGCCACCGACCCCACACCTTCGGACTCCATCTTGGACGCAAGCTCGGCGAGTTGAGTGGTGGCGTCTGCGGTGACGATGGTGCCCCCGATTAGCTCTGACAGATTCATATACCTTTCCTTTCTTACAGTCGTCCCGGTCTCGTGGGTATCGAAAACCAGGTACCCGAAGTCCTCCCTGAGATGTCCGACAACCGGGCACAGACGATCACCGAGGCGTCTTCCATTGGCCCCCGTGCACCAGATGAGAGCGGCGATCCGATCTCAGCCGAGTACTTTCGCAGCAGGGCCGAAACAATCGATTGGGCTTTTTGGGAATCGTCGACCTCGTAGCTGTCGCCACGGGCGACCACGCACTCCCATCCGCCGTCTTCCCGGGTGCGCATGGTTTCAATCGAGATGATCGGGTTCTCCCTGATCGCATCGACACGACGCCCCGATCCGGTGCGAAAGCAGAATTCCTGGTCGATGACGACGTATGAAACAGGGGAGACGTACGGTTCCTCACCGTCGACTACCCCGATGTGGGCAATCTTCCCGTTGACCAACAGCTCAAGGGTGGCTTCGGTGCTGAGCGGTTCCATAACTAGAACCTATTGGATCGCCTGGTTGCGGGGTAGGGACTTTTGGTCTATCCGTGTAGGACCAATCGCCCATAAGAAATGTCCGGTTCAAAAGAACCGGACATTTCGCCATCTTGGGGGTATAGCCGGAAGTTCCGGGCGACACCCAAAGAGATCGGGGTTTTAGCGAGAACGCTCTCTCGCTGTATTGACTGTGAGGTCGCGACCGTCGTGTGTGTACCCGTTGAGGGCTTCGATCGCGGCTTGTGCTTCGGCCTCTGTCGACATTTCGACGAAACCAAAACCACGGGATCGACCGGTTTCACGGTCTGAAATCACTTGGGCTTTGGTCACTTCGCCGTGCTGGCCGAACAGCGACTGAAGGTCCTCCGACGTGGTACCGAACGTGAGGTTCCCCACGTAGAGATTGCTTGACATTGTTGCTCCTTTGAGCTCCTAACCAACGCGTGCCTATGCCCGCAGTGGTATCTATTGAACTCGTAGTCTAACGGTCAACCTCAACGGGCGCATGTTGATTTCCCAAAAAACGGTTGGCGGATCGGATTCGCTACCGTTGTGGGCGATGGGTGATCCTGCATGTTTTCTTTCCGAGACCTGCCTGATTTGTGGCCGTTTCCTCAGTGAGAACGATCGAGATCAGGAAAACTGTGTCCACTGTGTCCACTGTGGCGAGCTGTTGCTAGAAAAATCTGCGAGTGATTCCGCCTCGGGAGATCCTGCTGACAATGATGCCCGGAAATCTGGTCCGCGATGAGAGATTCAATGGTCAAGGGTTTGTCTTCATTTCATACGGCGTTGTTTCGGGCTACCGGTGGCCGGCTTGGGGATCGGCTTGTCGCCAACGATATGTTGTTGCTCACCACGATTGGAACCGTCACGGGTGGTTCCCACACTGTTCCCCTCCTCTATTTGCAGGACGGTGAGGCTCTGGTTGTCGTCGCCTCGTACGGAGGCCGGCACGATCATCCACAGTGGTACAAGAATTTGATTGCCGACTCCAGGGTGTCAGTTCGAACCAAGGATGGTGCGTTTAGCGCATTGGCGCGAGCGGCCACGCCGGCTGAGCGTTCCGACTTATGGGCGCGGGTTGTGTCGGCGTATTCCGGGTATGGCGAATATCAAGCACGGACAGAGCGCGAGATACCACTGGTCTTTCTCGACAGGGTCGTGTAGACGCCGCTGAGGTCGTGGCGTTACACTCGACGCCCATGTCAGCCGTTCAGATCAGGGCCCTTGTTAAGAGTTACGGAGATATGAACGCCGTCGACGGCATCGACCTCACGATCGAAAGTGGCGAAGTGTTTGCCCTTCTCGGCCCGAACGGTGCAGGGAAGACCACAACGGTCGAGATCCTGGAAGGTCATCGTGATCGCACCTCGGGCGAAGTCAATGTCCTCGGTTTCGACCCATCGACTGGCGGACGGGAGTTTCGCGAACGTATCGGCATCGTGCTCCAGGAGACAGCCGTGGAACCCGAACTCACTGTGAGTGAGGTGCTCGACGTGTACGGGGATGTTTATCCGAAACGTCGGCCCACCCGTGAGCTGATCGAATTGGTTGGCCTCGAGGAGAAATCTAATTCCCGGATCAAGACGCTCTCGGGTGGACTACAAAGACGCCTCGAACTCGCCCTTGGTTTGGTAGGGGACCCCGATCTGGTGTTTTTAGACGAACCTACAACCGGATTCGACCCCTCGGCCCGAAGGCAGGCCTGGTCGATAGTTGAGAACCTGGCCGCTTTAGGGAAGACGATCGTTCTCACCACTCACTACATGGATGAAGCACAACACCTGGCTGACCAGATTGCCGTGATCGCCCGGGGGACCATCGTGGCGGAGGGGACGCCGGAAACCCTTGGCGACCGCCAGAACGCAGAGGCGGTCGTCCGCTTCAACCTGCCGGAGGGCGTATCGACTTCCGAACTTCCGATCACACCGACTGCGGTTGAGAAGTCGCTGGTTTCCGTTTCTCATAAAAGCCCGACACTTCTGCTCAACAGACTGACCTCTTGGGCGCTGGAGCGGAAGATCGAGTTGGAAGGACTATCAGTCGAGCGGCCCACCCTGGAGGATGTCTATTTGCAATTGGTTGGGGAGGAAACCGATGTCTGATCGACCAGCTGACCTCTCCTTGGTCTGGCAACAGATCAGATATCAGAACAAGATCTTCTGGCGAACGCCGATAGCAGCCTTCTTTACGTTGGTCTTTCCTTTGATGTTCCTGGTCCTGTTCACAGCCATTTTCGGCAACGAGGAAATCGAAGGTCTGGGTGTAACCACTGCCCAGTTCTTTGCGCCTGGTCTTGCTGCTTTTGCCGCGGTTTCGGCTTCGTATACCAACCTGGCTATTGGTACAGCGATCTCCAGAGACAACGGGATTCTAAAACGGGTGAGAGGGACTCCACTTCCGCCGTGGATCTATATCGCAGGCCGGATCGGGTCTTCGGTCTATATAGGTGCCGTGGCCGTCATCATGATGATGGGTGTCGCCGTCGCGTTCTATGGGGTGGAGGTCTATTTACGTACGCTCCCCGCGGTGATCGTCACGTTTCTGGTTGGTGTCGGGTGTTTCGCGGCTCTGGGCATGCTGGTTGCTGCTTTGGCACCAAACGGAGACTCCACCCCGGCAATCACCAATGCCACGCTGCTCCCCATCGCATTTATCTCAAACATCTTTATCCCGATTCCCGACCCGGCCCCATGGATGGAGGCGTTGGGCAACTTCTTCCCGCTAAAGCATTTTGCCGACGCCTTCCGGGATGCCTTCGACCCTACCTTGACCGGTGCCCAGTTCCATTGGGCCGACCTCGCCTATATGGCGCTGTGGGGAGTGGCCGCCGTAATCCTGGCGGTCAGGTTCTTCAAGTGGGAACCCTCAAAGAAGGGTGGCGAACGTAAGGCGCGGAAGAAGGACAAAGAGGTCGCAGACGCCTGATCGTCGGTCAGGCGGAGTCCAATTTTTCGGTTTCTTTCATCGAGGCTCGGATGAGCTCCTCGAGAACCGATTGGTCGACCTTCCCTAAGTCCTTGATGTACAGACAGCCCTTGCCTGTGGAGTGATCACCGAGTTTGGCCAGCAGATCGGCGCGCTGGGCAAATCCCGGCGT
>JBBKXI010000183.1:0-3187 GCA_037969415.1 Acidimicrobiia bacterium | reverse complement strand
ATCTGACTCGTCAGGTTGGCGCATAGTGGGCGGGCACTGGCCCAGCCTCGCAATCCCCGACTACTACGGGACCGGCCCGCGAGTTGTCGCCGTGATCGGGTCCGACGCACGGCCCGGCGAAGATGTGGAACGAAGTCGGGCCGATAGCCTCCACCTCGTTGGCCTCAATGGCACCGGCGGTGCCGCCATAGTCGGGCTGCCTCGAGACTCATATGTCCCGGTGCCCGGCCACGGAAAGCGAAAGATCACGGGCGCGCTCGCTTTGGGTGGCCCGGAACTGCTGATGGACTCGTTACAGGGCCTCACCGGCCTTCCACTGGAAGGTTATGTCCTCACCGGCTTCAGCGGGTTCCAGAGTGGCGTCGACACCGTTTTGGGTGGAGTCGATGTGAATGTTCCGTTCTCGATCAACGACATAAAGGCCAAAGCAACCCTTGAGGCCGGACAACAGATCCTCAACGGATTCGACGCGCTTGCTTTCGCCCGCGCCCGCAAGACCCTCCCTGGAGGTGACCTCACCCGGTCGAGCCACCAGGGGATGATCCTTCTTGGTGCGGCGATGGGGGTCAAGGCTCTCGGCCCGGCCTCAATTCCGACTCTGATGGAGAAGGCCGAGCCCTACCTCTACACCGATCTGTCGCCGGAACAGCTCTTCACATTTGCCGTTATGGCGATCAACGCCGACCTTGGTGAGGTCCCCAATGTGGTGGCACCTGGAAAACCGGGCACGGCAGGCGGTGCCAGCGTCGTCTTCCTATCCGATTCGGTCCCCGCCTTGTTTGCCGATCTCGCCGACGGAACGCTGGAGAACTAGGCACTCAGCTCCCAGATACGGGCGGTCCAGAGCATCCGGCTTCCCCGTTGAGTTACGTTGATGATCTTTTCCTTGATCAGATCGACTACCGCCGTGTTGTCGGCAATAGCTGAAGGTAAGGGAATGTTTCTCTCGGAGAGTTGACGGATGCTCGCGAAGGCCGCCCGTGCCCTTCCGAGGATCGACTCCTCGTCTTGCAAGCTCCCGGTGGGTAGAAACATTCGACCACCCCGGGTGAGAAGTTCCCGGGCACCTTCGATCATCCTTATCGGAAGTTCGGCTCCGGTCGGTCCTCCAGACAGACCCGATGGGAACCAACCGGTCGCCCGGGCCAATTGGTCGGGGATGCCGGAGACATCGCCGATAAGAACGTCGGCCTTCACGCCGTCGGGGAGTGGGTCGAACAGATCGCCCTGGAAGAATTCGATTCGATCGGCCACTCCATGTGTCCTGGCATTAGACGACCCGACCTCGACGGTGCCCTCGGCCGCGTCGACCCCATAGACCTTCGAAGCACCCAATTTGGCGGCGATAATCGACAAGACCCCAGACCCGCATCCGGCGTCGACCACCACAGCCCCGGGCCGAATCGCAAGCGCATCGGCGAGTAGGGAGGAGACGGTTGACGGTCGGAACGTCGCCTTTCCGACTGCTAACTCCATTGGACCCTCGCGGCCTTTCCATGTAATAGTTTCGATAGCCATGAGCTAAGGATATCGGATTAGGGACCACGATGAACAAGGGACTGCGGCGATCTATCGGTGCCCGTCGCGGCTGCAGCCAGGGGACTATGTCTCCGCGGCTTAATTCGCGTTCATCGGTTTGAGCCGTGATAGCGGTGTGGCGTCATTCGGCCCAGTCGAGCCACTTGATGATCTCATGGGCCACGCCGAGTAGGGGCCTGTCGTTGTCGATTACCAGATCACCGAGTCCGATCCCGACCGACCCGGAAACCTGACGCCGAGCCTCTTCAAGATCTTCCTGTCGCCCCGTGGTGGGGTCCGCCGCAAGCCGGCGCTCGATGACGTCCATGGGAACCGTCAGCTCCACCGCGCGGATCGGCATGCCCATCGCCACTTCGAGATGTAGAACGTCGGCTTCGCTCCGTAGCCACAGCGCAACAACAAAGTGGTCGACTCCGACGGATCGGTAGTTGTCGACGACGGAGGTGAGGTTGCGGAGCATCATCGTCCAGTCGTCGTGATCGTGGAGCCGTTGGTCGTGGTACCAACCCAGCCAGTCGAGATCGATGGCGGCATAGCGGATCCCCATGTCTTCGATGAGATCGGCGATCTGCGCGGCCAGTGTCGACTTTCCCGAGCCGTACGGACCGGTGATCGCCACGGCAACCGGAGCCTCTGTGATGTTCACCCATCAATGTTCGCAGAATCCGTCGCATTCAGGATTTAATTTCACTATCAGTTGTCATGAAAACCCCCTGCTGTGGGGTGTATCCATCAAAATACGATGGGATCGATTTTCGTGGAGCCAACAATTCCATTTCGCCGCAATCCCCAGAACCTCGCCGCCAGGCCACCAGACGACTTCTATCCGGCCGGGGACCGAGGCGTTGAGAGTGTTGATGAAACCCTCTTGCTTGCACCCGCCACCGTCGAGGCTCTATTCCGGCAGTCGTATCGATCGATTGTCCAATCATTGGCGTTGGCAGGTGGGGACCTGGCCGCTGCCGAGGACGCCACCCAAGAAGCCTTCGCTCAGGCATGGGTGCGTTGGGGTCGCATCTCTCGTTACGACAACCCTGCAGCATGGGTGCGCCGGGTAGCTATCAACAAGCTGCGCAATGCTCACCGCTCCCGTATCCGAGGCGAAGCAGCGGTCGAGCGGATGAAACTCGAAAGCTCTTCCGGGCAACCGCCCCGGGAGCCGCAATGGGATCTGGTCGCTGGTCTGCAAAGTTTGCCATACAAACAACGCCTGTGCGCTGTGCTGTTTTATGTGGACGGTCTCAGCACTACCGAAGTCGCCCACGCAATCGGGGTGTCACAGGGTTCGGTCAGCCAGCACTTGAACCGGGCGCGTACTGCCCTTCGCGCCTATCTGGAGGTATCAGCATGACCATCGACGAACGCATAACCACCGAACTACGGCGTCACGCTCCCGAGGTGGACGAGCACGCGGCTTGGGATCGGATCCAATCTAAGGCGCCCGCCCGGAAACGCACCAGAGCGATCATGCAGGTGTCGATGTCTGCGGCCGCCACCGCAGTGTTGGTATTAGGAGTCATCGGACTCTCGAACCTCGACGTTCGACTCAACGGCGAGGGGCGCGTGGCGACCCAACCCGACCATCGAGAGCCAACGGTCGACGAGACTGGAACCATCGGCCGCCTTGTCGAAGCAATCAACGCCAGAG
>JBBKXI010000182.1:0-3390 GCA_037969415.1 Acidimicrobiia bacterium | reverse complement strand
CTGGCTTCGGCGCTTTTCCCAACCCGCGAAAAGCGACCGTGGTCTGGGTCGGTGTTGACCTCGGAGTCGATCGTCTTTTCGAGCTGGCCGAAGTCTGTGATGCGGCCGCCGAAGCCGCGGGAATGTCAACTGAAGACAGACCTTTCTCACCCCACCTCACGTTGAGCCGGGTGCGCCCTCCCACCCCCGTTGTCTCCCTGATTGCCCAAGGCGAGCTAGACATCTCGTGGTGGGTCGGGCAGATTGTTTTGTTCGAGTCGATAAGTGAGCGTCGTGGCGTCCGGTACGTCCCCCTTGAAACTTTTCCTTTTTCCCGTTAATACTGATTCCGAACACCTGTTCGACTATGGTTCACCAGACCAGAAATTGAAGAGGCGAGATGAGACGACAGTTTCTGTCATAGCCGTCGGATACCGTCCCGGTGAAATGTCAAAAAGACACCAGTCGGAGACCTAGAAAGGGAAGCAAATGAGTACGGATCGAGACAAAGCCCTCGATATGGCGTTGGGTCAGATCGAAAAGCAATTCGGTAAAGGCGCCATCATGAAAATGGGCGATGCAGCCAACCGAAAAGTCGACATCATCTCTACCGGGGCGCTCTCCCTCGATCTGGCACTCGGCATTGGTGGTGTGCCACGTGGGCGGATCGTCGAGATCTACGGTCCGGAAAGTTCGGGGAAGACAAGCCTCGCCCTTCATATCGTCGCCGAAGCACAACGCAACGGCGGCATCGGCGCCTTTATCGACGCCGAACACGCTCTTGACCCTACGTATGCCAAGGCGATCGGCGTAGATGTCGACGAATTGCTCATTTCACAGCCCGACACCGGTGAGCAGGCCCTTGAGATCGCCGACATGCTGATCCGTTCCGGGGCCCTCGATGTGCTGGTGATCGACTCGGTGGCAGCTCTTGTCCCTCGTGCGGAGATTGAAGGGGAAATGGGCGATTCCCACATGGGACTTCAGGCCCGGCTCATGTCACAGGCGTTGCGTAAATTGGCAGGAAACCTCAACAAGTCCAGAACAACCGCCGTTTTCATCAATCAGTTACGGGAGAAAATAGGTGTGATGTTCGGTTCGCCTGAGACAACCCCTGGCGGTCGGGCTCTCAAGTTCTATTCATCGATGCGTCTTGACATCCGCCGGATCGAAACCCTGAAGGACGGCACCGAGGGAATCGGTAACCGGGTTCGGGTCAAGGTCGCCAAGAACAAGATGGCGCCGCCTTTCCGGACGGCAGAGTTTGACATCATGTTTGGCGAGGGAATCTCGCGCGAGGGAAGTCTCCTCGACATCGCGGTCGACGAAGGAGTGGTCCGTAAGAGCGGCGCTTGGTTCACCTACGAGGACGACCAGCTCGGGCAGGGCAGGGAGAACGCCAAAAAATTCCTTCGGGAGAATCCCGAGATAGCAATGCAACTACAAGCAAAGGTCTACGAGGCGGTCGGACTTGGCCCCAAGGCCGAAACGGAAGAAGAAGAAGCAGATGTAGAAGCTTCGAGTCAATCCGAATCGGTTTCTTCCGACGAGTCGAGCGAAGGCTAAGAGTTCACCTCAACACCCGAAACGGATCGACACTCCGGGTGTATCTGCCGGGAGGTAGTCAATTGGTGGCGTTATACCCGCCGAGTCGAATCGTCCTGAGGTAGCTGTCAAAATGCAGGTTTCGGGGTCGTTGAGGGCGGCCGCAACGTCGGACGAAGTCAGATACCCGGTCTGGAATCTGGCATAGGACGGATCAACGGTCGCTGGGTGCGAAAGTCGGCCGGCAGCCCATCCCAGCCCCGGATCATCGCTCACAAACCATCGGTTTTCGGGGATCGCTTCAATTGAAGCCGAGGCGGCGATCTCCTCGGCTTCGAGTTCTGGAACGATGTTGAAAAAGGCGAATTGGACGATTGCGCCGACTGCCGCAATTCCGAGCAAGACGCGAATGGGTATCGACCCGGAGGGTGCGATTGTCGCCAGTAGCGGCGGGATCAGAAAAGCCAGTGTTCTGGCAAATCCACCATAGATGGTGGTGAATCCGAGAAGCACTACAACACTAGAAACCAACCAGAAGACGACGACCCAGTCGGCAAGCGTCTCTCGGTTCGACTCGTCGATTGCCTTCTCCCGGGTAAGTGAATTTCTGAAAAGGAATGGCGCAATTCCCGCAGTTATGGCCAGAACGACGATGGGGAGGTCATTGCGGAAAAGCTCCACACCCGTTTTCACGACGTTGTCGAGAAGATCCGGAGAGTTATCTTTAGCTAGGTGAAATATGACGTATTGGTCCCACACCGTGGCAAATCCATAGATCGCAGCGAGACCGGTGGCAACACCCCCGGCCACCAGAACGATGATGCCGATTGGTTTCCATTCCATTCGGGAGGCGAGGTAGACAGCGATGGTCACGATGATCGGAACAACGTGGAGGCTCTTGACCGAGATTGCTGCGCCGATCAGAAGGCCCATCCAGACCATGCGGCCAATGGACAGTCGGGGTTCAAGGACCAGGGCAAGCGCTGAGATGGCGAACGCGAAGGCGAGACCGTCGCTCTGGACCGGTCCCGCGGCCAGGAGAACATTCCCGCTCAGCGCAACCAGCGACGCAAGCAGGAACGCCCTCGTCGAACTGGTCAGTCGTGTGAATATGGAATATGAGGAGACGGCGATAACAACCGCTGATACGAGGAGTGTTGTCCTGGGGCCGCGTGGGTCTCCAAAGCTGACGATTTGGCCGAGTCTGAGCATCGGGATAAAAAGTGGACCCTGGCTGGAGAAGAAATCCTGGAAGGGAACCAGTCCGGCTCGCGCTAAATCGGTCGAGGCAAGGAATACACCTTCGTCAAATGTGATTCGATGTCCCGCCATCCATGGGACCACCCGGAATGCACCGGCCAGCACCGACAGAAGTGCGATGTGAACTGCTCTGATTGATCGTCCATTCATATGCGCCATCGATGAGAGCAACGAATGTTTCGCAACACAAGTTTCGTCGGGGTTCGAGTTATTTGAAGAACCAGTCGAGATTTGCAAATCGCCGTGTACTATCAAGGCCAGCACACGAACATTTACTAAATTTGAAAACGGAGTGGCAAAGCAAATGATTCGGAGGAACGAACGACTTAGAGGGTGATTTAGGCCCGCTTTCGCTTGTTCTTTTCGTGTGCCGGACCCGGCGGGGTTCGGCCACGTTTGATTTGGCACACCGCTGGAAAGGATCCGTCATGGACACAGCCGTGGTGATCGGACTCTCAATCCTGGGAGTCGCCATCGGGCTCGCGTTCGGATATCTTATCGCCCGGGTGTTGAACGCCCGTAAAGCTGAACGCGACGCTGGATCGGCCGAAGGATTGGTCAGTAGCGCTCAGATTGAAGCCCGGCAGATACTGGCAAAGGCTGACG
>JBBKXI010000181.1:0-11643 GCA_037969415.1 Acidimicrobiia bacterium | reverse complement strand
GCTCGTCACTCTCGTAGTTTTCGGTGAGTCGAATCAGGGACCAGTCGAGCCAGACGTCTGGTGGCTGATCCTGGCCAGCGGCACAATCGGAACCGCTTTGCCTTTTGCCGCTTTCCTGTACGCAGCCGAAACAAATCCGGCGAGTCGTTTGGGGGCTACCGGATACCTCGTCCCGATTATCGCGACCGCCGGGGCGGTCATTTTCCTTGGCGAAACCTTCACTGCCACCATGCTTCTCGCCGGCGCTCTCATACTGATCGGCGTTTACATTTCTGAGAGAGCCTCGAATTACGTGCCAGCACCCGGTACACGGTCGACGGCCTGAACGCCACCACTGGTCTTCACCGACCATTACCCTCGTGGTCAGTGAGCCAGAAAATACTTATCGCCGTGGCCTGGCCTTACGCCAGTGGCCCCAGACACCTGGGCCACCTCGCCGGGGCGTATCTTCCTGCAGACATTCTGGCGCGGTATCACCGCCTCGCCGGGAACGACGTTCTCATGGTCTCCGGGAGTGACGTCCACGGCACTCCGATAACTGTCCGGGCTGAAGAAGAGGGGGTCGATCCACAGGTGATCGTTGACCGGTATCACAAACAATTTGTTGATGACTGGGACCGCCTCGATATCTCCTGGGACCTATACACGTCCACCGGCACCCGGAACCACGCCGATGTCACCCAGGATTTCTTCCTTAAATTGTTGGAGAACGGGTATCTGGAGAAGCAAACGTCGAGCCAGTACTTCGACGAGGAGGCACAACGGTTCTTACCCGATCGATATGTTGAGGGAACCTGCCCCCACTGTGGGTATGGGGAAGCCCGGGGGGACCAATGTGACAACTGCGGGAGAACCCTCGATGTCACCGATCTAATCGATCCCAGATCCAAACTAAGTGGAGCGACCCCGGTCCAGCGAGAAACCGAGCATTTCTTCTTGATGCTTTCCAAACTGCAAAATCAGCTGAAGGGATGGCTCGAGGGTCGCCAGGGCTGGCGAAAGCATGTAAAGAACTGGGCACTCGGGATGATTGAGGAAGGTCTTCCCGACCGTGCCATAACCCGCGATATCAACTGGGGTGTCGAAATCCCTGTGGACGACCTAGGGCCCGGCAAACGTATCTATGTCTGGTTCGATGCTGTGATCGGCTATCTGTCCGCTTCGATCGAATGGGCCCGGGAAACAGGTGACCCCGAGGCATGGAAGGCATGGTGGACAGATCCCGACGCCCGCAGCTACTACATCGTGGGCAAGGACAACATCCCCTTCCACGCTGTCATCTGGCCAGGAATGCTCATGGGGTACGGTGGACTCAACCTGCCTACGGATGTGCCGGCGAATCAGTACGTGACCTTCGGGTCGGAGAAGGCGTCGGCGAGCCGCGGGGTAGGCCGGTCCATCGACTGGTATCTCGACCGTCTTCAAACGGACGCCCTCCGCTTTGCGGTTGCATCCGTACTTCCGGAACAGAACGACACCGATCTCTCCGACGGAGAGATCATCCGGCGGGTCAACGAAGAGCTGGTTGCGACATGGGGCAACCTGGTCAACCGGGTTCTGACAGTGACATCACGGAACTTCGAAGGGGCCGTGCCCGGTGCAGGGGATCTAAGTGACGGAGATACTGCCCTTCTACAGAATGTGGATGATGCCCTGGTCGCCGCATATGGTCAGCTCGAAGCGATCGAGCTGAGAGCTGCGCTCCGCACCATGCTCACTGCGGCAACTGAAGTGAACGCGTATCTCAATGCTGAGGAACCCTGGAAAGTGGTCAAGGTTGATCCGTCCCGGGCAGCGACGATCCTCTGGGTGGCACTACAGGCGATCAGCGGGATCAGGGTTGGGCTCGCCCCTTATCTTCCCAACTCGACCGCCTCGTTGGGAACGACTTTTGGGTTGCCCGAAGTCCCCGCCGGGTGGGCACGACCCGAGGTCGCTGCTGGCACCAACCTGGGTGAGGTCACTCCCCTATTCATAAAGTTGGAGCCGAACGTCCTGGACGACTGAAACCTCGTCGGAAAAAGGCGAGTCTGAATTGGTATGTCGCCACCCATCTCTAATCTGGAGATACATTGAGCACTGGTTCCAACATGAAGAAGGTCGGCCGTATCGCCGGAGGTGTCGGCCTCATCGCTGTCGGCATACCAATGCTGGCGTTGCCAGGGCCGGGAATCATCACCATCCTCGGCGGTGTATCCCTGCTGTCTACGGAGTTTGAATGGGCACGCGGGATCGCTGACTGGACCAAAGAAAAGGCCGCCTTCCTCAAAAAAGAGGAAGAGCGGCCAATTGAATCTGAATCAGAGGATCAGATCGGGTAAACGCCCATATCTTTTGACTTGTCGGTCTTCCAGAAGATCACGGCGATTTCGTCGATCAGGTCGATCAATTTTTGTCCGTCGGCCGGGTCTACCGATTTCTTGGCGTCACCCGCTTGATGGATTGCACGCCAGAACAAATCATCGAGATTCTCGAATTCCTTCCGGTGGTCGGCTGAAAAAAAGTCAGCCCATAGAACCATCAGGTGGTGTTTGACCTCTTCAGCCCGTTCTTCCTTCAGAGCGAGTGCCCGAGCCTTGAACACCTCGTCGTCAGATTCCTGGTATTTCTTGGCGATCTTGTATACCGAAAGTGCTTCGATCTTGGCCTGGGCCGGGTCGTAGACACCGCAGTAAAGGTCGCAATGAGCGTGGGCAATTGTTACTTGTCGCAACACATCTCCTTCGTAAACGTGTGTATCACTGACCATACTCCACGCGCAATCATGTCTTTGCGTCGTTTCCGAGTTGCGGAACATTCCATGGTCCCCACGTTCTTACCCGGGGACGAGTTCATCGCAAACACTCTCGAGGCCGCCCAAGTTGGAGACGTGGTCGCGGTGCAACATCCGGGTCGAACCGGGTTCTGGCTCGTGAAGCGATTAGCCGGTCTTCCCGGTGAGATCGTGGAGAATCGAGGTGGGACCAGACAACTGGGTGAGCACGAGGCATGGGTGCTGTCAGACAACCAAACAAGCGGGGTGCGGGACTCACGGGACTTTGGGCCCGTTGACGTTCGAAACCTTTTTCCGGTCGTCCGGACCATCGACTCCTCCAACTTCTTCGACGCAATTGATCTCTTGGCCGCAGAAGACGATGCCCTATCCGCGATCCTTGATCGTCATGGAATACCGGAGTTCTGGGCCCGTCCCCGCGGATTCCGCACTCTGACGATCCTCATTCTTGAGCAACAGGTGTCTCTGGAGTCGGCCGCAGCCGTCTTTCACAGACTCCAGGAACATGTCGGCGAGGTGTCGGCCGAAACCGTGGCGGATCTGTCAGAAGAGGAGCTCAATCGTCTCGGCGTGACCAGACAAAAGGCCAGATACATTCTCGACCTCGCCCGCCATGTCATCGACGGCTCGCTCGACTTCACCGATCTGGCCAGTCTCGAGACAGCGGTAGCGCGGGATCGATTGGAGGAGATTCGTGGCATTGGCCGGTGGACCGCCGAGGCTTACCTTCTCTCTGCTGAGGGGCGGCCCGATATCTTCCCGGTTGGGGATCGAGCGCTCCAGGTGGCTACGGGAGAATGTCTCGGATTGGCCCGGGTCCCAACTCCAGATGAGCTCGAACTCCTGTCCCAACCCTGGAAGCCGATTCGCTCGGTTGCCGCCCGCCTCCTGTGGCATGACTATCTGACCCGTCGTGGCCGGTCGCCGGCTCATTAGAAGAAGTCCTACACGGAGCGATTCGGAGGCGTAGGGTTCAAAGTATGACGGAGTTCGTGGTCCGGATGGAGAATCGCCCAGGGCGCCTGGCCTCGTTGGCAGAGGCTCTGGCTGCGTTCGGAGTGAATGTTGAAGCTCTGGTCGCCTACGGCCACGACGGCGACAGCTCGGTCCGGTTGATCGTCGACGACGCCCCCACGACCCGACGCGTCCTCGATGAGGCCGCCCTTCAATTCGAAGAGAACACTGTGCTCACAGTGCTACTGCCACACAAACCAGGTGAACTTGCCAGCATGACCCGGCTCCTCGCCGACGCGGGGGTCAACATCGAGGCCCTCTACGTATTGCGTTCCAACGCCGATGGAATCGAACTCGCCCTCGCGGTCGATCAGCCGGAGACAGCGCTACCCCACCTCGACGTCACCGGCGGAATAACTGTCGGTTAAATCCAACCACCGATACCATCGGCGCAATGCGCAGATCACTATTCGTTCTGACCGCGTTCGGACTCCTCCTCTCGGCATGTTCTGGTTCCGACGCGGCTGAAACAACCACAACCATCCCCGAAACCACAACCACCCTCGTCGAGACCACCACGTCCGAGGTAACCACTACCTCCACTACATCCGGTGACCCCTCTCCGATCAATGGACTTCCGGTTGACGATCCGGCCCTGCTCGATCGGCGGGTCCTGGCCGTGAAGGTCGACAACCATCCCAACGCAAGGCCCCAATCTGGGATCGACCAGGCAGACGCCGTCGTCGAAGTTCTTGTGGAGGGAGTTACCCGGTTCATAACGATCTGGCAGCAAAGTGATACCGACTACCTGGGTCCGATGCGGTCGGGTCGCCCCACAGACTCGCACCTCCTTCCGGCATTCGGAGAACCTACCTTTTCGATTTCTGGCGCCCAGCCGTGGGTCCAGAGCCTGATACGTAGCCAGGGAATAAATCTCACCGGCGAAGTAAAGCCAGCAACTTTTCGAATCTCGGGACGACGCGCTCCCCACAATCTTTATATGGATACCAACTTGATGCGGGTTTACGCCGACGACCGTGGATATCTCAATGAGCCTCAAGACGGGCCCATGTGGGAATTCGGAGACCTCCCATCCAGCGCGACGCCAGTTGAATCTGTAGCGATGAACTTCTCGGGAAACTCCACCGAATGGACCTGGGACCTGGCCGAAGCCGGATGGTTGCGAACGGCGAGTGGGTCGGATTCAAACTGGCGCAATCAGGACGGCACCGAGGGTCGGATCACGATGCCGGTGGTGGTCGCACTGGCGGTCGAGCAGTACACAGCCCGTCCTCCGGCAGGGGTGTCCGGCAAACCGCTCCCGAGCTCCGAGGTAACGGGGACGGGTAAAGCCTTTGTGTTCGCAGACGGCATGGTCGTAGAAGGAACCTGGGAGCGCGAATCCGACGATGTGTGGTTCACCTTGAAAGACGACTCCGGGAATATCATTCCGGTGCCGCCGGGCAAAGTTTGGATATCGCTCGTACCCAACGGGAACATCACGGTTACACCCGCCACCTAGCAATTGCGGTAAGTTCGCGGTGTGACTGACCGAATTGCCGCCGCGATTGAGTCTGCCCAACGTTGGCAATCCGGTTACAACATCTTCACCCAGATCGAGGATCTCGGCCCGGTCCGTCGGAAACAGAGCGGCCCGTTGAGTGGTGTTCCGATCGCGATCAAAGATCTGATAGACCATGCCGGGAGAGTGACGACGCTTGGTTCAGCCTTCTATCGGGAAACGCCGACTATCACAGCCACGGCGATTCAGAGGCTTGAGGACGCAGGCACCGCTGTGATCGGGAGAACCGGGCTGCACGAATTCGCCTTCGGGTTCTCGTCGGAAAACGCCCACTTCGGCCCGGTGCGTAACCCCTGGGATCCGGAAACCTCTCCGGGCGGATCGTCAGGCGGATCCGGTGCGGCGGTCGGCGCGGGCATCGTCCCGATCGCCCTCGGTACTGATACTGGAGGTTCAGTGAGGGTGCCAGCCGCCCTCTGCGGTTGTTATGGCCTAAAAGTGACCTACGGCAAAATCCCACTTGACGGGGTGTTTCCATTGGTCCCGTCGATAGACACGGTGGGTCCGCTCGCCGACTCCATATATAACCTGGATCTTGCATATCGGGCCATGTCCATCGACACAAAGATCTCCGAACTGCCGGAGAACCTTCGGATCGGGATACCTCAACCATGGTTCGATATGGCACCGATATCTCCATCAGTTGCCAGAGCTTTCAGGTTGGCAGTAGACGACATAGAGCGGCTCGGTCACGAGGTCCGCCCCATCGAGATGCCCGAGGTATTTCCGGCCCGTCCCCTCAACTTCGCGATTGCTGCCGAGGTAGTCGCGGTCCATCGGGAGTACAGAGCCAAGGGTTTGCCTTACGGACCTGAAGTGGCCGCCCGCCTCGATGAGGCCTTCACCGTGACTCCCGAACAAATCGAAGAGGGCCGGGCCTGGCAGGCCATGATCCGGGATAGAATGAGCGACGCCTTCGGTACGGTCGATCTGTTGATGACACCAAGCGTCGCTGCCATGAGGAAAGTCATCGGGAACGACGAAATCGAAGGCACTCCCTACCGGAAGGTGCTCTCCTGGTTTAGTTCTGTGGTCAATCACGCCCTCGTCCCGGCGATTGCCATGCCGATGGCAGGGACGGGTCGCCCTTCGATCAGCTTGCAACTGATCGGTCCGCAGGACTCGGAACCCTTACTGATTGAATTCGGGCGACAGCTCGAACAAGCAGAAGTGACCAAATTTGTGTCCGCGGAACTACTTGATCCTCCCAGCTGACCGGAAACTAAAACCTGGGGCGGATAGACTCAGGGTAAGAAATTGAAAGCGGTGTGGCATTGTTAGTTTGGGAACTACAAGTCCGGAACTTGTCGCGCCGATACGAATCAAAACACACTACAAGGAAGTGAACAGTGGCCGAAGATATCGCCACGACCGACTCTTCAGACGCAACGATCGAAACGCTTGACAAAGTAGTAGTCCGTTTTGCGGGAGACTCCGGCGACGGAATGCAGGTTGCCGGATCCAGATTTACAGACGCTTCGGCGCTTTTTGGTAACGATCTGGCCACTCTCCCCAGCTTTCCCGCCGAGATCCGGGCACCGGCAGGAACCCTCCCCGGAGTATCGAGTTTCCAGGTCCAGATCGCCGACTTCGACATCCTGACAGCAGGGGATGCACCCGATTGTCTGGTAGCGATGAATCCGGCTGCGCTGATGAAGAACCTAAAGGACCTCCGCCAGGGAGGAACTTTGATCATCAACACCGACGCATTCGAAGAGCGCAACCTGACCAAGGCCGGCTACACCGAAGACCCTCTCGAAGACGGGTCGCTCGACGGTTACCGGACCATCAGGGTCCCCATGGACAGCCTGACCAAAGGGGCCGTCAAAGACACCGGGGTAAGTGGCCGAAGTGTGCTTCGGTCTAAGAACTTCTTTGCCCTCGGCCTACTGGCCTGGCTGTTCCACCGTCCCACCAAGCCCACCATCGAATGGGCCGAGAAGAAATTTGCCAAGCTCCCTGAGGTCGCTGCAGCCAACGTCGCTGCGTTCAAGGCCGGATACAACTTCGGGATCACCACCGAGGCAACCAAAGTCACTTTCGAGGTAAAACCCGCCGCTCTCAGGCCAGGGACTTACACCAACGTCAACGGAAACATGGCGCTGGCATGGGGTTTGATCGCCGCTTCCAAGCTGTCGGGTCTCCCCCTCTTTTATGGGACCTACCCGATCACGCCGGCATCGGACATCCTCCACGAGCTGTCCCGCCACAAGAACTTTGGCGTTCGCACCTTCCAGGCGGAGGATGAAATTGCCGGAGTGGGTACCGCAATTGGTGCCGCCTTCGCCGGAAATCTGGCGGTTACCGGTTCGTCCGGACCCGGTATTGCACTCAAGTCTGAGGGCATTTCGCTGGCTTTCATGGCCGAGCTTCCACTGATAGTGATCAATGTCCAGCGCGGTGGCCCTTCAACTGGTCTTCCTACCAAGCCCGAGCAGTCCGACCTCTTGTTCAGCCTCTACGGCCGTCATGGAGAGTCGCCGATACCGGTGCTCGCCGCGGCGACTCCGTCCGACGCGTTTGAGATGGCGATCGAGGCGGCACGGATCGCACTCAAATACATGACTCCGGTGCTCCTGCTGTCCGATAACTACGTCGCTAATGGGTCGGAGCCATGGCTCTTGCCCGATGTTGATTCACTCGAACCTTTCCCTGTCGAATTTGCCGAGCACCCCAACGGGCCGGATGGCTCCTTCCTTCCCTATCTGCGAAATGTAGAGACGTTTGCCCGCCCATGGGCCATACCGGGCACTCCCGGACTCGAGCACCGCATCGGTGGTTTGGAGAAGGAGTCGATCAGCGGGAACGTCTCCTATGACCCCAACAACCATCAGTTGATGACAGATACCCGGGCGTGGAAGGTCGCGAATATTGCCAGTGACATACCTCCGATCGAGGTCGATGGTGATGAAGACGCCGATATTCTGGTTCTCGGCTGGGGTTCGACCTATGGCACCAATCGCGCTGCGGCGCGACGGGTCCGTCTCGAAGGCAAGAAGGTGGCAACAGCGCATCTGAGATACATGAACCCGATGCCTTCGAATCTCGGCGATGTGTTGCGGTCCTTTGACAAGGTGCTCATCCCCGAGCTCAATACAGGCCAGTTGCTCAAGGTGATCCGTGCCGAGTTCCTGCTCGATGTAGTTGGTCTCAACAAGGTTGCAGGTGAACCGTTCAAAGTATCCGAAGTCACCGACAAGATTCTGGAGATGCTCAAGTGACCATTCCCCAATATACAAGAAACGACTTTCAGACCGACCAGGAGGTGCGCTGGTGCCCGGGATGTGGCGACTACACAGTTCTGGCATCCGTTCAGCAGTTTCTCGCCGGATTGGGTAGGCCCCGGGAAGAGTTCGTGTTCATCTCAGGGATTGGCTGTTCATCTCGTTTCCCGTATTACGTGAACACGTATGGAATGCATTCGATCCACGGCCGAGCACCCGCCATTGCCTCCGGCGTGGCCACGACCCGACCCGACCTCTCGGTCTGGGTAGTCACCGGCGACGGCGATGCACTTTCGATCGGAGGAAACCATCTGATCCACGTTCTTCGTCGCAATGTCAACCTCAAGATCTTGGTGTTCAACAACCAGATCTACGGACTGACCAAGGGTCAGTATTCGCCAACTTCCGAACCCGGCAAGAAGACCAAGTCTTCGCCCTTTGGATCGATCGACTATCCGTTCAACCCGGTGTCGCTAGCTCTCGGTGCAGAAGCCTCTTTTGTGGCGAGAACTATTGACATGGATCGCAACCACACCCAAGGCATCCTCCAGGCCGCCTATGAACATGAGGGTTCGGCGTTCATCGAGATCTACCAAAACTGCAATGTGTTCAACGACAAGGCGTTCATCCAGCTAACCGGCAAAGAGGAACGGGTTCACAACCGGATCGATCTTGAGCACGGGAAGCCAATCGTTTTCGATGGCGGGAGTAAGGCCGTAGTGATGCGCAATGGCGAAGCCACCGTTGTGGAATCCAATTCCGTCGATCCTTCAGCCATCTTGGTACACGATGAGACCCGACCCAATCCTGCTGTCGCCTTCTCGTTGTCCCGACTGTCTCACGGACCGTACGGTCCTACCCCACTGGGGATTTTCCGGAATGTGAAACGGGCGACCTACGACGCCGAGTTCAACGACCAGGTAGCCAAGGCAAAAGAGAAACTCGGTGAAGGCGACCTGGCGAAGCTGATCACCAGCCAGGGCACGTGGACTGTCTCCGAAGCGGGATCCAACGGAGCCAACGGACACAAATAGATCCTTGCCGTTCTAGCCGTCCCCGGCGATACTGGCTTCCTATTGAGGAGGCGACATGGAGAGTAGGCAATCCGGACGACTCGGTGCCTCGGGACGCTGCCCGTCATTTGCACCATCATCACCGCCATGGTGGCGCTGTACACATTTCTGGTCGCCTTGGGCAACATCACCGACTTCGGGACTAATCAGGCCTTTGTCCACCACGTACTGGCCATGGACACGACCTTCCAGGACCCTGACGTCATGTGGAGGGCCATCACCAACGAGACCGTCCAGAACATCGCCTACATAGGCGTCATCGTATGGGAGACAGCGACTGCCATCGTTCTCATTTACGCTGTCACTTTGTGGCTTGGCGCTCGGAGGAACAGGGAGTTCGATCGACCCCGCCGGATATCTACAGTCGGGTTCCTGATGATGCTGATCCTCTTTGGCGGCGGCTTCATAACCATCGGTGGCGAATGGTTCCAAATGTGGCAATCAGATCAGTCGAACGGTCTCCAACCTGCGCTGCAGAACTTCATCATCTCGGCATTCGGACTCGTCCTGGTTCACATGCCCAGCCATCAATGGCAGGCAATGCGAGGCGGATCCAACCCGACCGACCTCCTCGCGGAGTAACGACACCCGACTCCCGTCCAAGGTTCGTGCAGGAACCCTCTCCTTTGCCGTCTCAGCCTGCTCTAAGGCAAAGTATGGCCACCGGATGCGGCGTTTTGGATGCCGGAGGTTGCCAGTTGACTCAATTTTTCCACCAACTGCCGGCGATCAAGACTCCCTGACGGGCGGTACCAGCGTTCAATGGCGTTGAGAACGGAGAGGATGAAGATCGAGGCGATCTTGGGATCGAGATCGGGTCTGAAAACACCCTCGTCGATACCCTGTTTGAACACCTGACGAAACCGACCTTCGTAGTGGTCCCGTGCCGACACCACCCGGGTGCGCTGCGACTCGCCGAGCATCCGGGCTTCGTTCAGGTAGGTACGCACCACGTCGAGGTGGTCGAGTACAACATCGACATGGCCGGCAATGAGCGCCCGTAGTTTCTGCTCCGCTCCCCCGTCGCCGGCCATAGCCCGCTCGGAAGCATCCAGAAAGAGGTGGGCACCCTGGTCGACGACTTCGACCAACAAGTCTTCCTTGGAGTCGATATGGGAATAGAGAGACGAACCAAGCAGTCCAAGCTCACGTCCCAGATCCCGCATCGAGGTGCCGTGATAACCGTTATCGGCGAACATCCTGCCGGCGGCGGCGACGATGTCTTCTCGGGTGTTGCGGGTGGTGACCATCAGCGGTGGTCGTAGCGCACGGTGACCTTCTCGGTCATAGGGTGGGCCTGACAGGTGAGAACGAAACCCGCTTCGACTTCGGAGTCGACCAGGGCATAGTTTTTCGTCATCGACACCTCGCCCTCTTCTATCCGGCCCTTACATGTGGCGCACATCCCGCCCTTACAGGAGAACGGCATCTCAGGCCGGACCCGCAAGGCGGCGTCGAGAATCGAAGTTTCGGGAGTCATCCGGGTTTCAACTGAACGGCCATCGAGGATGACTGTGAGGTCGACGCTGCCATGTCCGCTAGGAGGCTCAGGAGGAAGGGCAGATAGATCGACAGGGCCGGCGAAGAACAACTCATCGTGGATTGCGTGTTCCGCAACGTTGAGCTCGCTCAGAACACTACGGGCCATCATCACCATGTCATAGGGCCCACACAGATACCACCCGGATACCGGTCGATCACCCAGGAGCCTCTGGATGGTCCGCACCTTTTCCTCGTCGATCCGTCCCGACAGCAACGGAAGATCTGAGCCCTCGCGACTCAGGACATGGAACATCTGAAAGCGGTCCGGGTAACGGTCCTTGAGGCCTTCCAACTCGTCGAGAAACATGATGCTGTTGGCAGTTCTGTTTCCGTAAACCAGCGTCCAACTCGAGCTCGGTTCCAACTCAAGAGTCGTGCTGATCAGAGAAAGGACCGGGGTAATGCCCGACCCGGCCACGATGGCCACCCGGTGAACGTTGGCTGAAGGATTGGGCTCGATTGTGAACTCGCCCGTCGGGGTCATCAGTTCGAGCG
>JBBKXI010000180.1:0-34043 GCA_037969415.1 Acidimicrobiia bacterium | reverse complement strand
CTGGCGCGCCGGATTGGACGCAAGAAGCCGATTGTGGCGGTCAAGTCCGGGCGGTCGGCAGCGGGTAGCCGGGCGGCGTCGTCGCACACCGGCGCTCTGGCGTCATCCGACATCGCCGTGGACGCCTTATTCCGCCATGCCGGAGTAATCCGCGTGGACACCATCGAGGAGCTATTCGACTCGGCAAGTTTATTGGCGAATCAACCCATTCCGTCGGGGAGCCGGGTCGGGATCGTTACTAACGCCGGAGGCCCGGGAATTCTGGCCGCCGACGCCCTTGAGGCCAACGGACTCGAATTGCCCCAGCTCTCGGAGGTCCTGCAGGCTGCGATGAGCGAGCACCTTCCCCCGGAGGCATCCACCAGGAATCCGGTGGATCTGATCGCATCGGGTGGCCCAGCAGCCTTTGAGGCGGTTACCTCGCTTCTTCTCGGATCCGGCGAGGTCGATTCGGTAATGGTGATTTACGTGCCCACATCGCCCGATGGTGCCAGGGATATCGCACACGCCCTCCGTCGGTGCCAGGACGAATATGAAGGAGCTGTTCCGTTGCTTTCCGTGTTCATGCAGTCGGACGACGCCTCGGCCTTTCTGATGGGCGACCTGTCGCGTCGAACGATTCCCACCTACATGTTCCCGGAATCCGCTGCTGTCGCGTTGGCGCGGGCGGCGGACCATGGGATTTGGCGACTGCGCGATCCCGGTATTGAACGTCGTCTTGACGACGCCGCCGTTGAGAAGGTGCGGGCGATTGTTGAGGAGGTGTTGGAGAATTCCCCTGAGGCGGGACTCTGGATTCAACCGGCGGACGTCGATCGTCTTCTGGCGGCGTCGGGCCTCTCGATTCCCCAATCGGAGGTGGTTGAGTCCGGCGATGAAGCTGTGAATGCAGCTCGAAGAATAGGGGGCCCCGTGGTCCTGAAAGTGATATCCGAATCGGCGCTGCACAAATCTGATGTTGGTGGTGTCCTGCTCGATGTTGAAGGAGACGATGATGTTCGAGCCGGCTTCGAGACGGTTACTGGCGTTGTCGATGACGCTTCTGGCGTACTGGTACAGGAATTCGTTTCAGGAGGTCACGAAGTGTTGATCGGGATGACCCAGGATCCCAATTTCGGGCCACTGGTCGTTTTCGGACTCGGAGGGGTTTATGTCGAACTCCTGAAAGACGTTGCCTTTCGAATTCACCCGCTCACCAACGTCGACGCCAGCGAGATGATCCGCGACACGAAGGGATTCCGACTCCTTGAGGGTTATCGCAACCAGCCGGTCGGAGACGTTCCCGCCTTGGAAGATGCGATCCTCCGGGTCTCGGGTCTTATCTCCGCAGTGCCGGAACTGGTGGAGATGGACTTGAATCCGGTGAAAGTCCACGAACGAGGCGAAGGCGTGACCGTGGTCGACGCCCGCATGCGTCTCCGTGCCGTCAAGCCCCGGGACGTCCCGGAAATGAGGGATTTACCGTCAACAGAGAGAATCCCTGACTTTTTGGCCAATCCATCCGCTCCCTGACTCCGAATCAAGTCCGGTAACCCGAATATTGGAGGCTTTGTGGGTTCATTTAAAAAAAGGTCGTTGCTGGTTTTGGCCCTGGCGGCCGTACTGGTGTTGAGCGCAGTGGGAATTGCTTCTGCTGGACACACCAATACGGTCCTCGAGACCAGTCTCAACGGTCGCAGTGAAGTGGGTACGGAAGGTAGTCGAAGGATTGCCGGTGACCCCGATGGACGTGGTGAAGCGTATGTCTTCGGGATCGATGGCGACCCGACGACACTTTGTTATGTGCTGCTGGTAACCAAGATCGACCCCGCTACAGCGGCCCACATCCATAAGGGCGTGGCAGGCACCAACGGACCCGTTGTCGTCAATCTTGCCGCCCCAGGAGATGGAAATGCTGCTGACTGCCTGACCGAAGGTGAAGAAGGCAAGTTCGTCGACGATCAAACGGTTGCTGACATTTTGGCCAACCCAGACCAGTACTACGTAAATGTCCACAATGCCGACTACCCGGGTGGAGCGATCCGCGGTCAGCTAGCACCACAGCGCTAAACCAAAACAATCAATCGGAAACCCCGTTCCACTCGCGTGGCGCGGGGTTTTCTGAGTTCTGATAGGTCTTAGGCTTGTTGGCAGATGTCCGAGCGCGACAACCAGCCCGACTCCTTCTTCGCCGACGATTGGTTCGATGAGGACGAAGCCGATTCGTCCTCACGGAGGAGGCCGTTCGTCGTTGTGGTGGTACTCCTCGTCGTGGTCGGCCTCGCTGCTCTTCCCTTGTACAGCCTCTTTGACGGCCGCAATCCTCCGGTAGCGGACAACGGTCTCGAAGTTTGCGTTTTCGATTATTGCCAGGTGGAGGAAGCGGTCCGTGAAGCCGGATTGAACCTTGAAATGGCCCGACTCGCCAACACGATCCTGCCGGAGGGCGAGGCAAAGAGCCTGGCCGACTCGCTGACGGTCTATCTGGGGATAGAACCAGTGACGCTAGAAGTCGTCGATCGCCTCGGTGGGCGGTTGGGAGGGACTTATGATCCTGTCACAAGGTCCATTGTTGTCGAAAGACCGGCGAACGCTTGGGTTGTTGCTCATGAGGTTGCCCATGCTGTCGCCGGGGGTCACGGAGAGGACTTCAAACGTACTCTTATCGATCTGGCCGACTGGCTCGGCGGCTGACTTGATGACCTCCACTAGCCTTCGGTTATGTCCCTAGTTGAATCCACCCGTGAAGGAGCCGTCGCGCTAGTTCGGCTCATCCGCCCCCCGGTAAACGCGTTGAACGAAGAGTTGGCGGCCGATTTGCTGTCAGCGTTCCATGACTGTGAGGACCCTGAGATTCGAGCCGTGGTGGTCACAGGTGAACCCAATTTCGCCGCTGGCGCTGATATCAAGAGATTCAGAGAACAAATGGATTCCGGAGCGGCCACCGACGCTACAGCGTCAGCCCTTGTCGACGCGATTGCAGCGCTGGAGAGTCTGGAAAAACCGACCATTGCGGTAGTTCATGGCTTCGCTCTGGGCGGAGGTCTGGAGCTAGCGATGGGCGCCGACTTCCGCTATCTCGCTGATGATGCTCGTGTCGGCCAACCCGAGATCCTCCTTGGTCTTATTCCCGGCGCCGGGGGTACTCAGCGTCTTGCTCGTTTGATCGGGTACCAGAGGGCCAAGAAGCTGGTTTATAGCGGGAATCAAGTTGCGGCGGGAGAAGCCCTGGAGATCGGTCTTGCCGATCAGGTGGCAGCTTCGGACAAGATCCTCCCGCTTGCGATGAAAGACGCGGCGCGGTTGGCGACCATGCCTACTCAGGCTCTGGCTGAGGCGAAAAAACTGTTCAACAACACCTCATCCAGCAACGATTTTGATTCGGATATGAGTAAGGAAAGCCAAGCCTTTCAAAGACTTTTTACTACAAACGACGCCCGTGAGGGGGTTGCAGCCTTCATCGAGAAGCGAGAGGCCGACTTCACAGGTTCCTGATTGAGTCAGTCTTCGATCTCGATATCGAGCTGGCCATTTTTCCATTCAATCCGGACCGATATGTCGCCTTCACTTGATTCGAAATCGACCCGCACCTTGTCAGGCCCGCTGTCCTCGATCTCCATCGAATACCCCAGCGCAGGTGTTGCTCCAGTGAGAAAGACGTCTCCGTTGGAGTAGGAGACGGTAACGGTGCCACCGACTGAGGAAACGGTCTTGACTCCTGATCCTGCAACGATCGTGGTCGAACTGGTACCTGCCGGCGACGAAGTGGATGTTGAGGAACCGCTAGGGATCGATGTGGACGACGTCGAGGGGCTCGAACTAGAGGTAGAGGAACCGAGGCTCGTTGTCGAAGACGATGAAGCTGTGTTGGCTGTCGACGTCGTAGCGCTGATGACCGGCGCACCGGGCGCGTCGCTGACCTGATTAGAGGCCGCAGCTACCACCGCCCAGGTTGCAGCTGTCACCAGAATTGTGGCGGCGAGCCAGCCGATAGCGTAGCGGGTCAGTTTCATATTTCTATTATCGCAGTGCCGGATTCAGCGCTACGTCAGCAGAACCTCAAGATTTCCTAAAGTTCTAAACGTCGGACAGCAACCTTGAATAGGCTCTCCTCATATGGTGAAAATACATCTTGTTGAGGACGACTCCGAGATCCGGCGTCTTGTCACGGCTTCGCTCGCCGGCCTCGGGCATGATGTGGAAAGCTCGGCATCGGCGCTCGAAGGTCTTAGAGAGATCGTCGCTACCACGCCAGATGTTGTTGTACTCGACCTCGGACTTCCCGACCTGGATGGGCGTGAGTTGCTACGAATGCTTCGGGCGGTCAGCCAGGTTCCGGTCATAGTTGCAACCGCCCGCGACCAGGACGCTTCTGCAATAAGTCTTCTCGATTCGGGTGCCGACGACTACATAGTGAAGCCATATTCGGTAGAGCATCTCGAAGCGCGGATCCGGGCAGTCCTCCGGCGAGGGGTCCCGGCTGATAAAGGTCTGAAGCGCGTCGTAGGCGGCCTTGTAATCGACCCCGAGTCACGCGAGGCTCGGCTCGATGGGTCGTTGCTGGATTTGAGTCCTAAGGAATTTGATCTGCTTTGGCTTCTTGCCGACCGCACCGGTCAGGTGGTTAGCAAACGGGAGATGATGGCCCAGGTTTGGAGGGAACCCTATGGGGGTGCCGATCGGACCGTTGATGTGCATCTGTCGACTTTGCGCAAGAAGCTAGGTGAGACAGCATCTGAGCCCCGGTATCTCCATACCGTTCACGGGGTTGGCATCAAACTCGTCAACTCGTGAGAGCCCGACTCAATCTGTTAGTGATCGGTGTCGCGTCGTTGATAGTCATTGCGTTTGTAATCCCGCTCGGACTTGCCGTGCGTCAACAAGCCGACCAGCGAGGCCGAATCACTGCAGAGCGGACAGCGCAAACCCTGGCGGCGGTGGTTGTCCGTTCCACAGCGGCCTCCGATTCTGAAATCTCCAGTGATGCCTTAGCGGACGTGGTCGGTCCGATACCGGAAGGAAGCGCGATTGTTTTGCCTGACGGCACCACGCTCGGACCGGCCACTCCTGATCGGGCCCTCATCGAGGAGGTTGGCGCAGCCCGAACTGCTCTGTCGGCATACAGCGATGATGGGTTCGGATTGGCGATTCCGGTCGTCACCCAGAGCGGAACTGTTGTGATTTTCTCTTCCGTCGCTACCGCCATTCTGGTTGAGGGGGTCGTCAGAGCCTGGATTTTTCTAGCCCTACTAGGGGTGGGACTAATCCTCGCATCTCTGTTTGTGGCCGATCGATTGGGGCGTACCGTGGTCGGTCCCTCGATCAGAATTTCTTCCGCCGCCGAGCGACTGGGCAAAGGGGATCTCGAATCACGGGTCGCCGAGGAGGGCCCACCCGAGCTTGTGGCGATTGCATCAGCATTTAATGTCCTCGCTGACCGAATAGAGGGGTTGCTCGCCGAGGAGCGCGAAGCACTGGCAGATCTCTCCCATCGACTGCGGACGCCGCTCACCGCGTTACGTCTTCAAGTGGAACAGTTGCCGCATCCCGATGAGAAGAAAGTCCTACTCGAGAAGGTGGACCTTCTCGGAGAAGCGGTGAACGATCTGATAAGCCAGGCTCGAACCCGTTCCGATTCAGGTCCAATGTCTTGTGATGTATCTGATGTTGTAACGCGCCGATCCGAGTTCTGGCAAGTACTCGCCGCCGACCAGGGCCGGGACTTCAAATTAGCCATCGGCGATTCGCCGTTGCCGATCGGAGCGAGCGAAGTCGAGTTGGCAGCGGCCTTCGATGCTTTGGTTGGCAATGTCTTCGCCCATACGCCTTCCGAAACGGCTTTTGCCGTTGCAGTGCGACCTGTCGGCGAATGGGTCGAGATCGAGGTCGAGGACAATGGCCCTGGATTCACCCAAGGGTTCGATCCCACCGATCGGGGCATCAGCGGGGTGGAGTCGAGTGGGCTTGGTCTCGATATTGCCCGGCAGTTTGCCGGTTCGGCAGGTGGTTCGATGAAGACATCCACTTCACTGTTGGGTGGGGCACGGATCGTGCTGGAGCTGCCCTTACAGAAGTAATCTGTCGTGTGGATGGGAGCTATCACCGATTTTGTTCGATTGAGCCGACCACATTTCCTCGCCGGTGGCGCGCTTATGTACGGAATCGGCGTCGCGAGCGGAGGGGGTACAACCGCCTCCCGATATCTCCTGGGACAGCTGATGGTGACGTCGGCACAGATCACTGCCCACTATGTGAATGAGTACTCCGACATCGGACCCGACAGGTTGGTGAAGAATCGAACCTTTTTCTCGGGGGGGAGCGGGGTCTTATCCAGTGGTAGCCGCCCGCCGTCGACGGCGCTCGGGGCGGCCCGAGTCACGTCGCTGATTGCCCTCGTCGCAGCGATTGCGGTGGTGACGATATCTCCGTTGGCCGCCGTGCTCGGTCTCTTGTCACTGCTGGTTTCCTGGGTTTACTCGATCCCCCCGATGCGGCTTCTCAACACCGGTTGGGGTGAGTTGGCTACTTCGTTGGTGGTGTCCGTCTTAGTGCCGATTATCGGTTCGTCGATAGCTCTGTCGACACCGTCGGCGGGTTTGATATGGGCAATGGTTGTCTTGTTCCCGGTTCATATGGCAATGATGCTGGTTTTTGAGATCCCGGATGCAGAAACCGATCGCGCGGCAGGGAAGACCGTTTTACTGGTGCGTCTCGGGGAAGAACGATCTCTCCTTTTGATCACAGGGCTACTAATTGTCGCCGTGTTGATCGCCTGGATTGCCCGTCCCGACAAAATGGATATCGCAACACTTGTGCCCTGGTTGGCCATCGCGCTCGTGGGTCTCGGAAGTATTCTTCATTCGGTCGGTCGCCGGGCGTACGGGTTAGCTACTGGAGTGGCCGTGGCCGAGCTCGTCTTGTTTGGTTCTTTGTTCTTGCTCTACTTCGTCAAATAGCGACTCGCGTGTTCCCAATTGGGGTGATCGACAACGAAAATTAGGCGCGATCGTTTGGTAGAGGCCGGATCGAGAAACGGATGAGGTCTGTCCCAAAAAAAGAGAGGCTGACCGCCGAAGCGGCCAACCTCTCCTAGCTAGGTTGCGCGTTGCCCTCTAGTTGAGTCGGGTTATCCGATCCTGGGGCCCGGGTGCAATTGGGGAATTTGTCCCGAAGTACGTGACCAGGGCATCCAGGTCGACCTCGCCACCGAGTCGGTCTGTTCCTGACGGAAGAACGGCAAACCCGTCCCCACCGTCGGCCAGGAAACTATTCACCGTCACTCGATAACCAGTCGCCGGGTCGAGAACCACACCGTCGAGCATTATCGAAGCGGGGTCGACTCGATCTCCAATTGGCAGAGCGGCATCCCACGTGTATGTGAAGCCATTCGATACCTGAAGAATATTCGTCGTCGTGGCACTCCACTGTTGCTCCAACAGGGTGTGGATCTGGTCGCCTGTCAACGTCATGGTCACCAGGCTGTTCCCGAACGGCTGCACCGTGAAGGCTTCGCCGTAGGTGACCTCACCGTCAGCTTCGGCCCCTGCAGCGGTATACAGGAAGTCGGAACGAATCCCACCCGGGTTCATAAACGCCATCACGGCGTTGCCCGTTCCTGCACTCACTGTGGCCGACAGTTGCGTATCCGCGATGACATCTCCCAATGCAGACTCGCCGGCGAGGTTATTCGCCCGCAAGAGGTCGGCCGTGATGGTGCCAATCACCTGATTCGCTAGTGGCGCCGAAAGCGTCAGATACTTGTCGATCAGGGCCTGGAGGTCCGGTGCGTCGTCGGCACTTTGCAGGTTGAAGACGTTCTCAATATTGACAACAGTCATGTCCCTAGTCCGCCGGTTGAGCGTCACGTCGATATCTGTGAACAAACGCCCTGCATTGTCGGCCATCGTGACCCATTTGCCGTCGATTTCACAGATGAACTCGTCGTTGGTGTGACCTGCAATTACCAGGTCGACCGCATCGTCAAGCTGAGGAACAATTTCGGCAATTGCCCCGTTCAGTCCAGTCCCGCAGTCCTGCGGGCCACCATCAGACGATCCCCCTTCATGGAGCAGGACCACTATTGCCTCAATGCCTCTGCGTTGCATCCCCGGCACCAAAGCATTCACAGTCGCCACTTCGTCCTTAAAGGTGAGTCCGGCAACCCCAGAGGGTGTGACGATGGTTGGTGTACCTTCCAAGGTCATCCCGATGAAGGCAACGTTGACACCCTGGTAGTTCCGGATGGTGTAGGACGGGAAAAGGGTCCTGCCGGTTGCATCTACCACAACATTGGCAGCGAGGAATTCGAAGTCGGCTCCGGCGAAGCCGTCGCCATCGAGGTCGCCGTCGACCGGATGAGAACCACCTCTCTGCATTCTCAGCAGTTCCTGTGGACCTTCATCAAACTCGTGATTGCCCACGCCGTTGATATCGAGGCCGATCAGATTCATCGCCTCGATTGTCGGTTCGTCGTGGAATAGTGCCGAAATGAGAGGGCTCGCCCCAATCAGGTCGCCAGCGGAGACAACAATCGAATTTCTTACATCAGCTTCGCGGTCCCTGATATTCGTGGCCAGGTTCTGAGCGCCCCCAGTTGCACCAAACGAACTCGAGAAAGTGTTGATGTTCCCGTGGAAATCGTTGATGGCCAGGATCTGCAGAGGGATTTCAACCGGTCGGCGATCTTCCCTGTAGCTGATGTAGCTGGCCTCGGGGTCTTCGATCGCTCCGGCGGGCATGGCCAGCAGGGCAGACAGCATCGCGGCTGCGACAATGGCAACCAGCAAGCGGCGCGGTAGTCGTTCCGATTTAGTCACTATGACTCCTTGTGGGGTTGGGGCAGGACGTGTGGTCAAACATACACTAAGAGTGGTCGTTAATGCGTCGAAAAACACTATGTGCGTCCAACCATCTTCATATGCGATAATCCGTCATTCTCTTGAGATCTGATTCGCAAACCTTTTGAGATTTCCTGCCCAAATCAATTTCAGGACCGGCTTCGCCAGCCATGCGGTGACCGCTCCGCCAAGCCACCAGGGGAAGGACAGCGTCTCGGTCCAGGTCATCATGGTGCGGGCGCCATCACCACTCAGGGTGAACCGGCCCGAACCGCTTACGAGCCCTTGATGGTTGACCGCTATCGACTGGCCATCTACCCAGTCGACCACCTCCAAGATGTCGATCGTTCGAAAAATCCCGATCCTGGTGGGCACCCGCATTCGAGCTCCAACACCTGATTTCCGATCAGTCAAGAATTCAATCGAATCCGCATCTTTCATCCAGGTGTCGTGGGATCCGAGGTCGGAAAGCTTTTCCCACGCCTCGGTTCTCGGTGCCTCTAACTGTCGTGAGATCTTGATCGGGGTCACGTCGTGAGTCTGGCACGTCGTCTATGTCTGGCGGGAGGGCTCTCCGGCATCGCGAAAGATCGGAAGGCTGCGACAATATGTAGCCGTGATATACCTAGACCACGCAGCCACAACACCAATGCGACCCGAGGTTTGGGAGGCGATGGCTCCATTCGCCTTGGCAACATTCGGAAATTCCTCGGGCATACACGAGATCTCCCGACGCGCTAAGAATGGCCTTGAAGAGGCTCGGGAACGAATCGCTTCTGGAATTGGATGCTCGCCGATGGAGGTCGTTTTCACCTCCGGAGGGACTGAGAGTGACAACCTTGCGATCAAGGGCGCCGTGTTCAACGGATCTTCGCGCAACGGTGTAATTGTGGGGGCGACCGAGCATGACGCCGTTCTCGAAACAGCCGATTTCGTCCGGCGTCTTCGGATGCCGGTGTCAATCGTTCCTGTCGACGCCAAAGGTCTGATTGACGTAGATCTGTTAGTTGATGCGATCGGGCCCGAGACTGCCATCGCATCGGTAATGATGGTCAACAATGAAACCGGAGCGACGAACGACCTGAGTTCTGTGGTTGTGGCTGTTAAGAAGGAGGACCCGTCGGTTCTTGTGCACACCGACGCGGTGCAGGCATTCGGCTCGGTTGATATCGACGTAGATGTTCTGGGTATCGACCTCATGAGTCTGACCGGCCACAAGTTCGGTGGGCCCAAAGGGACCGGAATGCTTTTTGTTCGGGATGGGACGCCTGTCGAGGCGTTAGTCCATGGCGGAGGGCAGGAGCTGGGTAGGCGATCGGGTACCCATGACGTCGCTGGAGCTGTTGGCCTAGCAGTGGCAATGGACCTCGCCCTTGCCGAGCGAGAAAGCTTCGGAATTCGGGTTGGACAAATTCGGGACAGCTTTGAGAAACGCCTCGCTGCGGACATTGATGAACTGGTGGTCAACACCCCGGAAACCCATAGATCCCGTCACCACCTCAACGTTCGCTTTCCAGGGCTGAGCAATGAGACTCTGCTGATGCGCCTCGATAAAGCCGGTGTGGCCGCCTCGGCCGGGTCTGCATGTCAGTCGGGCGCCGCCACGGTATCTCATGTTCTTGAGGCGATGGGTCTGACCCCGGCCGAAGCCCGCCAGAGTGTCCGGTTCAGTTTTGGTTGGACGTCGACTGAGGCCGAGGCAGATGAAGCCGCGCAGATTGTGATCGATCTCGTTAGCGCGCTGCGATGAAGGTTTTGGTCGCCATGTCTGGTGGTGTCGACTCGTCGGTCGCCGCGGCCTTGATGAAGGATGAGGGCCATGACGTTGTCGGTGTCACCCTCAAGCTCTGGTCCGGACCCAATGGGGAGGCGCCGACAGCTGGTTGTTGCACCGTTTCTGACGCCGAGGATGCCCGTAGGGTTGCGGCACAATTGGATATCCCTTATTACGTGCTCAACTACAGCGAGGAGTTCAGCGACGGTGTTGTCGACAGATTCGTAACCGATTACGCCTCCGGCCAAACCCCGAACCCCTGTATCGAGTGCAATCGAACGGTGAAATTCGATCGCCTCCTCTCCAGGCTGGACGATTTCGACTGCGATGTATTGGTCACGGGTCATCACGCACGCAATCTCTTCGACGGTTCGAATTGGAGACTCCGCCGCGGAAAAGATCGTGCCAAAGACCAGTCATACGTTCTCTCGATGCTGACCCAAAAAGAACTTTCTCGTACCCGCCTTCCGGTGGGTGAGCTGACGAAGCGAGAAGTGAGAAGTGTTGCTGCGAGTATGGGGCTGAGGACGGCGACAAAACCGGAGTCGATGGACATCTGTTTCGTGGGGCAGGGGGACTATCGGGGGTTTCTCAACGATCACTCCCCGGAGGTGTTCACGGCAGGCCCGCTGGTCGACACCGACGGAACCGTGCTCGGAGAGCATGACGGCATTGCAGGATTCACAATCGGTCAGCGTCGGGGTCTGGGCGTCGCGGTTGGGGAGCGACGTTTCGTAGTGCGAATAGAGCCAACGACCTCGACAGTGGTTATCGGAGGGCTCGACGATCTCGGGGTTACCACGGCAGCGTTGGCTTCGGCCACATCCACTACCGGCGCAGAGGTGTCAGGGATGGTCACGGTGCAATATCGGGCTCATGGTGATGCCGTTCCAGCTTCGATCCATGGGAACAGGCTTACCTTCGATACCAAGCAACGTGCGATTGCTCCGGGTCAGACCGTTGCGTTCTACGACGGTGACAAGGTGCTCGGTGGAGCCTTGGTCGCCAGTACAGAAGCGTGACCTCTTCTCGACATAGACGTCTGATTTTTGGCGATATAGCTGGGATATACGACGAGCATCGTCCTCGATATCCAGTGGAACTGATCGATCACATCCTGGGAATGGGCAGGGTTGACAGAGCGATTGAAATCGGCGCTGGAACCGGGATAGCAACGGCGGAGTTCGCCGGGCGAGGAGTTGAGGTGATCTGTTTGGAGCCGTCGCCGGACATGGCCCGCGTTCTGGAGTCAAAGAAGCTGCCTGGGGTCAGCGTTGAAGTTTCATCATTCGAAGATTGGGTAGCGGACGACATCGAGGTCGACTTGATTTATGCCGCGCAGTCGTGGCATTGGATCGACCATGGCACTGGTTACAGAAAGGTTTTCGAGACGCTGGTCCCTGGTGGGATCGTCGCTCTGTTCTGGAACGTTCCCATCGATCGTTACGGACGTTTTGTCGAGGTCTATCAAGCGTTCGGGCCAGAGATCCTCGCCGAGAACGATGGTCGGATTGCAAAGCGGGACGGTCCCGCGTGGTTAGACGAACTCGAGTCGGCTGGATTCTCGGATTGCGATCTCTTCGTCCACCCATGGAAATCCCGCTTGAGCTCCGTTGAACTCCGTGAACTCTGTTCAACCTATAGCGATCACATGCTGATCCCGGAGCCAAGACGTACCCGTCTCCTCGACGCCCTGCAAAAGGCAGTGGATTCTCTCGGTGGATGGTTCGAAATTGAATATGAAGCCCGGGTGTTCACCGGGCGCAGGTAATCCAGGTCGAGGCAATCGAAACTGTGACAACCTCCCGGTATTGTCCCTGGAGATGACAGATCCGAATCAGCGAATCGAGGAGCTGCGCCAGCAGATCCGTGAGCACGCCCACCGCTACTACATTCTCGACGATCCCACGGTCAGCGATGCCCAATTCGATTCTTTTGTGGCCGAACTTAAGGCACTCGAGGCCGAACACCCGGCGCTGATCACACCCGATTCGCCGACCCAGATAATCGGCTCGCCGATCGGAGAGTTGTTTTCTCCGGTGCAGCATCTCAGGCCAATGTTTTCGCTTGACAACGCCGAGAGTATCGAAGACGTCGAGGCTTGGAAACAGAGGTTGGTCCGCCACCTGGGTAGGGCGCCCGATGCCTATACATGCGAACTCAAGATCGACGGTTTGGCGGTTGTGCTGACATATCGCGACGGGTCGCTGGTGACCGGAGCCACACGTGGAGACGGCGTCACCGGTGAGGACATCACCCAGAATCTGCGCACAATCAAATCGATACCACACCGGCTTGAAGGCGCCAACGTGCCATCTCTGCTGGAGGTGCGTGGTGAGGTCTACATGCCGTATGAGGCGTTTGACCGCCTCAACCAGATCCAGGCAGAAAACGACGATCGTCTCTTCGCCAACGCCCGCAACGCTGCGGCCGGATCGGTGCGGCAGAAAGACGCCGCGGTCGCCGCCAACCGTGGCGTCGATATCTGGATCTATCAGTTAGGTCTGATCGAGGGAGGGCCTGATCTCCACACTCATTCGGGAACGATGGAATACCTCGGGTCGATGGGATTTCCGGTCAATCCGGCGAGTGCAGTTGTCGGGTCGATAGCTGAGGTCGAGAAATACGTGTCCGATTTCGAGAAACGCCGTCACGACCAGCCATATCAAACTGATGGTGTGGTGATCAAGGCTGATTCCCTAAAAGACCAGGATCAGCTGGGCTTTACCGCAAAAGCGCCGAGGTGGGCGATTGCCTATAAGTTTCCCCCCGAGGAGCAGGTGACAACTCTCCGGGACATCATGATCAATGTTGGCCGGACCGGTGCGGCCACGCCCTTTGCAATTCTCGATCCGGTATTTGTCGGGGGCGCCACTGTGGGGATGGCGACCCTTCACAACCAGGACCAGGTGGCACTCAAGGACGTACGTGTCGGCGACCAGGTAATCGTTCGACGCGCTGGCGATGTGATTCCGGAAGTCGTGGGACCTGTCGTCGCAGTCCGCACGGGGGCGGAACAGATTTGGTCGATGCCAACTCATTGCCCCTTTTGCGGCAATCCAATCGTCCGCGTCGAAGGTGAGGCGGTCGCCAGGTGTACTGGGGGTTATGAGTGCCCTTCCCGGCTCCGAGAGTGGCTTTTCCACTTTGCCGGCCGATCCGGGATGGACATCGAACACATGGGCTACAAAACCATCGACATGCTGCTCACCGAAGGATTTATTGACGACCCCGCCGACCTCTTCACCTTCGACGTTGAACAATTGCTGGGTCGCGACGGGTGGGGCGACATCTCAGTCAACAACCTGAAGGAGGCGATCGAAGACGCCAAGAACAGGCCGGTTGCCCGGCTCGTGACCGCTCTTGGAATCCGTCACGTTGGTGGGACCATGGCAAGGACGCTGGTCAGGAATTTCGGGGGCCTCCCAGCGTTGATCGCGGCCTCTGAAGAGGAGATCTCTGCGATCGGCGGGGTGGGTGGCGTTATCGCCGCTGGAGTGGCCGAATGGTCAGCCGATTCGGCCAACCAGGAACTGATTGAGAAGCTGGGGGCTGCCGGTGTCCGACTTACCGATGAGGTCGATGGTTCAGTCCCCGGCGATTTGCTTGCCGGATCGACTTTTGTGGTTTCAGGCACCGTGGAGGGTTTTACCCGGGAGGAAGCCCAGTCAGCCATCGAGTCCCGCGGGGGCAAAGCAGCCAGTTCGGTTTCTGGTAAGACCACGGCTTTGATCGTGGGGGATTCCCCAGGGGCATCAAAAACGAAGAAGGCTGAAGAAATAGGGATCCCAATAATCGATGGGCAAACTTTCAAGAAGCTGTTGGAGAAAGGTCTTTCAGTCCTCGACTAGCGGCCTATCCAACCCGGAAAGTCCACTCGAACTCACCGATGTCAGGTAGTCCGTTGATGGTGTCGTAGCGAACCAGAATCGTGTGTTCGCCAGGGGTCCATTCGTTGATAGATGGGTTGGTAGGCGAAGGTGACCAACGGTACACCCCGGTACCTTCGACGAAATCTGCGTCATCGATCCTCCAGCCGTCGACGAAGATGTCGGCCCGATATCCCACTTCAAGGTCGATCTCCAATTGGGTTTGGAATGTGGCCAGATCTCCGGGTTCGGGATAAACAGCCTCGATGACGCTCGGCATCACGACGGGGTCCCCACTTTCGCTAAAAGCGATCGCAAACGCAATCACGGCGACAACGAGAAGGCCGAGTCCTATGTAAATGAACCTGTAGGGCACCGGGAAGAACGGTACCTGTAGCCTTGTGTTGTGGAGAATTTGAGTGAACGTCTTGAAGAGATCTACGGCGGGAAGCCGTGGATTATCGCGACGCAAGCGGCGGTATCCGCCGTGAACCTTCACAAGATGCTGAGTGAATGGGGATCCCGAACCCTGGTGGTCGCCTCCAACGAGGGGACGGGTGATCTTCCCGGCACAGGGATCGTCTACACAGGGTCGAAGGGAGATTCAGCGGTAGCGTCGATTCGGGAGTTCTTCGACTCAGTGGTGCACCCTTCGCCCCAGGTTCAGGGTCGGGTGGACAATTTTGATCCCGATCACCGAGCCCGAGTCATTGCAGAACCCTATGCATCGGCGGCCGAGATGGTGGGGCGGACGACGTTCGGAGTGCGACATCCGGAATGGGGGGCCTGGGAAGACAAGATGCGGGTCGATGCCCTGTGGGAAGACTTGTCGGTACCCCATGCGGACTACAGAATCGTCGATGTGGCTGACGCCCCGACAGCCGCCTCTGAAATTGGCAACGAAATGGGTTCGGTGTGGGTGGCTGACAACTCGCAGGGATGGCACGGCGGCGGCGATTTCGTCAAATGGGTCCGCCATCCTGACCAATCTGAGGAAGTGGCGGATTGGTTTGCAGATCGGGCCGATCGGGTTCGGGTGATGCCCTTTCTCGACGGACTTCCTTGTTCGATTCACGGTTGGGTGACGGACACCGGGGTGGCAACCTTTCTTCCGGTCGAAATCCTGGTTCTTCGTGACACCGCGGACCACACGATGGTCTATTCGGGGGTTTCAACCTCCTGGGTGGCACCGTCCGGTCTGAGCGATGAGATGAGAGCTGTCGCTCTCAAGGTGGGGAGGGAGCTCAGCCAACGGGATGGTTATCTCGGGCTATTCGGCATCGACGGTATTGCCACAGTCGATGGTTTCCGCCCAACCGAGTTGAACCCCCGGATGAGTGTTGGGGCGGGAGTGCAATTGGGTGGTGTCGATCTCCCTATCTGGGCCTTGACGCGCGCCGAGATCGAGGGCCTCGTCCATTTGGACCATGAATGGATTGAGAGTGAAGCCCTGGGGCAGCGAAAACCAATAATTCACTTCGGAAAAATGGTCCACGTAGATGTTCGCGAGTCCGTATTTATCGGTTTAGGGCGGACCGGTAAGGTGAATCTGGTTGACACCGAGGACGAGTCTGTGGCGAAGATCACGGCGGGTCCATCGGCAACCGGAAGTTTTGTGACCGGAAGTTTCGACACCGAGAAGATTGGCACCGGTCCACCCGTAGCCCCAATGATCGCTGACACGCTGAACCTTGTCTCCGGTGAGTGGGATCTTGGTTTTCCATATCTAACGGCGGCGCCAAATCTGGTGAGCTAGTTGTCGTGGAGGGCGGCGTTCAACCCGCCCCACGAACCGGTCTTGGCCAATGCTTCAACCCGGCCACTAATCGAATTTCGGCGAAACAGCATCCCGTTGATTCCGGAAAGGTCACGACCTTTGGCGGTCTCGCCATCCGGTAGGGTCACGATCGTGCCCGCCGTAAGATAGAGCCCGGCTTCAACAACGCAATCGTTACCGAGCGAAATGCCGAGCCCGGAGTTGGCGCCGAGCAGACAAGCTTCTCCAATCGAAATCACCTCGGACCCGCCACCGGAGAGCGTGCCCATGATCGATGCCCCACCACCGATGTCTGACCCGTTTCCGACGACAACTCCGGCGCTGATTCGACCCTCCACCATCGAGGTGCCCAGCGTGCCAGCGTTGAAGTTGACGAATCCTTCGTGCATCACGGTGGTTCCTTCACCGAGGTAGGCGCCCAGGCGTACACGGTTGGCGTCTGCGATGCGGACTCCCGACGGCACTACGAAGTCAGTCATTCGAGGAAACTTGTCTACACCACTCACAGAGAAATGTTCCCCCCGGCCTTCACTTATCGCCTTCGCGTTCGGGAAGTCGGCGGGGAGACAGGGCCCCCGATTAGTCCAAACCACCGTGGTCAAGGCACCGAAAATTCCGCTCATCTCAATTTCGTGAGGGCGGAAAACCCGATGGCTGAGAAGATGCAGCCTGAGGTATGCGTCAGCGGCGTCTTGTATCGGTCCGGCGATGTCGACCGTTGTCGTGATGATTTCCGTGGTCACGCGGCGAAGCGGATCCTCGCTGAGGGTTTGGTCGATGGCCACGTCAGGCTCGGAAGACGTTGGATCGGGATACCAGACCGCGAGCACTTCTCCGCCCATCGCTCTGGTGGCAATTCCGGTTGCTGTTATCGACTCAGGTTTCACAGTCGGGGAGGGTAGTGGGGCGTGTTACCTTCCCATTCACATGAGTGGACTTGTCGATACCCTTTCCTGGTTGGTCAACATTCCGTCGCCCACCGGCGACGAGTCGGCGATTCGCGACGAAATCGACGCCAGACTTGGTTCGTTTGTGACCGAAAGAGTTATGGACTCGCTCGTCGTGGGGACACCAGGAGCGGGAAAGGTGATTCTGGCGGGACACACAGATACCGTTCCTCTCCAGGGAGAAACCGGGAGTCGGATTGATGGTGAGCGGCTACATGGTCTCGGGTCAACTGACATGAAGTCGGGTCTCGCCGTGATGATTCATTTGATCGAGGAGTTGGGGACCGATTCGCTGGTTGGTGTTTTCTATGCAGGGGAGGAGGGGCCACTCTCGGGCAACCAGCTTGGTCCTATTCTGGACCGCTTTCCCGAATTGGCTGATTCGGCGGCAGCGGTAGTGCTCGAGCCATCAAATCTCGGTATGGAGGCCGGTTGTAACGGTGCAGTCAACGCCACCGTCGTTTTTCTGGGGGAACCGGCACATTCCTCGCGACCCTGGTTGGGCGTCAACGCCGTTAGTAAGGCGGGTGAATTTCTTTCGATGATGGATCGGCTTGTACCCGAGGATCATGTGATCAACGGACTTCTGTTTCGTGAGGTGATGTCAATTACCCGGGCTCAAGGAGGCGTTGCCAACAATGTCGTCCCGGGGCGCTTTGAGCTGAACGTGAACTACCGGTTTGCTCCCGATCGTCCCCTCGAGGATGCCATCGACAATCTCCGTCAGAGGTGTTCCCAAGCTGACGTGGTCGATATCACCGACGCCGCCCCCGCCGGTCAACCCGTTGTCGATCTGCCGCTGTTTGACCGGCTGGCCCGTGTCTCCAACTCCGAAATCGCACCAAAGCAAGGTTGGACTGATGTCGCACAACTCAGCGCTCGGGGCATTCCAGCCATCAACTTCGGTCCCGGCGAATCGGCGCTGGCCCACAAACCCGGCGAGTCGGTTCGTCTCAGCGATCTCGACTGGGCCTACCAATCGTTGCTGGAAGTGCTGTCGTAACCGTTCTGTGAACGGATTTGGTGGCTACGGCACCATTTCGGTTCACAGAAGAGAATTCAGGGGGCCTATCCCTGTCACTTCCTTAGACTCCCGAAGTCATGCCTGTTGAAATCGACATTGCTCACGTTGCCAAACTTGCCCGTCTCGACCTTTCCCCCGACGAAATGGAGGCGTATCGCAGTCAGCTTGGCGTAATTCTCGATCACGCAGCCAGGGTTCAAAGTCTCGAAGGCGAACCAGAAGCCGACGTCACCCACCCTCTCGGTCTGGTGAACGCATTTCGAGACGATGAAGTTAGACCATCACTCGACCGGGCGGAGGTACTTGATTCCGCTCCACAATCCCGCGACGGCTACATCGTTGTTCCGCCTGCGCTGGAGATCTGAGTGTCCGGCCTTTCGATCGCTGGTGCGGCCACGGCGCTGAGGGATGGGACTCTCAGTGCCACGGATCTTCTTAGCTCGGTTCTGAAAAGGGCATCAGATACCGAAGCCCAGGTTCATGCATACCTGAATATCGACAAGACCGGCGCTGAGGAGGCGGCGGCACAAGCCGACGCCGACTTCGCCGACGGTATCGATAAGGGGCCATTCCAGGGTATCCCCGTCGCCCTTAAGGACAACCTGGTTACCAGGGGGCTGGAAACAACGGCAGCCTCTCAGATCCTGGCGGGATATGTACCTCCATACGACGCCACGGTGGTCACGAAGCTACGCAGCGCCGGAGCAGTGATCGTGGGGAAGACCAATCTCGATGAGTTTGCGATGGGTTCATCTACAGAAAATTCGGCGTATGGCACCTCATATAACCCTTGGGACATAACCCGGGTCCCGGGTGGTTCGTCGGGGGGTTCGGCCGCCGCAGTGGCGGTCGGCTCGGCGCTGGTCGGATTGGGCTCCGACACCGGCGGCTCAATCCGTCAACCTGCCTCGCTTTGCGGTGTGGTGGGTATGAAACCGACTTATGGAACTGTCAGCAGATATGGTCTGATTGCATTTGCCTCCTCCCTTGATCAGATCGGGCCATTGACGAAGACCGTCGAGGATTCGGCGCTTACCCTCTCGACGTTGTGGGGCTACGACCCCCTTGATGCCACCTCATACCGAGGTGACTACCCCGACCCCACCGGCGAGCTTGGCCGCGGGGTCAAAGGCCTTCGGATTGGGGTTGTCAGCCAACTTCGTGGCGAGGGATATGAACCTGACGTTGAGGCTGCAGTATCCGGGATGGTCGAACAGCTTTCAGCAGCCGGTGCTGAGATCGTCGAACTGAGCCTCCCCACCTTCGACATCGCCTTGTCTGCCTACTATCTGATCGCTCCTGCCGAAGCTTCAGCAAACCTCGCCAGATTCGACGGGATTCGCTACGGGCTTCGCGCTAAGGGTGACACTACGGAGGAGATGATGTCGCGGTCCCGTGCGGAAGGGTTCGGCCCTGAAGTTACGCGTCGCGTCCTTCTTGGAACTTATGCCCTGTCGGCCGGCTACTACGACGCCTTCTACGGACAGGCGCAGCGGGTCCGATCGGCAATTCGGGTCGACTTTGCCCGTGCCTACTCCGACGTCGATGTTCTTGTCTCGCCAACCAGTCCTACTGCGGCTTTCAAAGCTGGCGAGCGGACTCAAGATCCCCTCGCCATGTATCTGTCCGACATTTGCACGATTCCATGCAACCTAAGCGGCGACCCGGCGATCTCGGTCCCCCTTGGAGTAGATCACGATGGGTTGCCTCTCGGTTTCCAGGTGATGGCGCCGGCCCTTGGCGAAACCATGATGTACCGGGTAGCAAGTGCAGTGGAAGAGCTGGCAGGTTTCAACTTGTCTCCCGAACTGGCGATGGTGGCGTCATGAAGTTCGAGCCCGTGATCGGCATCGAGGTCCATGTCGAACTGGCGACCCGATCAAAAATGTTTTGCGGTTGCGCTGTGAGCTTCGGCGATGAGCCCAACACCAACATCTGCCCGACGTGTCTCGGTCTCCCAGGAGCACTTCCGGTTCCGAACGCCGCTGCGCTCGATGCCATCATTGCCATCGGACTCGCTCTCAATTGCAGTGTCTCGCCGACATCCGTGTTCCACCGAAAAAACTACTTCTATGCCGATTTGCCCAAGAACTATCAGATCTCACAATTCGATGTCCCGGTTTGTCTTAATGGCCACCTCGACATTTCGGTCGACGGAACAAGTCATCGGGTCGGAATTGAGAGGGCCCATATGGAGGAGGACACCGGAAAATCGACGCACCTGGGTGGTGGCGGTCGGATCGACTCGGCGGAGGCAACGCTGCTCGACTTCAATCGGTCGGGAGTCCCCCTCGTCGAGGTGGTGTCGCGCCCGGAGATCTACTCAGCGGCGCAGGCGAGGGCTTACGCCCAAACTCTACGTGAGGTTGTCGCCGAATTGGGTGTTTCCGACGCCCGCCTCGAGGAAGGCTCGATTCGCTTCGACGCCAATATCTCGATCCGGCCGGTTGGGGATGAGACATTGGGCACCAAGGTCGAAATCAAGAATATGAACTCGTTCCGGTCACTCGAATTGGCCGTGGCCTACGAGATCGATCGCCAGACCCAATTGGTTGATTCCGGTGGCGCCGTTGTTCAGGAGACCCGTCACTGGGATGAAGAAGCGGCAGTCACACAATCGATGAGGACTAAAGAAGGCTCATCTGATTATCGGTATTTTGCAGAACCGGACCTGACACCAATGGAGATGGGTGAGGAATGGGTAAACCGAATCCGCGCATCTCTGCCTGAGCTACCGGACGCCCGACGCGCTCGTTACCAGGCAGAAGGTGTCGATTCTGTACTGGCTACGGTGCTTTCGTCGGCGGACGCTCCAATTCGCCGTCTTTTTGACGCCACCGTTGCGGCAGGGGGCCCCGCGAGGCCGGCGGCCAATTGGTTGACAGGTGAAGTCACCGCGTGGATCCGGAAGACCGAGACCGACCCGGAGGACCTGAAGCTGACCGGCGATCTACTTACCGAACTGATCGCACTCGTTGAATCGGACACCGTTTCTGCATCTGCAGCGAAAGAAGTTCTTGATGGTGTTTTGCTCGGTGAGGGCAACCCCGCTGAGGTGGCCAAAGCCCGCGATCTCCTGCAAATTACCGACACGGGCGAAATCGAGTCCGTTGTCGATCAGATATTGGCCGAGAATCCCGATGCCCTCGAGTCGTTGAGGTCTGGCGAACAAAAAGTGATTGGCTTTCTCGTGGGCCAGGTGATGAAGGCAACCAATGGCAAAGCTGACCCAAATCAGGTCAATCAAATACTCAGATCCAAAGCCGTCCCCTAGACCGGTCCCGTACAGCAACACGATTCCTTGGCTTGCTGCCATGGCGGCGACCCTCGCAGTAGTTACCGTAGAAGCCAAGTATGTATAGACACACCAAGATCATCGCCACGGCAGGTCCCGCCGTTGCCTCCGGCGAGAAGGTCGATTCCCTGGTTGCTGCCGGTATGGATGTACTGCGGTTGAATTTTTCGCACGGAGACCACGATGTTCATAAGAGTTTTGCGAACTGGTCCCGGGAAGCTTCGGTATCGCAAAAACGGACGGTGGCTCTGCTCCAGGATATCCAGGGGCCCAAGCTCAGGATCGGTGAGTTTCCGAACGGTCCCATCCATCTTCAAGTAGATCAAGAATTGGATCTCGTGGCGCGATTGGGGCCAGGCGACTTCCGGATTATTCCTGTCGGGTACGAGTCCCTACTGAGCGATGTTGCTGTTGGGGATCGGGTTGTATTGGCAGACGGGTTGGTGACACTCAAGGTCATTGCAATCGGTGATGAATCTCTTAGAGCCGCTGTCGTTCAGGGTGGGGAACTTTCAGACCACAAGGGCGTCGCCTTCCCGGATAGCCACCTCAGCTTGGGAAGCATCACACCCAAAGATGAGGTCGACCTCGTCTTCGGCCGCCAACTCGGCGTCGACTATGTGGCAGCCTCCTTCGTACGCTCGGGCCAGGACGTCAGGGACGTGAAGTCGATCGTGGGGGATGTGCCCGTGATAGCCAAGATTGAGTTGGCACAGGCATACGAGAATCTCGATTCGATTCTCGAAGAAGCTGATGGAGCGATGGTCGCCAGAGGAGACCTCGGGGTTCAACTGCCATTGGAGCGTTTGCCATTGATTCAGGCAGACATCCTGAAGCGTACCAACGCGTCGGGCCGCATTTCGATCACCGCCACCGAGATGCTGGAGTCGATGATCCATAATGCCAGGCCAACCCGCGCTGAGGTCACTGATGTCGCCACGGCGGTGTCGGGAGGTACGGACGCCGTGATGCTTTCCGGAGAAACCGCGGTAGGCGCCTTTCCGATTAAGACCGTCGAAGCGATGGCGCTGATTTGCCTGGCCACGGAGGAGGGCACACTGTCTTCTCGAGGGGATCATCCCGTTTCATTTGTTGGGGACGGGAACCGGGTGGCGTCGGCCGTGGCGCAGGCGGCGACCGAGATAGCCATAAACGTCGACGCCAAGATGATCGTTGCATTCAGCGAGTCGGGTAACACGGCTCGTCTTATCTCGAAGTATCGGCCCGAAGTCGCGATTCATGCCTTCTCGCCCAGTGAGGAGACACAACGGAGGATGGCTCTCTATTGGGGTGTTATTGCCCACCACATTGATCGACGGAGTTCGACCGATGAGGAGATCACCGTGGCATCACGGGTCCTCGAGTCCGAGGGCCTCGCATCAGCTGGTGAACGTGTAGTCATGGTTGCCGGCGTCCCACCGAACCGCAAGGCTTCAACGAACCTGGTCAAGGTGCACGAAATCGGTGAGGACATCGGCGGTCTCGGCTCCTGACCGAGCTAACCAGGGGTGGTTTGCGGTTAGCATGCCGCTTGCTATGGGACAATCAGTCGAAATCAGAGACGTGGTGAATCTGGGGGAGACCCTCTTGATCGATACCGACCGGAGCTTCACGGGCCAGGATGGTCAGGAAATCACCCCGGACCTTCCGGGGAACGCAGTCCCAGGCCTCCTTGCCAATGAACTTTTCCAACTTCGCATGGGAATCGACTATGTGTTCGTTCTGCAGAACACGGTTTCGGTGCGCCGTCCCGGTGGTTGGGACTCTGGTTCGATCGACCGGGTCAAGACCACCACCACGGGTTTCCTCCGCTTCTACGAAGACTAGGGCGCGGTCGTTGTAGCTGCCGGTGGCACCGTAGTGGTTGTCGTCGGCGGGGGAGGAGCAGTCGTTGTGGTGGGGCAGGTCTGACTGGATCCCGGCATATTGCAAGGATGCACTTCGAACACTGCGAACTTTGGTGCGTAGCGCACAACCCATTCCTGGGATTCCACTTCTTCGCCGTTGACCAGGATTCGCCGGGTGACTGTCACGCTCCACCCTTCAGATTCGGTCTGAGTTTGGCGAGGTTTGTTGGGAAGTATGTCCGGATTCGCCTCGTAATGCGGCTCGCCAGGCTCAGTGACTGCATACGGGTCTGACACCGAGCCCTTTACGTGGCGGGCGTTGGCGCCGCCGGTCTTGTCTACCCACACTTTCGACTTTCCGCCGCTCTGTTCTCCCTTCAGGGTGCGTCCGTCGTTGTCGCCAAAGAATCGGATTGTGATTGACGTGTCGCTAAATCGAGTGTCGATCAATACCGCATGGTCGCGGTTGTTCTTGAATTTGAGGTCTGGGGTCCGCCAGTTGAGGGTTGCTTCGACACCCTCCGGGTACCGATCGAAGTAGTAGGAGTGGGCCTTATGTTCGACATCCTGATACCCGCCCCAGAAAACTGCGTTGTATAGCGTGGTGGTGAACTGGCTCACACCGCCCCCGACCGTGTCTTCGATTTCTCCGGCGATGATGGTTCCCGCCGGGACGTAGCCACCGGTCAGCGTCCTGGGGCCAACATGTCCGTTGAGGCTGAATGTCTCGCCTGGAAGTACCAGGGTCAAGTCGACGTCTTTTGCGATTTGGTGAATGTTGGTCACTCGATCAGCACAGCAGTCGTAGTACGTGGTGAACTGGGATACCAAATGGTTGACATTGAGGCTCTCCAGATATTCGGTGGTGACATCAGGGTCGGCACCTTCGACGAGGGGTAGCTCGCCCGACCTGATCTCGGCGGTTCCGGCGGCGTACAAACGACGAGCAGTTTCCCCGGAGTCGATCTCGGTCCCGTTGCTTCCCGGACGTATGGAGATGCTGTCTCCTTCGATCTTGAATTCAGCATTGACGGGTTGGAGCTCAAAGTCGGATCGGATCGGAGCGAGGAATTCGTCAAGAACGGTCGGTGAAAAGCTCAGCTCGATGTGAGCCGGCGACTCGGTGATTGTTTCGGCCACAAAGGCCTTTTTGAGCTCGCCCGTGTCAACCGTCAAGGAAGTCCCGTTGTGAGTGAGAACGATCGGCGCCGACAGGAGTTGTTGTGCTATCGCGAGGGCTTCGTCGACTTCGGCTGCCGTAAGGGCTGGTTCGATTACCCGGGTGTCCAACGTTCCTACCTGTGGCTGGGTTTCGAGAAAGACCCGGAGGATTTCGGCGTTGGCCTGTTCCCTGTCAATCCCCGTTCCCGTGGCCGGATAGATGGGCTGGGGTTCCCCCTCGGTGAGTACGACAGCTCCCGGGCGCGCCGGTTGCGCGATAACGGTTTCTTCCCACCTGGTGAGCACCTCATCGACCAGGACAGGGTCGACTGTTCCGCTCAGGGCGACTGTATGGGTGGCCCCGATATGAGTGAGCCACCACCAGAACTCCCCGAAGGGGTTTCCGCTTCGTCCGATATTCATGGCCGTTCCGACAGTGGCGTCCTCATCGATTTCCAAACCAACCTCGGGCGGAGGCAACTGGACCGTGGCACCTTCAATCAGATAGATGGCGGTTCGGGCATTGAATGCCTCTTCCACCTGGACCATCGTCCCCAGGGCGGTATCGGTATCGAGTCCGCCGAGATCAGTTTCTGCAACCTCGACATGGCCCATGACTTCGCCCTGTGAAGCAATACGGGTTGCGGCATACGCGAAGAGAACGAACAAAAACACCCCGGCCGCGAGGATTGCGGACGCGGTTTTAGGAGAATTCCGGAAAGAGAGATGCTGGTTCATTGATTGGGTCGCCCAACCGACCCGAGGCCCTGGGGGAATGGTACCGGTGTCCTGCCTCTTTGGTGAATCGGCCACGTCTATTGTTTTGACGTGGCAATAACCCGAATAGTTCCCACCATTCCTGGAGACGATCTGCGTGTTTCGGCTACGGCATTCATGACATTTCGTCAGTGTCCGCAACGGGCCAATGCCCGATTTCAGGGGTTCTACGGTGAACCGACGGTGGTCTCATTTGTTGGAAGTCTTGCCCATCAAATCTTCAAGAAGCATCTTATAGACGGGCATATCGAAGGTACTGAGTTCGAGGCGGTTTGCCGGCAAGAGATGGGAAAGAACCATTCGTTGGGTAACGCCTGGGTCGAGTTGGGGCTCAAGCCATCCGATCTCAAGGGAGTCGTCGGTCAGGTCCGAGATCTGTATGAACGATTTGTCCGAGTGCCTCAGGACGAATTTGTTGCGGCCGAAGTGATGTTCGAGATCGAGGCAGCTGAGGCTCTGACATTGGTCGGACAAATTGACGCCGTATTCGGTCGAGGTGCCGATGTCCGTTTGGTTGATTGGAAAACCGGCGCTCTCGGCGAGGCCGAAGGCCAGCTCATGTTCTATGCACTTCTTTGGGCGCTCGAGCATGAGCAGCTTCCACAATCGGTGATGGCAGTTTCAGTTAAAACCGGGGAGACTTTCAGTTCTGAACCGTCGAATGACGCAGTGGAAGAACTGGCTCTCGAGGTTGGGGCGATGGTTGATGAGCTGCGTACTGCGTGGATAAGCGGGATCGAACTGACCAGGAGGGGAGGCCCCTGGTGCGAATACTGCCCGATACTCGATGATTGCGGTGAGGGTACCGCAACGATGGCGATGCTCTCTTCCTGAGCGATAGTTAGCAGGGGCACCGACCGGATTGGTCGATACCCCCGCTGTCCGGCCTACTAGCAGCAGCCTCCGCCGCCACAACAACCGGGATCTACGTCGAGATTATTCATCATTCCTCCTTTGGGATAGATCGACGAACTTCGATGTATTGAACTATATCAATGTATCGACTATTGTCAATACAATCCCTAACACAGGGCCGAAGAAGGAGGTCGAGTCATGTCAACTGAATTTTGTTGCACCCCACTTTTCGACGGCGTTGTCGATAAGGCTGATGCTTCCGACATCGCATCGGCGTTTGCGGCCCTTGGCGATCCGGTCCGTTTGAGGATTGTGTCGATGCTGGCAGCCGCACCCGACGGCGCCGCCTGCGGATGTGATCTCGAGGGACCCCTCGGCCTATCCCAGCCGACCGTATCGCATCACATCAGGATTCTTCGCGAATCGGGCCTCGTCGAAGGCACCAAACAAGGCAGATGGGTCTTTTATCGTGTGAACCCGGATCGGCTTGAGGACCTACGTGGCGTCCTCGCGACCGGTGTTACTGTCGGCTAAGAGCCTCACGAAAAGCAGTGAACAGCGGTTCTCTGTCTTCGAAACTGGATCGTTCTGGATGCCATTGCACGCCAAGCGCCCACCAGGAACCTTCGCACCGCGCCGCCTCGATCAATCCATCGTCTGTGGTTCCCTCGACAGTCAGTTCGGGTGATAGGTCTTTCACGCCCTGATGGTGGAGGGTGTTGGTTTTGATCTCCTGAGATCCATAGAGTCCCGCCAAAACTGAATCAGGCGGCAGCGTGACAATGTGTCCCCGACTCGCCAACTCTTCGGGATCACCCACCGGTTGGAATGGGATGTGCTCAGCGGTACCGGTGACATCCTGGTTCAGGGTGCCACCCAGCGCCACATTGAGCAGTTGCAAGCCCCGGCAGATCGCCAAAACCGGTTTGTTCTGGGCGCGCGCCTCCCGGACCAGGGCAATTTCGAACTGGTCGACAGATGTGTCCTGGCCGATAGCTGCCGTGATCGTTTCGCCATAGGTCTCGGGGTTGACGTCGTCACCACCCGAGAGCACCAGCCCGTCAACGAGGTCGATCAACTTCCGGGCGCTCTCGGGCGACTGGCCGTTCGGAAAAATGATCGGTGTCATGTCGGCGGCGATGACGGCGTCGGAGTAGTAAGCCGACAGTGTTTGGAGTTTTTCCTGGCCCAGGTAAGTGGCGAGATCTCTCCTCCATGCAGTTATTCCAACGAGTGGTGTCATGTGACCTCCGATTCGTAATGCTTTGCACCGGGGCCTCGAGGTGCCCGTATTCCCCGGAATTCCCAATCGCCCCCGAACGCCGTAGATAGTACTTCCTCAGACTCGCTCGGTTGGGCTCCCACATCATCACGAACCGCAGTCGGGCCGGTCACGATTGTGTTGGTGAGCGCCCCGAGACCATCGACTTCAACGGTAACGGTGTCACCCGGTTGAACGGGACGCGAGCCGGCTGGGGTACCGCTCAGGATCACGTCTCCCGGAAGGAGTGTGATGGTTCTCGCGAGGTCGGCAACGAGGTAATGCATGTCCCATTCCATCTCGGTCGTATTGCCACTCTGGACAGTTTCCCCATTTACGGTCGTCTGGATTTCCTTGTTGCGGAAGTCCCAGTCGGTGACGAGACCCGGACCCAACGGACACAGCGAGTCCGAACCTTTGACCCGGAGCATCGACCCGGCATCGGTGTCGCGAAAGTCGTGCAGTCCGAAGTCGTTGGCGATGGTGTAGCCAGCAATGAAATCAGCAGCATCGCCGTGTGACGTGTTTCGGCAGGTTTTCCCGATAACGATGGCTATCTCGCCCTCGAAGTTGAGATACTTGCACCGCTCGGGGCGGACAACGTGGCCCTGGTGAGAGTTCAACGAAGTTGTCGGTTTATGAAAGTAGGTCGGAGCTGGAGGGAGCTTGGTCATGAACTCGTCGACACGACTCCGGTAGTTGAGATGGCAAGCAAGAATTTTGGTGGGTACCACCGGTGGAAGATGGAGGGCGTCGTCAACGGGGACGGCCCGACCGTCCGCTGCGAACAACGTCCCGTTCTCAAGCTGGACTGTGGTCTCGAGGCCATTTAGGAGGATTCTTCGGTATTCGGTCATTGAGCCTCACGGTACATGGCGTTGCGATTGCGATTATGTTCGCTTCCTAACGACCCTATGGCAAACAACGTCCTCCACGAAGACCTCGGCGACCCTTTCGCCGACATCACATCGCACGACACCTATCTGCGTGGATTTCCCCATGCCGCTTTCAAACGGCTCCGGGAGACCGATCCGGTGTCCTGGGTGGAGGAGTCAGACGGAACCGGGTTCTGGGCCATCACCAAGCACGCCGATGTGATTGAGGTAAGCCGGGATTACAACCGCTTCAGCGCCGCGCGCGGAATCCGCATCGAGTCGATGGCTGACGACGAACTACATGCCCGGCGCACCATGATGGAGTTAGACCCGCCGGAGCACACCAGACTGCGGCGTCTGGTCCAACCCGGGTTTACACCCAAGGTGGTGGCCACCTACGAGAACGCATTCCGGGTGTTGGCCGGTCAGGTACTGGACACCGTTCTCCCTTTGGGCGAGTTCGATTTCGTCACCGAGATTGCTCGTGAACTACCGATCAGGTTGCTCTGTCGTCTGCTGGGTGTCCCGGAGACCGATGCCGGGCAATTGGTCGCGTGGGGAGACCAGATGATCTCCAATGCTGATCCCGAATACACACCGGTGATCATCGACAAGGTCGACACCGAGGAATACCGGTTGCTCCCATTTCGCTCTCCCGCCGCCCTCGAAGTGTTCAAGTATGCCGAACGGATGGCAATCGAACGGAGAGAATCGCCCGCGGACGATGTCATCTCGGCCCTTCTCCATGCCGAACCCGAAGGCGAACCGCTCACCGACCTGGAGTTCAAAAACTTCTTCACGTTGATGATGGTTGCCGGGAATGAGACCACGAGGCACACGATTTCCCATGGACTCATTTATCTGGCCAATCATCCTTCGCAACTGGAGCAGTGGCTGTCTGATCCTGCTGCGATGTCGGAACTCGCTACCGAGGAGATCCTGCGAGCGTCCGGTGTCACCATGCATTTTCGTCGGACCTCCACGGCTGAGACCGAGGTCAGAGGGGTGCCGATCGCGGAGGGAGACCGTGTGGTGATGTGGTACACCTCGGCGAACTACGACGAGGACCAATTTACGAAACCGTTCCAATTCGAACTAGAACGGAAACCGAACAACCACGTGAGTTTCGGTACGGGACGCCATGTTTGTCTCGGAGCGGCCCTCGCCCGACTCGAGGTTCGGATTCTCTTTGAAGAGCTACTCGACAGGATCTCCAGTTACGAGATCACCGGCGAGCCGGATCGGCTTCGATCCAATTTCATCTCCGGGATCAAACATCTCCCGGTGTCGATGACACTCAAGTAGGGAGTGGTCTGTCGCCCAATTACTGGCGGCGTTTCTCCGGCCCTCGAGTCCCCTGACTGCGTCGAAGTGCTCGCCGCAGCTCCCCGGCTGCGACTGCGCGCTTCTCATTGTCAGATGAACTCGATGACTCGGAGCGACGCGCGCCCTATTTGACCGACCGACCACTACCCGATCAGGGTCTTCTCGATTATCTCAAGTGCATGACCGAGGTGGTATCTGGTGGTTCTCCGGTTGAGGATGGCGAATCTGAGGATGAATCGGTCAGCGACGATCGTTGAACTCATATGGACCTTCCGGTCGGCGTTAACTGCCTCCATCGCTCGCCGTCCCTGGTCATCGTCATCGAAGCCGATTGCAACGACCGAGAGGTCTGGTGTCCAGGGAGTCTGGATGCCATCGATGGAGCGACAACGCTCATAGGTGTATTGGGCAAGATCGAGCGATTCATCGAGGGCATCCCGGAAGGGGGCGATCCCATGCAGTTGAAGTGGGATCCACACCTGGAGACCACGGAAGGGACGGGTGAGTTCCGGGCCTTGAGACGAGATATCGCGAAGACCCTGAAACACTTCGTCGTGGTTGAGGTAGGCGCCCCTGCCGTGGTTGGCATCGATGAGGTGGTCGCGATTCTTGACGACCAGGGCTCCGACCCCAAATGGAATTGAGAGACCCTTGTGAGGATCGAGGGTGAGGGAGTCTGAGTTCTCTATTCCAGCAAATGCTTTCAGACCCCGTTCCGTCAATTGGAAGAAACCGCCATAGGCAGCATCGATATGGAGCCAAAGATCGTGTTTTGTGGTGACGTCGGCGATCGCTTCGAGATCGTCGACCGTTCCGGTGTCCGTGGTGCCAGCGGAGGCGACAACGAGAAACGGCTTCAACCCCGCCTCGCTATCGGTTCGGATCGCCTCGTCCAACAAGCCCGGGTCCATCCGTAGCGCTTTGTCAACTGGGATTTGTTTGATCTGGTCGTTGCGGAAACCAGCGATCCGTGCGGACTTTGCCACCGAATGGTGGGTGTGCTCGGTGACATAGAGGACGCCATCGGCGAAGCGTTCACCGAGCTTGGCGACCCGGGCGGCAACCACCGCGGTCATGTTGGCGGTCGATCCGCCGGAGACGAGGATTGCTGCGGCGTTCTCGCCGAGGCCAAACAGAGAAGCGATCCATTCGGTCACGCTCGTTTCGATCGCGGTCATGCCCGGTGCCGCCCCGCTAACACCGGTGTAGCGATTGAGTGTGGAGGCGATGTGATCGCCTACCGCACCGGAAAACAAGCCGGCGTTGGGAATGTAGGAGAGATGGCCTCCGGACGGATGAAGGATCCCGGCCTGACCGGCCAGGTCCAGCGTGCCGAGAATTTCTTCGATATCACGACCCGATTCGGCCGGTGGCTCCATCAGAGATTTGATCTGGTCGTCCGTGAGACCCGGTGCGTTTGCGTCCATATCCGGGATTGAGGCATACCAATTGTCGATAAAACCAGAAACGACTTCGTCGATCCTGGCCCGTTGTTCATCGCTGGGTTCGAGAGGAATGGCCATGTCACGAAAGTTAGCTGGCTTTGTGTGGTCACCCTCAACCGGAGCGAATCATCTACGATCATCCTGCCATCTGAAGAGGAGCGATTTGTCCCAAGACTACGACAGGCTGCGTTTGCTCTGGCCCGATCATTTAGGTCTGGCAAGGGGAAAATATCTACCCGGCAGTACCACGTCAGGTTCGACCGGACACTGCCTCACCCTTTTCACGCTCGGTTTTGATCGTGTGATGACCCCGCACGAAGGGGCGATGTTCTGGAAAGGACTTCCCGATCTCGAGGCGTCGTTCGACATTGCCGATGTCCGGCCCGGGTGGGAAGCAGGAACGGGTGTGGTGGTTCCTGAGATCTCACGGAACGGCGAACCGGTGCCGTTCGCTCCACGGAACCTGCTCAAAGATGCAATAGCAGCCTGGGAGGCTCACGGGATGAGTCCGAAAGTGGGGATCGAGCTGGAGGCCTTCCTTTTCCAACCCGACAACAATGGGGGATGGGAGCCGATCGACACTCCGGGGCATTTCGTTTACGGCACCGGCATGGCAGTCGACCCCACCGGAGTGATCGACAAGATTATGGCAAGTTCTCGGGAGGTCGGGTTCCCTCTCGAGGCTGTGAATAGTGAGTATGACAACGGTCAATTTGAACTCACACTCACCTTTGACGACGCCCTGACCGCGGCCGACAACGCCTTCCTCTTCAAGGTTATGGCGAAGGAGATCGCCGCCAGAGAGGGATACCTGCTGACCTTCCTGGGCAAGCCGATCAACGGGCGAGGAGGTAGTGGCTTCCATATCAACCTGTCAATGCACGATGAGTCCGGGGCCAATCTTCTCTCAGATGAAAGTGCCGAAGACGGTTTAAGCGATACGTGTCGGTCCCTAATTGCCGGGATGCTCCATCACCACGTTGGGATGACAGCGCTGATGGCTCCGACCGTCAACGCCTACAAACGTCTTCGTCCAGGTTCGATGTGCGGCTATTGGGCCAACTGGGGATATGACCATCGTGGGGTAACAGTGCGGGTCGCCCCGGTGCGCGGGAAAGGGACCAGGTTGGAACATCGGGTCGGCGACGGATCGGTGACGCCCCATCAGGCAATAGCAACGGTTCTCACCGCAGCGCGCCTCGGTTATGAGAAAGGCTATCCGATTCCCGAGGTGGAGACCCTCGACTGCATCGAACAGGCCGGGACTGATGTGGTGTGTCCTCCGTCTCTGGCGTCGGCGCTTGATGCGCTGGAAGCAGACACCGATTTGGTCGAGGCTCTTTCCCCTGCATTTGTCGACGGTTTTGTCACGGTGAAAAGGGCCGAGTGGGATCGGTACATGGCGTGGACCACCGATTGGGAACTAAACGAGTACCTCCCCTTCCTCTGATGGCTGGTTTCCTATTTCCTGAGTCGCCTTCGGGTAAGGCATCTTTGATTCCTGCCCCGCCATGGCACTACTCAGGAGAGATGATCACCGTCGAATATCGGACCGACCCCGACCGGGTCGCCGAACTGTTGCCAGATAGTGTCGATCCGGCTCCCAACGATCCCGGGGCGGTGGCCGTGATCTGGGCGGACTGGCAGAGTTGCGGCGACACCTTTGAGGAGGTGTTGGACCCGGTCCGGTCGCAGTACAAAGAGTGCTTCGTTGTCATCCGGGGACTCTGGGAAGACAAGGTCTGGAGCCGGTGCGCCTACATCTGGGTGGATAAGGACTTCGCCCTGGTCCGTGGTTATCACCAGGGATACCCAAAGAAGCTGGGCGAAATCTGGATGACCCGCCCGGTCACGGTGGGTAGGGCCGGCCCCCGTCTCGAGTCGGGCGGCAAGTTCGGTGCCACCTTGTCGGCCAACGGCCGTCGATTGGCGGAGGCGGTCGTAACGCTGGAGGCGCCGGCTCAGTCGCCAGGATTTGTCAACGGGCATCCCATGCTCCACAACCGCCGCTGGCCGGCGATCGAATCCGATGGGACCAACTCGATGGACGAGCTTGTCACGATGAGTGGTTACGACGGCGAGGTAGCTGACGTCTGGTCGGGTTCGGCCGAGATAGAGCTGTATGAGTCACCTATCGAGGAACTGGCCCTCCTCGCTGAGGCCGAGATGATCGGAGGCTTCTACCACAAGGTCGGCGTCTCCTGGAAGGGCGGCACGACCCTCAGCCGCAGGTGAGTTTTAGAGCTTGGTGATCCGGTCGCCGACCGTTACAGATCCCCCGTCGACAACAAAGGCATTGGCTCCCCGGTATCGATTTTCTTTCCTAGCGCCAACATTGGTGAACCGAAGTGCTTCGGGACCGAACCTAACGGCGAACTTGTGGCATCCGGTATGGGGTACTTCGGAGATTTCAACCAGCGCCGCACCGACCCGGATTCGTGATCCGGGTGGAAGGTTTTCCACCGATAGATTCATGTCCACGTAGATTTGATCGCCAACCAGCTGCCACCTCTCGCGGGCGAGTAGCGATCGCGTTGGCCACCCTCGAGTTCATGAGCGTCAACTGGGAGTGGCGCTTCGGGTTCCCTTCGACATCGAGCCTATCGATCCAATTGTCTCCGATAAGGCCGCCCTGAGGATCGAGGTCAGCCGATTCAACGACCTCACGCGTCTCACGCTCGGGCCTCCGAACGATCATTTCGATCAAACCCTCGTCGTCGGTGATTCGAGAATCACTGGCAAATAGGTTTCGAGTTCGTTCAAACCGCGATGCATCGGGCAATATTCGCACACGGCCCGCGACCTCCACCAATTGGGTCGGAGCGACGGTTCAAAGCAAGTAACTACGCGACGAGCCAAGCGAAACGCGCGTTAATCCCGTAGGTGGCCCATAGCCATTTTCCGGTGTTTCGGTCTTGATCGGTTTGAGTATTTGCGGTCGGTCTGCGTTGAAGCGGGGTGTGGGGAAGGTCACCCCTTGGTAGGTCGTTGGCC
>JBBKXI010000179.1:0-21703 GCA_037969415.1 Acidimicrobiia bacterium | reverse complement strand
ATCTGTATGGGCGTTAGGGAGATAGAACCAGCGCGCCCGACTCGCCCCCAATCCGACCCCGAACAACCCACCGTTGGAAAGGGCGTAGTAGCTCTGGACTAACTGGTAGCCCTGGTCTGAGGCCGTCCCCCAGGGATCGAGAAATCCGTCGAAACGACGCACCCGGTAGGCCTCAGACAATGCCAATTTGGTCGCCAGGGCCCCACTCCCGAGCACAACCGCCAGCACGTATCGGAATGGTGTGGCACTGGTCATGATCACCGCCATCGCCGAACCCGCAATGACAATCATGGTTCCGAGGTCGGGTTGCTTGAGCATGTAGTAGCCGACTGAACCAAGAATCAGGGCTACCGGAACCAGGAAGTGCCCGAATTTGCCGAGCAGATTTGCCTTCTTGTCCAGAACGAGGGCCAGGAGCATTATTACGCCGAGTTTCGCGATCTCCGAGGGTTGCAAGTTGAAACCGGGAAGAGGAATCCAGCGTTGGGCGCCGCCGATGGTCGGGCTCACGTAGGGCACCGCCACTAGTAATGCGACACAGATAACGAACAGCGGGAGGGCGACCTTGCGATAAACCCGGTAGTTGATTCGACTGGTGGTCAGCAGCGCCAACGTTCCAATCCCAACCCCAATCAACTGGCGTTTGAAGAAGTAGAAGCGGTCGGACGCCTGATCGATCCCGACTACGGAGGACGCCGACTGGGTTGAACCGAGTCCGATTACCACCAATACAACTACGACAACCAAGAGAGCTGTTGCTGCCCTGTTGTTGACCCGAGCACTCTCGGCCTTATCCCGGGCAGCAGCGCGTACCCCACTTATTGAGGTGACATTCGCGGTCACTTTGTATTCACCTCCACGATGAGTTGATTGACTAATTCCTGAAATCGGTTTCCACGAGCTACATAGGACTCGAATTGGTCAAAGCTGGCGCACCCAGGGGCGAGCAATACGGTGTCACCGGGTTGGGCGATCCGGGCGGCAAGTTGAACCGCGTTTTCGAGAGTCTCCGCTGACTGGCCGACGGCACCGGCAGCTTCAGCCAGCCCGGGCCCCGCCTCCCCGATCCCAATCAGGGCGCTGAGATTGGGCTCACGAGCGATTGGGCTGACGTCAAGACCCTTGGCCAATCCCCCAGCAATCAGGACGACAGAATCGCGGCTTCGAATCGATGCAATTGCTGCGTGGGGATTTGTCGCCTTGGAGTCGTCCACCCACAACACTCCCCCAATTTCGGCAACAACCTGACGTCGATGCTTTCCGGAACGAAACCTCATGGCGGCCTCGGCGATTGCCTCTGGGTCTGCCCCGAGCCACGAGGAAAGTGCGGCGCCAAAAGCCAGATTGACCAGATGTATCGGATCACCGTTGGCAAGATCTCCAATCGGCACGCTGATGTCGCCAACCACGAGACGATCACCGTCGCGTCCCCCACCTCCCTCTGGCAAGGCGGTGCCTGACACCGGAAATTTCGCCCCTGGAGCATGCCTGGCCAGATCGGCGGCTCCCTCGTCGTCGGCATCAAAAACCAGGAGGTCGGTCTCATCCTGATTCCGATAGATGTTCCGCTTGGCAGCGGCATACCCTGCCACTGAACCGTGCCAGTCGAGGTGGTCGACTGCGACGTTGGTTATGGCAGCAGCGACGGGGTGGAACTGATCAATAAACCGCAGTTGGAAACTCGACGTTTCGACGACCAAAGCGTCATGGGTTTGCCCGACAAAATCGGAAAGCGGATCTCCGATGTTCCCCGCCGAAGGTGCGTCGATACCAGAGTTCTGAAGCATTTGGGAAGTTATTTCTGTAACTGTCGTCTTCCCGTTGGTCCCGGTAACCGCAATCATCGGGATGTTGATGTATCGCGAGGCGAATTCGATCTCGCTCCAGATTTGTATTCCCGCCTCAAGCGTATCGACGACCGGCGCCGACCTTTCCGGGAATCCTGGAGAGGCAACGACGAGGTCAACACCGGTTAGGAGCAAGTGGTCCCAGGGCCCGGCCGCGAGACCAATCCCCGACCCGAAGGCATCCGGTCCGGGGTTGGCGTCAAACATGGTGACTGCAATCCCTTGCGCTGCCGCCAGGCGAGCCGCCGCCAATCCGGAGACGCCAGCGCCAAGGATCAGAACTCTGTTCACAGCAATCCCTCCAGACGCAGGAAGTCTGCGTAGAAAAAGCCAAGCCCGAGGGCAACTCCGATCCCGGTGAGAATCCAAAAACGGATCACGACGGTTGTCTCAGGCCACCCGCCCAGATCGAAGTGGAAGTGGAGGGGCGACATGCGAAAAATTCGCTTGCCGGTCAGTTTGAAACTTGCCACTTGAAGGATCACCGATAGCGTCTCGGCAACGTAAATCGCCCCAAGCACAATGAGCAACAATTGGGTGTTGGTGAGTAGGGCGAGAGCTGCAAGGAGACCCCCAATGCCTTGCGAACCAACGTCTCCCATGATGATTTGGGCCGGTGCGGCATTCCACCACAGGAATCCCAGAATCGCACCAAACATTGCCGCCGAGACAACGGCAAGCTCGAGCGGATCCACAGCGTCATAGGTGCCGGGATTCCTAAACTGCCAGAAAGCAATCACCGTATAAGACGCGACAACGAGAACAGCCGACCCTCCGGCGAGTCCATCCATCCCGTCCGCGAGATTCACTCCGTTTGCCGAGCCGGTAAGCATGATCAGCACCCAGACCACAAAGAAGACACCAAGGTCGATGCCAAGCGGTCTCACGAAGGAGATTTGGGTGACCACTCCTGCTGCTGTGGCACCCCAGGCAAAAAGCGCAGCGATCCCAAGCTGGCCACCAAACTTTGCAGTTTTCGATAGGCCCAAACTGCGCCGATTGGAAAACTTCGCCCAATCGTCAAGCAACCCAACTACCGCCATGCCGGTCAATGCAAAAATGGCCAAGAGGCCACCGGGCGCAAATTCTCGCACCTCGAAGGTGAGGCCACCATCCGCGAAAAAGCGGAAATGGGAAACCACGTAACCGATGATCGCGGCGAGCACGAAGACTATGCCTCCCATAGTGGGGGTGCCCTGCTTGTGAGCGTGCATCCCCGCTATCTCCTCCTGGATGAACTGGCCTATCGACCGCTTCCTGAAGAATCCAATTGCATAGTGGGTACCAAAGATGGAAACGAGAAGGCTAACTGCGGCGCCAACAAGCAGTGAAATCACGACCCTGTGCTCCCTGACTCGGGGTCAAAATTGGTGGACTTCGGCAAACCATTCAATTGCTGCCGAGCGATCTGGCGATCGTCGAAAGGCAAAATTTGACCATTGATTTCCTGGCCGGTTTCGTGGCCCTTGCCGAGAATCAGGACAATGTCGCCGACCACCGCGTTGGAGATCGCCGCAGCGATAGCCCGCGAGCGATCGGGTTCCCTGATCGAGTCTCGGGTGACTCCCTCGAGCACCTGGTCAATTATCTGGTCGGGATCTTCACCGCGAGGGTTGTCACTGGTGATTATCACCAGGTCGGCTACCGAAGCAGCCGCGCCCATGGGGGCCCGTTTCGCTCGGTCACGGTCGCCACCCGCCCCGACCACGACGACGACACGGCCTGCGGCCATCTCGCGCGCTGCCTCGACGACGCGTGCCACTCCGTCCGGGGTGTGGGCGTAATCGACGATGACAGTTGGCTCATCGACCCGAGATACAATCTCAAAACGTCCTCTGACCGGCGCCAGGGATGGAAGCGCGGCAACAATCTCTTCTACGGTGAGGCCCACCGCGAAACAACATGCCATTGCAACCAGCAGGTTCGACAGGTTGAAATGACCTAGGACCGGAGCAGATGTATTTTCCCGGAAACCTGGTGCCTTCAGTTCGAACCGGGTAACTCCGTTCGCAAAGTCGATCTCATCTGCTTCAAAATCGCCCCGCTCCCCCACCGAGATCTGAGGCCGCTCATACGACCCGGAAAGGGTTCGCCCCATCGGATCATCGATATTGAAAACCGCAGTATCCACCTCGTATTCATTGAAAAAGCGTTCCTTGGCGCGCCGGTATTCATCCATCGATCCATGGAAGTCCAGATGGTCCTGTGAAAGATTGGTGAATCCTGCCACGGCAAACCGTGTCCCACGGACCCGGTCTAGCTCGAGAGCGTGGGACGACACTTCGACCGCAACCGCTTCTGCTCCCCGATCTCGCATTTGAGCTAAGAGTCTCTGGAAGTCCGGTGCCTCTGGAGTGGTTCGGACCGAAGGAATCGGCTCACCCATTACCCGGCTGCCAATAGTCCCCACCATGCCCGCCGCCCGCCCGTTGGCGGAGAGAATGGACTCCACATAATGGGTGACGGTCGTCTTACCGTTGGTTCCGGTCACACCAATCACATCAAGGGTCCGAGATGGGTTGGCATGGACTTCCGAAGCTAGCTCGCCAGTGATTCGTCTTGTCCGGGCGACGACGAGTTGGGGGATGTCGATTCCGACGGCTCGTTGGACACATAGAGCCGCAGCTCCGGTCTCGACGGCCGCGTGTGCGAAGTCATGACCGTCGTGATTCTCACCCACGATCGCGACGAAAAGCGCACCTTCGCCAGCCTGGCGAGAGTCATGGGTGACGTCAGAAATAACAGTTTGAGGATTTCCAATGACATGGCCCCCGACTACCTCCGCCAGTTCATGAAGGGATTTACTCTTTTCCATCCGGAGTGACTCCCAACCGGTGGAGGGCTTGTTCCATCACCTTCGAGAACACGGGCGCCGCTGAAGCTCCGCCGGTGCGGTATTTATGAGACGGCGAATCGATCAAGACCGCAACGACAACTTTGGGGTCATCGATAGGGGCCATACCGACGAAACTTGCCCTCGTGGCGTCTGTGTACTGGCCGTCGTCGCCGAGGATATTTGCTGTCCCTGTTTTTCCGCCAACACGGTATCCCTCCACAGCGGCGCTGGTCCCCGTTCCGACGTCAACCACACCAGCGAGCAGATACCGCATAAGTTCAGCCGTCTCCGGGGACACGACCTGGTGAGTTTCCACCCCCGCCACTTCGGTATTCCCGGTAGCATCGGTAACCGAGGAAACAATATGTGGAGTTATCCACTGACCGTCGTTGGCAATGGCCGCATAGGCAGCTGCCATTTGAATTGGTGAAACGGCTACCGAGTAGCCGATGGCTCCTGACGCCCAACACGTCTCACATCCGGCCGCAAAGTTTAGGATGCCGCTTGCCTCGGCCCCGTAGTCGATCCCGGTTGGCTGACCGAGACCGAATGCCTTGATGTACTCGACGAGCTTGTCTTGGCCGAGCGTATCGGCGACGGTGATCGTGCCAACGTTGGACGACTGGACAAATATTTCCTCAACCGTCATGTCTTCGGTTTCGTGTTCCTCGAAATCGCGATAACACCCCTGGATTTCGTCGACGTCCGATTCACAAGCGCCTTCCTTGATCTCAAGAACATCCGCTATGTCGAAGAACTGGGTATCGATCTGCACGGTTCCTTCTTCGAGAGCACCTGCAACCGTGATCAGCTTTTGAGTGGAGCCTGGTTCATAGACGCCACGAACGGCGAAATTGGAGAAAGGAGACCCGTCCTGGGTCGTCCGGGTCTCCGGATCAAATGCTGGGGCACCCGTCATCGCGAGTACCTCACCGGTCTCAACCTCGAGGACGACGACCCAACACGATTCGGCCAGAATCGGCTCCTTGATGGCCTCCTCACAATATTGCTGTGCCTGATACTGAAGGGGTAGGTCGATCGTGGTGTTCAGATCGAATCCGGGTACAGCCGGCACTATGTCGTTGTCACCCTGGGGGATCGGTATGTCGTTGGCATCACGTTCGAAGCGGGCTTGGCCCGGCACTCCGCGAAGGCCGTCCTCGTACACAATTTCAAGGCCTTCCTGGCCAATCCCATCGATGTCGACGAATCCGACGACGTGGCTGGCGATCTCACCAGCCGGATACTCCCGGGTCGATTCCGGCAGCGAGTAGACACCCTTGACGTTGAGTGCGAGCAGTTCATCCGCCACCGACGAGTCGACCTGTCGCTTGATGTACACAAAGTCCTTATCGGAAATCAATCGTTCGTAGAGCGCTTCGGCATCGACGCCGAGCAGAGTCCCGAACTGTTGGGCAACCCACCGAGGCTCTTCAACTTGCGCAGGAACTGCGAACAGTGACTCGGCTTCTACGGTCATGGCAAGCAGGTCACCATTTCGGTCAAAGATCTTGCCGCGCTGCGGCGCGAGTTCTTCGACTACCAATCGCTGCTGGAGGCCTTTGTCGGCGACCTCAGGAGCCAGGACCACCTGAACCTGTACCAATCGCCAGGCAACAACTCCCCAGGCGAGAAGCATGACGATGCCAATCAAAGCAAGTCGAGCCTTGGCGGGGTTCCATCCCGGGCCGGTGGCGACTGTCGCCACGACTATTGGCCCTGCCGGAACTCCCCACAATTGGGACATTTGATCCCTCTCGTGGGCTCAGCTCCAGCGCGAACAGAGACCGAAATGCTTCTTTGTCTTGGAGACAGAATCGTCATTGATGTCCGCCGGGGTCATCAGCAAAAACCACGACCGGAGAGGAGGGGTCCAGGTTCACAAGCAATTGGTGCGTCTCAACCGGAATCACCAGGCCCATTTCCTCAGCCAGCGGAGCAATGCGGGCCGGATTCTCCATCCGGGCTATCTGGAGTTTGAGGTCTTGGTTGAGTTCAGTTTGCTGTTCGATCGCCACATCCAGCTCGGCAAGATCAAAGGCTGCGTTATCCAACGATGTCCTGGCAAATACCAAACCAAGGAAGGCGGCCACTCCGACAACCGCCATGATCATCCAGGGAGCCAGCGCGGGTCGCGATGCTCGACGGCCTTTGAGTACCCGGAGGCCCGGATCAGCACCCGACAACCTTTCCGGACGCGCGCTCATGCCGCAACCTTCTCGACGGCGCGGAGCAGGGCCGACCGGGCTCGGTTGTTCATCGAAATCTCTTGTTCTGACGCGCGGATCGGCTTGCGTGTGAGGAGCCGCAATTCAGCGACGTTGCCGCAGCCACAGACGGGCAGATCGGGAGGGCATGTGCATCCGGTCGCACCAGCAACAAAACGACGTTTCACCAGGCGATCTTCCAGAGAGTGATAGCTGATCGCGATGACGCGCCCGCCCGGGCCAACCAACTCCAGAGCTCCGTCGAGACCTGCTGCCACCGCATCCAACTCGGCGTTGACTGCGATCCGGATAGCTTGAAAGGTTCGTCTTGCTGGATGGCCCCCACTTCGCCGTGCCGCGGGGAAGGCATTCGCAATAACTTCCGCCAGCTCGGTAGTCGAAGAAAATGGTCTGCCAGCGACAATCGCATTGGCAATACGCTTAGCCAACGGCTCCTCTCCGTACCGGCGAATGATTCGAGCAATGTCGTCCGCTGGCCATTCATTGACCACCTCGCTCGCCGAGAATGCGGCGTCCGGGCCCATTGTCATGTCAAGGGGGCCGTTGTATCGGTATGAAAATCCACGGGTTGCCGAGTCGAGCTGGTGTGATGACACACCAAAGTCAAAGAGAATGCCGACGGGTTCGACATCAAATGCACGAGCCACCTCCGCGAGGTCGGCGAAGTTGGACTGAGATACTTCAACACCGAGTTCAGCAGCGTTAGCTACTGCTTCGGGGTCTCTGTCGATTCCAACAATTCTCACATGATCTCCAAACGCTTCCAACATCCGCCTGCTGTGCCCACCGCCACCAAAAGTGGCGTCTATCACCACTCCCGGCATCACCGGCCTCAGCAGGTCAATCACCTCATCTGCCAGAACCGGAATGTGAAATTCGCTTCTCCGTGCTCCTGGCTCGTTCTTCTCTGTTTCATCGTGCTGGCTCATTACCAGCCCCCCGGGCGCTGGTACCAAATGGGAAGCGGGCGGAGTCAGGGGCCTTCCATTGGTGTCCGGGGGGCTGGCATTAAGCCAGCCATCTGTCGTCCGTTTTCAGTCCTCCTCTTCCTCTTCCAGGTAAACCTCATCCCCCATTTCCCGATCTGCGAGATACTTCTCTTTGTTCCAGACCTCGATGTGATCGAGGACACCGAGAAGGACGACTTCCGTGCCGGCCTCAAGATCGGCAAACTTGCGGAGGTCTCCTTTAAGCCCGACTCGTCCCCCGGCGTTGAGGCCTGGTGAGTCAGCGGCGGCGAACAACGTCCGGTTGTACCGTCGACCGGCCCGATTCTTGGGACGTTCGGAAACGACCGCATCGGCAAGGGTCTGGAAATCATCCGGTGCGTAGATAAGGAGCTGCCCGTCCTGCCCTTTGGTCACGACACACCCATCTTCGAGTGCGCGTCGAAAGGAGGATGGCAAAACCACCCTTCCCTTCTCATCCAGGCTGTGGAAGTACTCGCCAAGGAACACTTCGTACTCTTCTCGTCCGTCCGTCTGTCCTCAGACACCACTCGGGTGCCTGTGCGTGACACTATGACCCACTTTGCTCCATATGTCAACCTTCTCTTCCACATTGAGTCCGAAGACGGAAGAAGAAACGAAAACAGGAGGGCGAAAGTGGGTTGAAACCAAAAACCACCGAGTCCGACGACGAGCGCCGAATCAAACTTGCTGGTCTCCGCAGGAGCGTTGGCGACGCTCCTAGCTCCCGGTTGGGTGACAGACAATCAGGAAGGAGCGACCACTTAGCGGGCGAGATCGATGGTTCGGCTCATGATCCAGGCATGCTTGCCGACTTGGCGGACCCTGACGAAGTCGTACTGTTCGAGCAGCTCGACGGTCGCGCTAAACAAGAAACGACCTTGGGCCTCGCGTCCATCGGTCACTTCGGAGATGGCTTCGACCACTCCGCCACCAGCGCCAGCTATCTGATCGAGGGCGCCCTCGAGGGCGGCGCGGGCAATGCCGCCACCGCGGTGTTTTCGGTCGACAAAGACGCAGGTGATTCGCCAGTCGGGTCGTGGAGGTGGGTCCTCTTCAATAGGCTCGCTTGTGTTTGATGTTTGACAGCTCGTCTGGGCTGCCGTATTGGCACCAGCCTTGGGCTACGCCGTTCTCATCAAACACCAATGCGGCGTGAGCGCGGTCGGTCCGGACTCGGTCCTCCTTAGCGACACGGAAGTCAAGCCCCTTCTGCGTATATTCGGGGTGATAGGCGATGCACCAACAACCCCCATAGACCCCGTTGTTGCGGTCGACTAATTCTGCGAAATCGTTCCAGGTAGATTCATCGAGTGCCCTGTTCGTGAAGGACATGGTTGTTCAAGTATTCGTAGCTGCATCAGTGAGGATTCGGGCGAGCTGGGCTGGCTGGGTAACCATGGGCCAGTGGCCCGTATCGATATTGACGAACGAGACGTTGGTGGCCTTCTCAAGTTCGGGGACGTCCCCGCCATCGATCCAAGCTTTGGCTTGCTCCGGGTTGTACTCGGGACACACGAGAAGAACCGGAAGTTCGTAGCGCCGGGCGTCACTCAGCCGGACGACACCTTTAGAGACACCCACTGGGACCGCAACGGTGGCTTCCGCGAAATCTCGCCGCGCTGCATCATCGAGATCGGCGCTGTCAGGGCCTTCAAAAGGTTCCCAACCGGGGAATCCCATGACGCCTTCGATTGGTTCGAAAATGTCGGCGTAGGTTTCCCCGTTTTGGGCAGGGAAGCCACCGATGAGAACCACACTGTGTATAGCGTCGGGTCGTTGGTCCCCAGCTATCCACGCCAGGGTGCAAGCGGCCGAATGGCCGACCACCATGGGCCGGTCAGAAGCGTCAACTGCAGCGACCACCGCCCCAACCTGGTCCTCCAGTGTGGCAATTGCCGACCCATCATCGGCTCCCGGAAGGGCTACGGGAATCGCTGTGTGACCATCCTGCCTGAGGGCTGCGGCGACATCGTCCCAAATCGATTGCTTGAGCCAGAGACCGGCGGTGAGAATTATGTCCATGAGTCCGACTATAGGACAGGTTCTCGACTGCTCACAGCGGGGTTGGCGGCGAATAGAAGCCGACCCGAAGGGCCGGCTTCTATCACTAATTGGGTTGGTTCGTCAGGTGCGCTTGGGACCGGCAGGCTGGGCGAATCTCACTTTGAGGTCGCGTCCATCCATATTGAAGCCCTGCAACGCGTCGATGGCACTCCGAGCGTCCCCGTCCGGCATCTCGACGAATCCGAAGCCCTTGGACCGGCCGTTGCGCCGGTCGGTGATTACGGTCGCCCGTCGGACTTCCCCATGGAGAGCGAATAGTGCGTGGATGTCAGCATCGGTCGCCGCCCACGGAAGGTTGCCGACGTAAACACTGGGTCCAGTCTTGGCGGGGCCAACCTTGCCATTGCCCTTGCCCGTGCCATTGCCACTGGCTCTGTCGGCCGTACGGTTGGAACCGGCACCCGGTCGAGATCCATCATGTCGAGACGACATAGCTGGCGCTGCCGGAACATGGACGCGACCCTTCCCGATTTTTGAGATATCTGGTTCAGCGATCGGGGCCCTCATATTGAGGTCATGCTGTAGTCGACTCACCGATTTCCGCTGCTCCCTGGTCACCAGGCTGACAACCGTTCCGGTGGCACCGGCTCGGGCAGTTCTCCCAGATCGATGGAGATAATCCTTGTGGTCGGACGGTGGATCGTAGTGAACAACCGTTTCCACAGCGTCAATGTGAATTCCTCTTGCGGCGACGTCCGTTGCGATCAGTGCTTGGACCCTTCCCGAAGAGAAGTCCTTCAACGCCCTCTGCCGCTGGCCTTGGGACCGGCCGCCGTGAAGGGCTACTGATGTAACGCCAATCTTGTGCAGCTGCTTTGAAAGCCGGTCTGCGCCGTGACGTGTCCTGGTGAAGACGATCGAACGGCCACCGCGAACAATGAGTTCAGCTGTGTGCTCAACCCGATCGTGATGTTGGACCAGCCAAAAGTGGTGCTCAGCGTCGACGGTGTCGGGCTCGATAGTCCCGGCCTCGTGGCGAATCGGGTCTGTCTGATAGTCACGGACCAGAACGGCGACGTCTCCGTCGAGCGTCGCCGAAAACAGCATTGTCTGTCTCTGCGCCGAAGTCTTATCGAGGATACGACGGACAGCCGGTAGGAATCCCATATCTGCCATTCGGTCAGCCTCATCTACTACGACGATATTGACGCGTCCTAGATCAACCAGGCGTTGTTCCATCAGATCTTCGAGCCGACCCGGCGTTGCAACGAGAATGTCAACTCCACGAGAGAGGGCGCTCCGCTGTTTCCCATAGGGGACGCCCCCGTACACCGCAAAGACGTAGCGATCCGCGGCACGGGCCAAAGGCTCCAGTTCGTCCTTTATCTGCTCGGCAAGCTCCCGGGTCGGGGCGAGGATCAGCGAGCGTGGTTGACCTTTACTCGATCGTTCGACTCGAGCTATGAGGGGCAGGCCAAACGCGAGGGTCTTCCCCGAGCCAGTCGGAGCGCGACCTGAGATATCTCGGCCGGCAAGTCCATCTGGAATGGCAGCTGATTGAACCGGAAAGGGCTCGGTGATGTTGCGTTTAGCAAGTGCCTTCGAGATTGGTTCGGGCACGCCTAATGACGCGAAGGTGTTGTCAGTCATGATTCTCCTGCCCCGGATTTGGGGCATAGTTGGTTATTCCGATCTCGCTCCGAACGTGTGGGCCTAAACCCTGGATCGAAACATCGGCCGAAGAGGCGGTCCAACCGGTTGAGAAAAGCCGTTGGTCATCGGGGAAGCGAAGTTTCGCTGGCCTCCACCCGATGCGGCGTCAGGTGCCATCTTAACAGGATACGGGCGAAAACCCGATTCTCAGCCGGATTCAGGCGCTTTCCTGGAGGAGGAACGGCTGCCACGCCGGATCCATATCATACCCGGTCGAAGAATAGACCCATGCAAAGCGACGAGGCGGCCCGGGGTCGGTTGCCAGATTAAATCCCGCTTCGCGCGGGGTTCTATCGGCTTTACGGATGTTGCAAGATCGACAGCACGCGACCACATTCTCCCAGGAGTGATCGCCCCCTTTCGATTTCGGGAGCACATGATCGATCGATTCCGCGGGCCCGCCACAGTACTGGCAGCGATTGCCATCTCTTCCAAACACAGCTCTTCGTGATACTGGCGCCGAGCGTCGGTAAGGGACCTTCACATACCGGGTAAGCCTGACCACTGATGGCAGTTCTACGGTGCTAGTTACAGATGCCCATTGCTCATCGCGGCTCGCGACCACGATCGCCTTATCTCTGAGGACGAGCACAACTGCTCTCCGGGCAGTGACCACGGAGAGAGGTTCATAACTCGCGTTGAGGACAAGAACTCGGGCCATCGTTACGTCGTCGTCGACAACGTGACGTTACCAAGCCGTGGGGGCCAATCGGGCACGATTTGCGCCGTTATCGCCCAGAAACCCCAGAGCAGAACCGACGGCATAAGTAAGGGCGTTGGCCCAGCCGCTCGATATATCGGCTACGCCGCGCCGCTCGTTCGTGCCGTCCGAGACCACAATGGCGAGAGCACCCGCACCTCCGAGTGTGACTGTCGTCACTTCGAGCGGAGGGCGTGCCGAGACCTGGCACCAGGCGTCGGCGAGGCCCTGAGCGATCGCCTTCGGCGTCGCGGCGACTTGCCTTGATGACTCAACGTCGCCCGCCCGAACTTGAATCCGGGCGCCGCCCTCATAAGGCGTGATCGCCACATCCAGACCAAAATCCGTCGTCGACGGTCCCACCTCGATGTTCGCCTTGACCAGGCCCCTCACTCCATAGGAGACAAGTAGAGCTTGAACCTCGCCAAGAATCCTCTTCTCGTCGGCGTCGGGGGCAACTTTCAAATTGATCGCACCAGAGTCTCCGGTTAGGTCGATGGCGACAGTATCTACACCCGGGATGTCCTGGAGGCGGGAAATCAAACCGGGCGTCATGCAAAATCCCGCATCAACCGCCGCCAGACAAGGAACTTGAGAAGGTCGTCGCTCGTTGTCTCCGACATGGCATTGCCATAGGCGGTATGAACTCTCCAGTGGAGATAGTCAGCGGAAGGAAGCACACCACCATGAACACGAACAGCCACGAGGGCGCGGATGGCCTCCCACAACAACACGGGCCTGACGAACAAAGTCGCCAAGGTTCTGCCCAGACCCAGGTTCAAATTCATGATTCGATAGCCATTCCCCATCAGCACTCTAGCTCCCACACCGGCGACTTAAAGCTAGAGTTCCAAAAAATTCGCGAGATTTCGGAGATTTCCTTGATTGAGGCAAGTCCACAGCAGATTGAGCTCTTTGTTGGTCGGTTCAACCAGATTGCAAGCAACATCGAAACGGTCATCCAAGGCAAGCGCGAAGTCGTCGAACTCGTCGTCCTGGCATTGGTCGCTGAAGGACATGTCCTTGTCGAAGATGTGCCAGGTGTTGGTAAAACCCAGCTCGCCAAATCGCTAGCAAAAAGCATCGACGGCGCCTTCAATCGCATTCAATTCACACCAGACCTACTTCCTTCGGATGTCACCGGAGTTTCGGTTTGGGACCGCAATCGCAGTGAGTTCGACTTCAAACCGGGTCCAATATTTGCCAATATCGTCGTTGGTGACGAGATCAACAGGGCCAGCCCGAAAACACAGTCAGCGTTGCTCGAGGCCATGGAGGAACGCCAGGTAACTTCCGACGGGATGACACGAGAACTCGGGCAGCCGTTCATGGTCGTTGCGACGCAGAACCCCCTGGAACACGAAGGGACCTACCCGCTCCCCGAAGCCCAACTCGACCGATTCATGATGCGGGTGGTCATCGGGTACCCGAGCCGGCAGAAAGAACTGGAGATGCTGGACACTCATGGGGTCCGTTCCACATTCCATGACCTCGAACCTGTGGTCACAACAGAAGAGATCGGGGAGCTCATTTCAATAGCCCGTGGTGTGACTGTTTCCCAGTCGGTAAAAACCTATATCGTCGACCTCGTCGAGGGGACCCGAACCCATTCGGACATTCTTCTCGGTGCGTCACCTCGCTCAGCCCTGTTCTTGCAACGTCTGACCCGGGCCCGGGCGGCGTCGATGGGACGCGAGTACGTCACTCCCGATGATGTCAAGGCGCTGGCCACACCGGTGTTGGAACATCGAATGTCCCTACGGCCCGAGGCGCAGATGCGGGGTGAGACTCTCTCCGAAATCATCGATGAGGTCATGACCCGACTCCGAGTGCCGGGCACCACTTCGCGCGTCGGTACCTGATGCCAACACTGCGCGGTTGGGCGATCTCCGGCGGCGGTGTGGCCCTCGTAGTTCTCTGGTACGCCTTTGGCGAAATCGAGCTATTGCTCGCAGCGATATTCGTTTTACTGCTCCAACTTGGCTCGCTGCTCTATGTGCGACTGAAAAAGGCCGATTTGTCTATCGGACGGCGGTTGGGATCGGCCACTGTCCATGATGGTGACACCAACACGATCACGCTCGTCATCGAAAACAATTCGAGACGATCTGCCAGCAACCTGACAATCGACGACAACATCAACAATCTGGGAACGGCCCGCTTTGAATGTGCTCGCCTCCGTAAAAACGAACAAACCACCGCCACCTACCGCGTCACGTGCCGACCCCGCGGCGTCTACCGGGTTGGACCGACGGAGATTTCTAACGGAGACCCGTTCGGACTCGCCCAGACCAGAGTCGGCTCCGGACCAGTTGATCGCATCGTGGTTTACCCCGCCGTCGAGGACCTCACCGGCTTTCCCATTATCCGTGGACAAGACCCGGCAATGCAGGCTTCCCGACCGGAACATGCTCGGCGGGGTGGCGAGGACTTTTACACCCTCCGGGAATACCAGCATGGCGATGACTTGCGTCGTGTCCATTGGCCCTCGTCGGCGCGCACCGACGAGTTGATGATCCGACAACTCGAAACGCCGTGGCAATCCCGGGCGTTAGTTCTCCTCGATGTAAGGGCTGGCAGTTACGAGTCGGATGCAGCCTTCGAAAAAGCAGTCTCGGGGGCGGCGACCATCGTCACACACTTGGTTAGTTCGGGCTTCGATGCCGATCTCTGGGCAGGCGACGCCGACCCGATAGATGCCTCCAGATACGGGTCGGCGATGGAGCGGTTAGCCCTGGTGAAGCCAGACTCTGCGATTGACATCGAAGCCGTCGCTACCAGGATCAGACAGAAGGGTGGCGGCGGTGCGCTCGTGATAGTCACCGGAATCGCCGACCGCGGCCTTCTCTCCGTGCAACAGCTTTTGTCAAAGGACTACCCGACCACGGTCTTGATGACTGCATCACAATCGACATCACAGACGCTGGTCGGTTTTCATCGACTCGGAGTCACCACGGTGTCGATAACACCAGACGAGCAATGGGCGCCGGCTTGGGCAACTGGAATGAGGAGGACATGGTCAGCAACACCCTCAGCCGTGTAGCCGGACTCGCGGCCTTTGCCCTGATGATTGCCCGCCTCGGGCGGCTTCTTGAGACTGGTACCGATGCGCCGGCATGGCATTTGATCCTCATCGCTTCAGCCTTCCTCGGTGGTGTGGTTTGGTGGCTCATCGGCCAAACTGTGTCTTCGCGGAGGCTGGCTTACACCCTCTTCGCCTTGGTCGGAATAATCCTCTTTCTCCGGATATCGGTTCCGCAAAGTCTCATCTTCGGTGTCATACCCGGGCCGGAAACACCTGGCGCCCTCGCCAACGAAATCGGCGAATCGCTCGATATCTTCCGCTTTGGCGTGTCTCCGGTGTACCCGAGTTCTGGACTTGTGGCAGCCCTCGCCCTGCTCATGTGGGCCATCGGCGCCCTCTTCGTCTGGGGTGCTTCAGGTGGGCCGGTGGCCGCCATGACACTTCCTTCGATTGCAATGTATCTCCAGTTCGCGGTCATCGATCGTGCCCCCGCTGGAAATGGATGGATGGTTTCGGCCGCAATAGTCTTCGGGCTGGCCATGGCAGCAGTGGCCAGTGAGCAGAGGGGCAATGCCGGACGGGTTCGCGATGGTGACGGCCGACCGCTACCCCGGAGAGGCGGGAGCATGGCTCTCGTCACAGTCATGGTTATTGCCTTGTCGTCGGTGGCAATCGCCTCCTCGGCTTCGAATTCGCTGGCCCAGAATGGCGCTCTCAACTGGCGCACGGGAGGCGGCTATGGCGAAGGGTTCGGAGGCATCGCCTTCAATCGTCTTGTGGGGCTGCAGAAACGGGTCATATCCCGATCAAATGTCGAGCTTTTCCGTGCGACCGTCGACGAGAATGCCCCGGACGCCGGTCTGATCTATTGGCGAATGGAGACTCTGGATACATACGACGGCGTTTCTTGGGTTCCAACTAACGAGAGTCCAGGACGTTATTCGCCAACCACAGCGGGAGGCAACCCCGAGTACTCCTATCAGGGCTCAGCGGCCACCTTCACCCAGAGAGTCCGGATCGAAGCTCTGCGTGGGCCCTTGGTTCCAACTGCAGGCGTCGCCCAAGCCTTACAAAGCGACACAGAGGACATCAATCAGTTCCAGGTGACAACGGACGGTTCGATTGTTATCCAATCGCAACTCGACGAGGGAATGACCTACCAGGTCGAAGCGCAATTTCCATTAGAAAGGGACGATATCAACGGGCTCGCCACTGGACCTGACGGCGAACTTACGCCTCTATTCGCCGAGGCGGGCAGGGTCGGGGCGCTTGCAGTTACTCCAGCGGTGGTGGATCGAAGCCAACCACGTCCCGCCGATATCGGTCGGTACACATCGCTTCCTGCGGAGCTTCCGGCGAGTATTGGCGCCACTGCGCGAGAGGTCACCAGCGGCGCCAGATCCGATTTCGAACGCGCAATCCTTTTGCAACATTGGTTCCGCGACAGCGGCACATTTGAGTACTCCACCGAAATCACACCCGGCCACACCGAACTGCAACTAGCCGAGTGGCTCAACGACCCCGAGAGCGTTGACTACCGAAAGGGATACTGCGAACAATTCGCCGCCTCGATGGGAGTGTTGGGCAGGTCCCTGGGTATACCAACAAGGGTGGTGTGGGGATTCACACCCGGAGAATCAGTCAGCCAATCTGACGGGAGTCGGGCAATCGTGGTCCGTGACCGAAACGCACACGCGTGGGTCGAGATGTGGATGGACGGTTTCGGCTGGGTAAAATTCGACCCCACCCCGCGGGGAGATTCAACGCCGGCGAGCTTCACCGCCACGTTCGACCCTCAGGAGTTTGTGGCCGAACCGTTGCAGCAACCTGACCGAACCGGCCAACCCGGATTCGTAGAGGGCGATCCGAGGTTAGGGATTGACGACACCGACCTGCTCGGTGGCGAGTTTGGCGACAATTCATCATCCTTCCCCTATTGGGTGCTCATTTTCCCGCTGCTCTTGATTCTGATTTCTCTAGTCCCGGTCTCGAAGCGGATGAGGAGAAGCCGACGAATCAAGTTGATCAAGGACGGCGACGTCACGGCGGCATGGGACGAGATTGTCGACCAGCTAAGAGATCTGGGCGAACACATCCCCGCCAATCAAACCCCGATCGAATTTGCCCGATCTACTGACCGAACTCTGGTTCCAGTCGCGACCGCCTATGGAGCGGCGATTTACGGGGGCAAATCAAATCAGGGAAAGGTCGACGACTTTCTCGCCGTAGAGAATTGGATTCGGCTCAAGTACGAGGGCGGCCAAAGGGTGAGGTCACGCTTCAATCCCGGCTCCCTACTAAACGGAAGAGAAGACTGAGCCGAGGATTCCGTTACGAACCGAGACCGTGTTGCTCCTCGGCGATATCGTCCTCTACCCGGCGAAGCATGGTGAGGAATCGATCCTTGTCCAACTCAAATCGGCTCACATCTTCTTCTACTTCGCGGGCGATCTGATCGATCGCTACGAAAAAGGACAGCTGGCCCTGTCTTAGTGCGTCGAGTATCTCGCCGTCGTCAGAACTCACCCTGAAAATGGTCTGACCGTCGGTGACAAGTTTGACTTCAGAAAGGTGGTTGTCCATCCCACCCTCCCGACGCAAATAGTCCCACGCCCGTCGAACGCGCTGGAGCGACATTCCGTTGTCGAGGAGACTTCGTACCACCCGCAGCGCAACGAGATCCCGGAACGTATAAAGACGACGTACTCCAGGTCGACCCCCACTTGTCTGGAGCGAGGGTTGAACCAAACCTACCCGATCCCAATAACGCAGCTGATGATGTGTGCAATTGGTCAACCGACACGCCTGGTCGGCTGTGAATGCCTGCTCCACTCTTCCCTTCCTAAACCATGATCCACTCAAAACCGAGCGGTATCCAAAAACTTATTCAGCTGTCACCATCGTCACCCGGAAAGGACTGCTGGGTTCGCAACCTTAGCCGACTCGTCTGGAAGGCGGAGGTCGAGAAAGGGGAAGTTAGATCTCTGTATCCGAGTCTTCGAGTTCCACCGCTGGAGGCGTCACCCATCGCTTGATTTCAGGTGCGAGAACCGTCGCCGAAACCACGAGAATTGCGAATCCACCCAGTGCAACAATCGTGTTGGCAGCAAAGAAAAAGAGAATGGTGGCAAGCCCGGCAACGACACCGATGGCTGCGAGTCGAATTTTCAGACTGGACGAGCGCCGATCAATACCTCTAACTGCCCGAGCAAGCTCAGGGTCTTCCTCATAGAACTGTCGCTCTATATCAGCGAGAATCTTTTGTTCACGATCGTCAAGGGGCATTGTCAACCTCTACGTACCCGACACCGTCAACTTTACACCGACTCCGTGGCCAGGTGGCAAGGTTCTTGCGCACCTCAAGATTCATCGTCTGGGCGATCGTCTTCTCGCACTCCGGCGTCGGCGGAATCTCGCCCCAGCAGTCTCGCCGGAGCGACGGACTTCACTCCAAAACGCTCCTGTACCTGGGCCACGGCTTCACCCAATCTATGCCACGCATCGTCCGAGTCAATCGACATCTGACCCGACGATGCCGTCTCCTCGAACGACGAGCCTCCCAGGCCGAGAAGTCGGACCGGATCATCTCCGGCCACCTGTGAGAGAAGATCAAGGGCCACGCGGTAAAGGTCTCGCGATTGACTGATCGCGTGTGGCATCGTGCGTGCCCGGGTCACCGTGGTGAAGTCGGCAAACCTCACTTTGAGTGACACCGTACGTGCGCCAAGGCCGGCACGTCGCAATCGCATCGCTAATTGTTGTGAATGGGCCAACAGAGCAGCCTCGATCAAGTCACGACCGATCAGGTCCCGGGAGTAGGTCTCTTCGACAGATATCGATTTCGCTCCCGATTCCGGGGTTACCGGCCGCGGATCTATTCCGGCGGCGAGAGCAAGCAAGTGACTTCCCTGGTTTGGACCGAGAGTGCGACTCAACGTTGCCTCGGGGACCAGCGCCAGATCCCCCACCGACACGATGCCGAGTTTTTGCAAACCGGCAAGTGTTGCTGGTCCGACACCCCAGAGAGCTTCCACCGGCAAGGCATGGAGGAATTCCTGTTGGGATTCGGCCCTCACAAGTTTCAGTCCGTCCGGTTTGGCAGCTTCGGATGCCAGCTTGGCCACAAACTTGGTTGACGCTATTCCCACAGATGCAGGAAGGCCCAGGACGCTCTTGATAGTTTTCCGGACCAGTTCCCCAATCTCCACCGGCGAGACAAGGTGTCGACGGAGGCCGGACACGTCCAGGAATGCCTCATCGAGGCTGAGCCCCTCCACCAAAGGTGTTACGGATCGAAAGATGTCGAAAACCCGTACCGACATTTCTCCATAACGATTGTGCGCCGGAGGAACGACGACCAGGTTTGGACAAAGCCGCATTGCGATACCGGTGGGTTGGGCAGACCGAACGCCAACTGCTCTGGCCTCATAGGACGCAGAGGCGATCACGCCGCGTCTGCCCACTCCGCCCACAGCCACCGGCCGGCCACGCAACTCGGGTCGATCCAGACGTTCTACCTCCACGAAGAAGGAGTCCATATCTACATGCAGGATTGATTCGGTCCACACAGTTATCCGAAGATACCCGACACAAGATTGAAGAGCAGCCAAACTGTCGCCTCATGGCAGCACTGGTTCACCTCGTCCGGCACGGGGAAGTTTCTAATCCCGATCAAATTGTCTATGGCACCCTGCCCGTGTTCGGACTCTCAACCTTGGGGGTCGAACAAGCGAGGAAGGTGGGCCGGTACCTCGGACCTCGGGCGGTTGTTGCTATCTGGTCGTCTCCGCTGGAACGGTCGCTTCGCACCGCAGAAGAGATTGCTGCCCGGTCGGGGGTTCCGGTGCGGGTCGACGCCGACTTGACTGAATGGGCGGTTGTCGATCGTTGGAGTGGCTCCAAATGGGGGGAGATCCCTGCGAAGTTCCCCGGCGAACTCGAGGCATACCTCGCTCACCCAGAATCCCTTGACTTTGGATCAGAGTCACTGAGCGAGTTGGCAGATCGAATGGCTGCGGTCGCCCGTCGTCTCGACTCGGAACACCCTCACGGAGACGTCGTCATTGTGTCTCATCAGGACCCGATCCAGGCAGGCAGACTCCGGCTTGTCGGTGCGGGCCTGGAACAACTCCATGACGAAAAGCCCGGACATGGATCGGTTGTCACTCTTCGCCCCGGGGCGACATGGACTGAAGAAACAGTCTGGTCGCCGGGAGACACTCCAGGATTCGGCGAAAAAGCCGACCTGCGGGCAGTGGGTTCATCGGATCAGCCCGAGGACCCGACTTCGGCTTGACCTGATCTGCTGCGAAACTTCGACTGTGAGATTTACCCTGATTGCGTCAGCTCCATTAGCCGCAGTGCTGGTTTGGGTAATCGCCTTGATGATCGACCCTGGCGTATACACACCGCTCTCGGTGCTACTGATTGGCCTCGGCCTGATCACGCTGACAACCATCGGCACGGTGGGACTGGTCTTGGTGGGAGGCAGATGGGCCCACCGCCTCTTGGTTGCGATGGTCGGGGTAACACTCATGCTGGCGTTGTCCCGCCCGATTGATGGCGTTGCCATAGCCGGCCTGATTCTTTCCGGGTTGGCACTGGTAGCCCTATTTGTGCCGGCTTCCGGTCGCCTCATTCGGAAACTACCTGCCGCATCCGGACCCCCAGCGCGCGCGGTTATAGCCACGCTTCTGGCACTCTCCACTCCGTTGGTGCTCGGGCTGATACCGGACGAGCCCAACGGATGGGTTGTGCTTTTTGCCATTGCAACACCCCTAGCGTCATTTCTATACAGTCGGACAATCCCCGGTGGTCTCGCACTGATGCGGTTCGGTGTCGCTCTTCTGGCGCTAATCACGGCTCCGTTCATGCCCCTGCCACACGCTGTGGCATCGGTCGCTCTGGGCGCAGCCATCGCCATGATTTCCTGGACCCATGATGTGGCCGTTGCCTTCGGGCCACTTCTCGAGAGAGGCACTACCTATGCGATCCCCCCGGAGCTGGCGCCATCTGAGATTCTCGACAGTGCGGGAATTGACCAGAAAGGCAACCGTAAGTGACTTCCTCCCCGAAAAGACGCCTTCCCAATCCGTGGATCGCGATCCCGTCCCTGCTGGTGGGATTACTCGCCGGGTTCCTCGGATGGGCGGCTACTGACCTCAGCTGCACCACCTCGGATCCCCAAGGAGCCGTCACACCGTGCCCGGGTTGGTCCTGGTTCGTCGCAATCGGGGCGTTCCTCATTGTGACCGTCGGTATGGTCCTGGTACTGGTACTGGTATACCGCAGCCTCGCCGAATGGCGAGAAAAGGCCCCTAACTAGATTCGATTTCTGACTCCCCCTCCAAAGACGAAGTCGCATGGAGGGGGTGGTCGT
>JBBKXI010000178.1:0-13558 GCA_037969415.1 Acidimicrobiia bacterium | reverse complement strand
TACGCCTCACGCCCGGGAGGACGACGCAGGAGAAGAGAGATCTCGCGATAAGCCACGGCCTGTTTGGAAAGATCGTCGAACACAACAAGGGCGTGCTCACCCTTGTACATCCAATACTGACCAATGGCCGATCCGGCATAAGGCGCATACATCTGAAGGGCGGGCGCCGCTGACGCCGGCGCGTTCACAACAACTGTGTACTCCATGGCCCCGGCCTCTTCGAGTGCCAATACGACCTCGGCGACCGTAGAAGCTTTCTGGCCGATAGCCACGTAGATGCACTTCACCTCGTCCTTGGTGCCCTGATTGGTCTTCTGATTGATAATAGTGTCGATCAGAATCGCCGTCTTTCCAGTCTGACGGTCGCCAATGATCAACTGGCGCTGACCCCGCCCGATTGGTGTCATTGCATCGATGGCTTTGATACCCGTCTGAAGAGGCTCTGTGACGGGCTGACGTTCCACGACCGACGGTGCCTGAGTTTCCAGAAGACGGCGCTCGGTAGTGTCAATGGGACCCTTGCCATCCACGGGGTTGCCAAGCGGATCGATTACCCGGCCCAACAATGCATCGCCAACCGGGACCGACAGAACGGTGCCGGTCTGCTTGACAGGATCGCCCTCCGAGACATGGGTGGACTCTCCAAGGAGCACAACTCCAAGATCGGTCTCGTCGATGTTTAGGGTCACCCCGGTCAGACCACCAGGAAATTCGAGAAGCTCCGACGACATGACCGTTGGAAGACCGGTTACCCTGGCTACACCGTCAGCAATCGACGCCACGTACCCGACAGTCTCCTTACCCATCTCCGGTTTCCAGCCCTCAAGCTGGGTACGGAGCGTGGAGGTGATCTGATCAGCAGTAATGGTCAAGTCAGACATAAGTCTCTATCTCCTCAGCGGCTCTGAACGGCATGGCGGAGTGAATCAACGCGACTGGCGATTGAACCGTCAATGACGGTGTCGCCGACACGGGCGACGATTCCGCCTACCACGGACTCGTCGACGATCACTTTCACTTCGAGTTGTTTGCCGGTCGCCTTGCCCAGAGCCACGGCAAGACGTTGTACGGTTTATTCAGTCAATGGAACGGCGGATCGAACTTCGGCCACAGCTTTGCTACGAGACGAAGCTGCAATGTCGACCAACGCCTTTGAAATCGCCGAAAGCTCCGACGCTCTCCCCTGGCCAACTACAAGTTGGACCAAACCGACCGTGAGGGCAGAGGCCTTGCCAGCGAGCAGTTCCTCGACGATGGCGTTCTTTTTGTCGGCCGGTAGCTGGGGGTCGGTGAGGGCAGCCCTCAGTTCGGGCGAAGACTCGATTGTCTCCGAGACGGAGAACAGTTCACTCTCCACCTGCTCGACAACACCTTCACCCTCGGCGAGGTTGAGAAAACCGCGGGCATAGCCGGTGATCCGGTCGTCCACTACATCTTCTCCAAATCGGCCAGGTAACGGTCGACCAGGGCCTGATGGGTGTCGGCATTGAGCGACTCCCCTACGATCTGACTGGCCAAATCTACGGAGATCGCACCGACTTCCTTGCGGGCATCAACCAGGGCTCGGTCCTTCTCGGCATCGGCCTCTTCTCTGGCTTTGGCGAGAAGTTGGTCAGCATCGGACTGCGCCTTGGCCAGCACCTCCGACTTCATCTGCTCTGCTGTGCCCCGAGCTTCTTCGATGATTCGGTTTCCCTCAGCCTTGGAATCGGCCATCTGCGCCCGGTAATCAGTAAGGAGGGTTTCGGCCTCCTGTTTCGCCTTTTCAGCATCGGACAACTGGCCGGCAATCGCCTGCTGACGCTGTTCCAGCATCTTGTTGAAGGCGGGTACCGCCCACTTCCAAGCGAAGAAGAAGACAATCGCGAATGCAATTATCCCCGCGACAAGCTCGTTGAATGGCGGAAGGAGCAGATCAAGACCGCCTCCACCGCCTTCTTCCGCCTCCTCGGCGGCGAGGGTAAGGATTTGGGCGAATATCTGCATTAGCCGAGGAAGAAGAGAACGAACCCGATGAGGGCCAGCGCTTCAGTGAAGGCGATTCCCAAGAACATCGTGGTCCGGAGCATTCCGGCTACCTCGGGTTGGCGGGCCATCGCCTGAACAGTGTTACCGGCGACGATGCCGACACCAATTCCGGGGCCAATTGCGGCCAAACCGTATCCAACTACGTTGAGGCTTCCGGTTATGCCACCGCCGGCCTCTTGAGCGAGGACTTGCGCTGCGGCGCTAACCACTGCGAGAACTGCGTCCATGCTTCTTCCTTTCTATTTCTTACTCGTGGGTTTACGAGAACTTGTTAATTTCTGACTCAGTGGTCGGGATGTACCGAGGACTGGATGTAGACCGCGGACAAAAGGGTAAAAATGTAGGCCTGGAGAACGCCGACCATGATTTCAAAGACGAAGATACCTAGGCCCATGGCGAACCAGAGAAAGCCGGTGGCGCCCTTAATGCCGATCTCGCCAATATTGGTCACAAAGACAAACCCGGTGACCAGCAGCAGAGTAAGCATGACGTGGCCGGCCACCATGTTGGCGAAAAGCCGGACCGCCAGGGAGAAGGGTCGAATGAAGAAGATCGAGAAGAATTCGATGATCCCCACCAGCCAACGCATCGCAAGTGGGACGTCCTTGGGCCAAACAATCCCCAGGAAGTAACCCAAGCCGTTCTTGGCAAAACCCATGACGACGAAGATGAACCAGGTGACGAGTGCGAGAAATCCCGGGATGGCCATACGGGATGTGATCGGAAAGTTGATAAGGGGCGTGACCTCAAAAAGGTTGCCTACCAGGATGAACATGAAGATGGCCAGGAGGTAAGGAAAGTACTTGACCCCTTCCGGTCCGATGATTCCAACCGCAATCTCGTCCTTCACGTAGGCAACGATCGACTCGATCGACAACTGGAATTTGGACGGAGTGAGGCTGGGCCGGCGCAAACCGAAGTAGAGAAGGGCAACGACGATGATTGCCGCCAGAAACATCAAAAGGATGGTTCGGTTGACCTGGCCAAAAATGGTGTCGAGAATAAAAAGTTCGCCGACGTCCGTCGGAGCACAGACAGGCTGTGTTACGAAATCACATTCCTCGAGGGCGAGGATCAACGGGTCCAATCCAAATTCCTTTCTTGTCCTCTAGCCACGGCAACTGCCTCCCAGGAGAGAAGTACCAGATACGCTACAACTGCCGTTATCCCGAACGCCGGGCGATCGATTTCGACGAAGCGCGCGATGAGCAACATCGAGAAAACAATCAGCGCCAGCCGCAGGAAGAAACCAAACAGGGCGGCGGCATGATAAACCGAAAGGCTGATCTTGGCGGAAATCGAGAGGATCGCGCCGGCAAGAAGAAAGTTGACCACGACCACCGCCACCCCCAATGCGGAACTCCAGGCACCGACCCAACCTGACGTCAACCCAAAAATCAGGATGAGAACCGGGGCTACGTAAACCGCCCGCTTCACGATATGGCGAGAAAGGACCGACTCGACGGGTAGCGAAGTTTGCTGTTCAACGACCACGGGGGTTCTCATCAATCTTCTTTGAATATTGCCAAACCCGCATGAAACCCGAATAGCTACCGGCCACGATCCCGATGATCACGAGCCACGGGTCGGTCCCGAGCCACATATCGAGGAAGTACCCCAGCAAAGTGCCGGCGATGATGGAGCTAAAAAAAGAGCCGCCCTCCATCCAACCGTCATTGATTGCGCTGGTCGTTTGTTTTGTGATCGAGTCTTCTCTCACTGTTACCTGTGAAATGTTGCTTGAAGGTGGGCGCTTGTGAAAATCTTCACAAAGGATATTGGTAAGTGTCGTCTAATCAAAATTGACCTTACTAGCGGTGAAGGCGCTGCGGAATTCTTCACAATCCAACCCAACGTTCCCAACCCCGCTGAGGAGGTCACAGCCCGCGGAACAGTCAGCTTCGGCAAGCTGTCACACGTGGCCAGCGAAGTCGGCGGGATAGGGCGGAAATTCTGCGGCCAACTCCCCCACTCTTCCTTTGACCTCGACCAATGCGGCTTCGTCGTCCTTTTCTTTGAGCGCTCGTGCCATCAGCGAGGCCACCTCCGAGACTTGAGCCTCCTTCATCCCTTGAGTTGTCACCGCAGGGGTTCCGATCCGCAACCCTGATGCCCGGAAGGGAGGTCGTGGGTCGAATGGGATCGTGTTGAAGTTGAGGGTGATTCCGAGGGTGTCGAGTAGTTTCGCCGCATCTTTTCCGGTGAGATCCTCATCGATCGATCGAAGGTCGATCAGGAAGAGGTGATTATCGGTACCGCCCGAAACAACTCTCACGCCTTCATCCTGCATCGTGGTTGCCATCGCCGATGCGTTGGCCACAATTTGTTCGGTGTAGTCATGGAATGCCGGTTGGGCCGCCTCGAGGAAACACACTGCCTTGGCTGCCACCTGCGACTCGATCGGGCCGCCCTGAACATTGGGGAAGACGGCCTTGTTGATCGCCTGCCCGAAGTCTTCCTTGGCCAGGATCAGCCCACCACGCGGACCCCGCAACGCCTTATGGGTAGTTCCGGTGACGATGTCGGCGTGCAGCACCGGTGACGGATGAGATTTTCCGGCAACCAGCCCGATGAAGTGGGCTGCATCGACCATGAAAACCGCGTCGATCTCATCGGCGATGGCCCGGAAACCCTCATAATCGAGAGTCCGTGAGTAGGCCGAATACCCGGCCAGCACGATCTTCGGCTTGTGTTCGAGGGCGAGTGCCCCGACTTCGTCCATATCGATGATCTCAGTATCTGGATTCACACCGTAGGCAACGAAGTTGTAATACAGCCCGGAGAAATTGACCGGGGAACCATGGGTGAGATGGCCGCCCTGATCGAGTCGCATTCCCAAGACCGTGTCGCCAGGTTCCAACAGGGAGAAGTAGACCCCCATATTGGCCTGGGCTCCGGAGTGGGATTGAACATTGGCGAACTCAGCCCCAAAAAGGTTCTTGGCCCGGTCGATGGCGAGTTGTTCCATCTCATCGACAACCCCACAACCTTCGTAATAGCGGCGGCCCGGATAGCCCTCCGCGTATTTGTTGGTGAAAACCGACCCCGAGGCCGCCATCACCGCCGGCGACGCAAAGTTTTCCGAGGCGATTAGGTGGATACTGGAATTCTGGCGTTGAAGGTCTTTTTTGATCAACCCGGCGATATCGGGGTCGACCTGCTCAATGGGTTCCATGGAAATCATGGCGCTGAGCGTATCAAGCTGAGATATCCACCGCTCCCTGGCGGATGACGATCGGCCGGGCTCCTGTGGCGTCGACCACCGTCGAAGCCATGCCACCTGGAGCTCGTCCCGGGATGTAGGACGCCACCTCATCGTCAAAAATCAAACGAGCCTCGAGGTCATCCATCACTTCCGGTTGTCCACTTCGATTCGCCGAGGTCACTGCGAGGGGTCCCGCGATCGTGAGGAATTCCCTCGCAACATCGTGGTCGGGCACCCGGATGCCGATGGTCCTCAACTGAGTGTCCCCGACCCAGTTCGAGAGAATCACCCGGGGGGTGACGACCAAAGTAAGCGCCCCCGGCCAGAACCGCCGGGCCAATTGGCCGGCGACGCCGTCGAGGTCGCCGAATATCTCGGCATCCTCGACGGTCGCCAGCAGGATCCCGAACGGCTTGGAATCGGGCCGCCCTTTCAAATCAAAGAGGGCGCGAACCGCATCAGGGTTAAGGGGATCAATAGCCAACCCATAAACGGTGTCGGTTGGAATGCCGACGACTTCGCCATTTCTGACGGAGTCGAGAGCGTCGTCGAACATCAGGGTCTTGCTCCGACCACAAATCGATCTCGCCCGGACAGGTCCTGGCGGACTACAACCGGGATATCGGAGAACGACGAGACTGCCGCCACCCCCTGTTTCTCCCCGATTTCACAGACTATGACTCCACCCGGGCGAAGCCATTGTGAGGCCGATCCGCCAATATTCTGGATCACTTCAAGGCCCGAGGAACCCGCGACCAGAGCCATCTTCGGTTCACGACGAACGTCTTCCGGCAAACTCAAGTATTCGGACTCAGCCACGTAAGGGGGGTTGGCCACGATTAGATCGACCTCGCCGAGAAGCGAGGCCGGAAGGGGTTCGAACAGGTCACCCTCAGCAAGGTATATCTGGAGACCGGTCCGATACATGTTCTCGGTTGCCACCTCGATGGCATCCGGCGACAGGTCGGTGGCAAAGACCGAAGCGCCGGGAAAGCTCCGCTTTAGGGCCAGCGCGAGAGCACCCGAACCTGTACAAAGGTCAACAATGATCTCCGGTACCCGCACCATCCTCGAGGCAAGTTCAAACAATGATTCGGTCTCAGGTCGAGGCACCAACACCCTGGAATCGACCAGCAACTCGAGCGGCCCGAACTGAGCGGTCCCTTCGATGTACTGGAGCGGTTCTCCGTTGAGTCGTCGTGAAATCAGTTCTTCCAACGAGCCGTTCTCGCCCGCCACGATGCGCAGCCGGGCCAGTTCATGGTCGGGAAGCATTTCCATTAGCTAAGTGTGCCAGATAGTGACCATTCAGACACTTTTAGCTGAGCCCGATCTGGGTGTTCTGAGCCAATAATGAAGGAAAGCACGGCGAAATCTGCCAGAATCCGGTCGTCTCCGGAAAGTATCCACAGTGCCTGACAAGAAGAGGATCCTCGTCGCCGATGACGCTGAGGTGGTTACCACCCTTCTGGTGTCAGCCCTAGAGGTCAAAGGCTACGAGGTTGTCGTCGCCAACAATGGCCGCCAGGCTTATGACCTAGGTGCCGACGAAGAATTCGACCTGGCTGTCGTAGACCAACTGATGCCGGGCCTTCTCGGCACCGAAATATTGGCGAAATGGCGAGAAAACAACGTAACCATGCCGGTGATCGTTCTATCGGGTGTAGAGGATGACGAGCTTGTAGTTGGATTTCTGGAAATGGGCGTCGATTTCGTGCGTAAACCGTTCCGATTACCCGAACTCTTGGCACGGATCAGTCGCTACGTCAGCTGAGCAATACCTCAACTAGACCCCGTTTTCGCCCGATAACACAGGTGAAATGACACCGTTCCAGGCCGCTGTGATCGTGGCAGTCATGGTCTTCGCTGTCGGATTGGTGCTCCTCGTGGGCGTGGTATCCCTCAAGTGGGTTCATCGACGCCGAACCAACGCTCACAAAATCAGACGTGGGGAGTATCTCCGCGCGATCAGCCAACACATCGCGGCTCCCGGATCTATCCCACGATTCAGCGCACTCGAAGCGGGAGATGACGCGTTCATCGACGCCGTAATTGCTCTCCGAAGCACTCTGGCAGGCGACGGCATCGAACAGCTAGAAGGAGTGGTCGACCTGACCGGCCTTATCGAACAGCAGGCTGTGAAGCTCCGCTCGCTTTTTCCGCTTGGTCGCCGCCTCCGCGCTGTAGTCGCCCTTGCCGAGATCGGAGATGACCGGGCGGCGCGAATACTTCTACATCATCTCAATGATCGGGTCCCCGAGATAAGGGTGCAAAGCGCGCGTGGCCTCGCTCGAATGCGGTATACCTCCGCGATCGATGTGATTCTCGATCGCCTCGATGAGGAATCACCGTGGGTCCAAAGCCGGTTTGCCGAATCGCTTGCACTGTTCGGAAGAGATGCCGTATGGCCGCTTGTTGCGTTCATACGCGTCCATCATCGCCACCCCAAAGAGCGAAGCATCACCGAGATCATCCGTATTTTGGGAATCATTGGAGACACCGAAGTAGGGCCGGCCCTGGCCGAGCTTCTCTATACGGCCGAGGACGTGGAAGTGCGGATCGCCATCATCGACAGTCTCGGGTTGATCGGTGGCCCCCTTGCTCTGCGGCCGTTGCGGAGAATGATCCAGTCCGAAGACTGGAGAGTCCGTGCGAAGACTGTCAAGGCATTCGGTTTAATCGGAGATCCGTCCGTCAACTCCACATTGAGCGAGTATTTGAACGATGCCTCATGGTGGGTGCGCCGAAACAGCGCGGCCGCTTTGCGGGACCTTCCCGGCGGACTGGATCTCCTCCACGATGCCTTGAACTCTCCGGACGCCTTTACGAGGGACGCCGCCGCTGAGGCGCTGGCAGACGCCGGCGAGCTTGTCGCAGCTCAGGACCGGCTTGAGACCGGATTAGGAACTGATCGAGACTTCCGACTCGTGGGTTACATGCAAGCATCGGTGGGAGTGCAATCCTGATGGAGTCGGTGATCACCTGGATTGGATACTTCATCCTGATCTACTTCATCGCCCTTCAGTTGTACATGTTCTATCTGGCAGTCCGTTCCGCGGTCGTCTTGCGAAAGGCCCACCATCTCAACCGATTCGGTCGTGTCGGTGAAATGTTGAAAAGCCATCGCGTCCCACCCGTCTCCATCGTGTTGCCGGCATACAACGAAGAGCAGGGCATAGTTGACGCGATTCGATCGATGGCGATTGTTAGCTACCCGCGCCTCGAAATTGTGGTCGCTAATGACGGCTCCACCGATGACACACTCCGGAAACTCATAGAAGCGTTCGACCTGCAAAAGGTCCGCATCCCATATCGACCGGATATCCCGACCCAACCGATAAAGGGAATTTATCGAGCGAACAGTCCGATTCAGATCACAGTGGTTGACAAGGAAAACGGTGGCCGAGCCGACGCTCTCAATGCTGGCATCAATGCGGCCCGATATCCCTACGCGCTGTGCACAGATGCCGACGTGATCCTCGACGCAGACTGCCTGGTAAGGGCGATGCGCCATGTAGTCGAGGACAGGGAGCGGACCATTTCGGTCGGTGGGAACATCCGACCGTTGAATGGCTGTCGGGTCGAATTGGGCCATCTGGTCGAAGCAACAGTGCCAAAGAAGATGATTCCCCGGATGCAGGTTCTCGAGTATTTGCGAACATTTATTACCTCGCGTCCCGCCTGGTCTGACATGTCGGCACTACCCAATGTTTCTGGAGCATTTGGTGTCTGGAAGCGTTCGGCTGTGATCGCGGTCGGTGGGTTCACCGAGGGCCATTTCGGCGAAGACATGGACCTCACGATGCGTCTTCATCGCTATCACATCGACAACGTGATCCCCTACCGGATTGTCTACGAGCCGGCAGCTGTCATATGGACAGAGGTTCCCGAATCGGCCCGGGTCCTGAAAAGGCAACGAATCCGATGGCATCGAGGTCTGATCACAACAGTTGTCGATTTCCGAAAGATGACCTTCAATCCTAAATACGGGATCCTGGGAATGGTTTCCTGGCCTGGAATGGTGCTGTTCGAGTATCTAGCCCCGATCATTGAATTCACGGGCTGGTTCATAATTCCCCTCGCCTGGTGGTTCGGGCTTCTCAATATTCCCCTCATGTTCGCATTTCTCGCCCTAGCTTTTGGGGTTGGAGTGGTTAATTCGCTACTGGCCATCCTCCTCGACGAATCGTTCGGCTACTACGACCGTCCCACCGACATTGCCCGTCTGGTGGTTATGGCGTTGGTGGAAAATCTCGGGTATCGGCAGCGGACCGTCTTCTGGAGGATCAGAGCGCTATTTGGTGGCAAGGCAACCAAAACGTGGGGAAATATGGAACGTAAGGGCGTTGCCAACCTCGGATCCCGGACGGCCTAGATCGGGGATAAAGCCCAAATCGGGAACAACAGCGCTTATAGCGGTTCGGGCTCTGACTCATCATCGGCGTGGGCGATATAGGCCAACTGGCCCCATATGACCACGAGAAAGATCGCCGAGCCGACGAAGGCGAACCAGAACGGTGCGGCCAAACCGTAGGTACGCGCCAGGATGCCCCCAATCGCGGAACCAATGACCAAACCGCCGAAGACACCGACCAAATTCACACTGCCAACACGACCTTGAAGTGGTAGCGGCACGGCGCGTTGGCGGATGGTGATGGAGGTGGTTCCCCAAATGAAGGCGTGGGCGCCAAAAACAAAGAAAATCATTAGGGCCACCCAGGGCGTCGTGGTGATAGCGAGCCCGAGATGGGTAAATGTTTCGATGATCAAGCCTACGCGCATCACGTTCGCGAGGCTGACGTGACGGGTGATGGGGCCATAGGCGAGAATCCCCGCCAACCCCCCTAGCGCTCCGACGGTGCTCACCAGGCCGAAACCGACTTCGCCCATTCCCAGCCTCACGGTCGAATACAAGACAAGAACCGACCAGGCGGCACCGAACGTCACATTGAAGATCGTGACTGTGAGAATCAACGTGCGAACCGCAGGATTGTGACGCACCCAGCGAAGCCCTTGCCGGATGTCTGTGCGAATCCCTCCGAGCACCTTTGGCTTTTCGCCGAGAGCGGGAATGGAGATCCTCGAGATCAAGATCGCTCCTAGAACCATCAAGAAGGCATAGGTCAGGAACGGCACAGCCATTCCCACCACGAACAACAGTGCTCCGATCGGTGGGCCGACGAGCTGGTTCACCGTGATGAACCCCGCTTGGAGCCGACTGTTCCCCACAACAAGATCGTCTCTGCTCACCAACATCGGCGTCAGTGTCGAGGCAGCATTATCCGAAAACATTTCGGCCGTTCCCAGGAAGAACATCGCAACAAGCACCACCCAGACCGTTACAACTCCCGTGACGATCGTCACGACGATGAGGGCCAGAATTACCGCCCGAATCAGATCGACGACAATGACGATCCGTCTCCGGTCGAGGCGGTCAGTCAGCGCGCCCGCATACAAGCCAAACAGAAGCGGCGGGAGCCATTGCAACGTCGCAGCCATAGCAACGAGAAATGGATCATCGGTTTGTGAGGCGACGAGCAGGGGCCCCGCTGCCAGGGCAATGCCGTCTCCGAAGTTGGTCGTCCAAGACGATGCAAGCAACCACCGGAACGATGACCCAAGCCTGCGAGGAACGAAAACTTCGATAAGGCGACCCATCATGGAATGGCGAGGCTAAACCAGCAGAGCCCAAACCACTATGAGCACCCAGGAATATCGCACCTTGTCTCGATTTCGACTCTCCCTCCGCTTGCGGAGGGAGTACCGGCGACGAAGGAGCCGGGGAGAGTGGGGGACAAAGATCGCCCACTGATCAAAGTGGCTGTTTTGAGTTCCTACTCGGAACCGGCGTCAGCCAGGCTGCGGGCCTGTTCGTCGGCGGCCAGAGCATCAACGAACTCATCGAGTTCTCCCTGGAGGATGTAGTCGAGACGACGGATGGTCAGTCCGATTCGGTGATCCGTCACCCGATTGTCTTTATAGTTGTAGGTGCGGATCTTCTCCGACCGGCCACCGCTGCCAACCTGGTCGCGACGGGCCCCGGCAAGCTCAGCCTGTCGTCGTTCCATTTCCAACTGGTAGAGGCGGGCCCGAAGGATCCGGAAGGCCTTCTCTTTGTTCTGAAGCTGGCTCTTTTCGTCCTGGCACGTGACGACCAATCCGGTTGGCTCATGGGTGAGTCGTACGGCAGAGTCGGTGGTGTTAACCGACTGCCCGCCAGGTCCGGTCGATCGGTAGACGTCGACCTTGACATCATTGGGGTCGATCTCAACGTCAACTGCGTCCGCTTCGGGCAGAACAGCCACGGTTGCGGTCGAGGTGTGGATCCGACCCTGAGATTCGGTTTGAGGAACCCTCTGCACCCGGTGGACTCCGGCCTCGTATTTGAGCTTCGAGTAGGCGCCGTGACCCTTGACGGCGATCGTCACCTTGTCGAACCCACCCGATTCGGATTCTGAAGACTCCATTGTTTCTGTCTTGAGCCCGTGTCGATCGGCGTATTTCTCATACATCCGGAGCAAGTCACCGGCCCAGATCGACGCCTCATCGCCCCCGACGCCGGCGCGAATCTCGACCAGAACATCTTTGTCATCGTTGGGATCTTTAGGAATTAGGGCGATTTTGATTCGGGCTTCGAGCTTGGCGATTTCCTTGGTGAGCTCTTTGGCCATCTGGGCCATGTCCGGGTCGGATGCCATTGACTTGGCTTCGACGAGATCGGCACTTGCGTCCCGCCAGCGCCGAATGTCGGCGACGACGTCTTTGAGATCTGAGTGCTTCTTTCCGACGACAGCTAGCTGTTCGTGGTCCGACACAACCTCAGGATCGAGCAGGGATTTCTCGATCTCGCCAAAGGCACGCTCAATTTCCTCCAGACGGGCCGATATCGCTTCGTCCATTAGAGATCCACCTCATCGGCGGTGGCAAAAACCTCACCGCGGACACGTGTTGCTACCTCCGGCACATTGCCTCGAGAAACGATCTCATCGAATACATCCTGTTCGACGGCGACGACCAGACTGGAAATGGCTACCTCGATCTGGTCATCGCTCGGTATTCGTGTGGTCAACTTCTGCAACCACAGACCGGGGGCTGCCAGGAAACGGGCAAGTCGACTATTGCCCCGGGTCCCGGAGAAGCGGAGTAGCTCGTAGGCGAGACCGGCGATTATGGGAATCCCGAGCAGTCGGGACGCGATCAGGACATACCAATCGGGCCGGCCCAGAAATGAAAAGAGGATGATCGAGCCAAGAACCACGATCATCAGAAAGCTGGTCCCGCACCGGGGATGCTCTGGTGGGTACCGCTTTACCGACTCGATGCTGAGCGGTTCGCCAGCTTCATAGGCGTAAATCGACATGTGCTCGGCGCCGTGGTATTCGAATACGCGGCCAATCTCCTCGCTGCGGCCAATAGCCCATATATATCCGATGAATATGGCGAGTCGGAGCAAACCTTCGAGAGTTGTGAACCAGAGGTTGGAATCGTTAGCGACCCATCCAGCAACTGCCGCCGGGAGGATGATGAAGACACCGGCGAATAGGAGAAGGGCGACGAGCATCGTCCAGCCAATCTCACGCTTAGAAAGGGGCTCTTCTTCCTCGCCTTCGGCGTTCTGCGCCGACCAGGAAAGGGCACGAAACCCCAGCGAAAGCGATTCCCCGAGAACGAGAATACCCCGCACCAAGGGAACCTTGGCCCATCTGCTCCGGGTCGAGAGCCGGGGAAGGTTGTCTCGCCGAGCGACTATCTGATCATCGGCCTTGCGTACTGCTACAGCCCAGGCTCCCGGGGCGCGCATCATTACGCCTTCGATTACAGCTTGACCACCTACGGTCTTCGACGGATCTATGTCCTCGCCCATGGGAGGGGCGGAGGGGTCACTCGGTTTCAGTGCCCTCGGCTCCGTCAGCGGGCTTTGCTTCGGCTCCGGCCGTGAAAGCCGTCTTCCCGTAGCGCTTCTGGAAACGCTCGACGCGCCCACCGGTGTCAACCAGTTTTTGCTTTCCGGTGAAGAAAGGATGGCACTCGTTGCAAAGCTCGACGTGCATGTCGCCGGGCTTGGTGCTCCGGGTAATGAACGTATTGCCACATGAACATGTGACGGTCGTGTCTGCGTAATTGGGATGAATCTCAGTCTTCATCGTCTCTCCTAAATCAGCTTGTGCTCTTGGCCACTTCGTTGAGGAATTCCTCATTCGACTTGGTCGTCTTGAGCCGGTCAATCAACAATTCGATGGCGGCGCCAGGCTCTAACGCCAGCAGAACTCTACGAAGTTTCCAAACTTGTTCCAGTTCCTTACGGTCAAACAAGAGTTCTTCGTT
>JBBKXI010000177.1:0-20103 GCA_037969415.1 Acidimicrobiia bacterium | reverse complement strand
ACCGAACTGGAACATCGTCTTCAGAGAGCTCCCACAGAGGACGAGCTCGCCTTTCATCTTGAGATGACACTCGATGAATTGCAAAGCGCACTGGCCGAGATCGGTCGCACTGGAATTGCGGCACTCGACGAGTTCGTCGGCGCCGATTCGACGACCTCGGTCGGGGAAATGCTGGCGGACCCCGACGGAATCTCACCCGAAACCGCGGTTCAGGTTGCTGAGACACGAGAGGGCTTGGTGGAAGCAATCAACAAGCTGCCCGACCGCGACCGCTTGGTGGTAACGCTGTATTACTACGAGGGAATGACGCTTGCAGAGATCGGTGACGTCCTTGGTGTCACCGAATCGCGAGTCTGTCAGATCCACGCAAAGACAATGATGTCGCTCCGCAATCGACTTGGTGAGTTGGCTCTGGGCTAGCCCCACCGGTAAACTGTCCGACATCAAGCACGTCTGTTCACCCTTACTGGTCGGACCAGGAACACTCCTCGCTCGAGAAAGGGTCACCCGGATCGGAATTCAAGACGAATCCTCGATCGGAGTGGGAACACCAGCAGGCGGAAGTCATTAACCAGAAAGGAATCAACCGTGTCTACGGTCACAATGAAACAGCTGCTGGAGGCTGGCGTCCATTTTGGACATCAAACCCGGCGCTGGAACCCCAAAATGAGTCCCTATATCTACGGAGATCGCAACGGGATACACATCATCGATCTTCGCCAAACCGTTGTCCAGGTCGCAGAAGCGCAGGAATTTGTCAGGGAAGTTGCAGCTAACGGCGGCTCGGTCATGTTCGTCGGGACCAAGAAACAAGCTCAGACGGCTGTCGCCGAGAATGCCGAAAGGTCGGGCAGCCCGTATGTCAACTATCGGTGGCTCGGCGGGATGCTTACCAATTTCCAGACGATCCAGAAGCGAATCTTCTACATGCGTGAGCTCCGCCAGATGGAGGCCACGGGTGAAAACGAATCGCTGACCAAAAAGGAACGACTCAAGTTGAGTCGCGAGCTGACCAAGCTGGAGGCCAACCTCGGAGGTGTCGCCAGTATGGATCGCGTCCCACAAGCAATCTTCGTCATCGACGTAAATGTTGAGACCACAGCGGTAACTGAGGCGGTGCGCCTCGGTATTCCGGTAATTGCCCTCGTCGACAGCAATTGTGATCCTGACAATGTCGAGTATGTGATTGCCGGCAACGACGATGCGATCAGGGCATCAGAGTTGGTGGCTTCGGCGCTGGCCGATGCCATCCTCGAGGGAAAAGAAGTTCTTTCTAAGAAGGGGAAGAAGGCCGAAGAGCCTGCTTCGGCCTGACTAAAACCATTTCAGGAGAATTCATGTCTGAGATAACAGCCAAGGACGTCCAAAACCTACGTCAGAGTGCTGGCGTCGGGATGATGGACGCCAAGAAGGCCCTGGTCGACGTAGAAGGTGACTACGAGAAGGCCTTCGAACTGCTCCGAGAGCGCGGCCAGGCAAAGATGGAGAAACGATCAGATCGAGATGCCGTCGAGGGGACGATCGGAACATATATCCATATGCAGAACGATCGCCCGGTCATGGGTGTGCTGGTCGAGTTAGCGTGCGAAACCGACTTTGTAGCCAAGAGTGACGAGTTCCGCCAGGTGGCCGACGATGTTGCCATGCACATCAGTTGGAGCAACCCCGGCTGGATCAAACGTGCGGAAGTCGACCCGAATGCGGTTGAAAAGGAACGCGAACTCATTGCCCGCCAGGCTGCGGCCGAAGGGAAGCCCGAACAGGTTGTTGACAAGATCGTTGACGGAAAAATCGAATCCTGGTACGCCGATCACGTTCTCTACGACCAAAAATTCGTCAACGCCGAAAAATTCGATGGGCCGGTCGGCGAGATGATCTCGCAACTAGCCTCTCGAATGGGCGAAAACATTTCGGTGCGCCGTATTGCGCGTATCGCAGTCGGCGAATAGAGGAGCCTTGACCAAAGACCCGAATCGCAGAGTGATGCTCAAACTGTCGGGCGAGGCATTTGCCGACCCCGAAGTTGGTTTTGGAATCGATCCAGAAACCGTGAGCCGGGTGGCGGCCGAAATAGCGGAGGCAATGACTGACGGTACCGAAGCCGCTATAGTCGTAGGCGGTGGGAACATATTCCGGGGTGTCTCGTCGGCGGCCAAAGGTATGGATCCCGCAACCGCTGACTATATGGGGATGCTCGCCACCATTATCAATGCCCTCGCCCTCCGCGACGCTTTAGAGAAGGCCGGTGTCGATACCCGGGTGCAGAGCGCCATCAGCATGCAGGAGATAGCCGAGCCCTATATCCGCCTCCGGGCAATGCGTCACCTGGAGAAAGGCCGGGCAGTTATCTTTGCCGCCGGAACCGGAAATCCATTTTTCTCCACCGATACGGCTGCTGCTTTGCGGGCGATCGAGTTGGATGCGTCTGTGCTGTTGAAGGCCAGCAAGGTCGACGGGATATATGACGCCGACCCGGCAACGAATCCTGAGGCGAGTCGACATATTGAACTCACCTACATGGATTTCATCTCCCGGGAACTCAGGGTCCTCGACACGACGGCGGTTACGATGTGCAAGGAGCATGGCGTTCCGATCGTGGTCTTCGATATGACCCAACCCGGCAATATCCTCGCAGCAATGCGCGGCGATGAAATCGGGACCGTTGTCCGTTAGCTACCCAGAGTGGAGGCGAAAGTGATCGACGAACTACTGGCGGATGCCGACCAAAAAATGGCTGGCGCAGTCGACCACGTGGGAACCGAATTTTCGACCGTTCGCACCGGTCGCGCCAACCCGCAAATCCTGCAGCGGATCATGGTGTCCTACTACGGAACACCAACGCCGCTTCAACAACTCGCCACGATTTCAGTGCCCGAGCCACGTCTATTGGTGGTGCAGGTTTACGACCAGAATGCACTCGCTGATGTTGAACGGGCCATCCAACAGGCCGACCTTGGCCTGAACCCGAGCAACGACGGCTCGGTTATTCGCATCGCTTTTCCTCCACTCACCGAGGAGCGTCGCAAGGACCTGATTCGGGTGGTGAAGGGAATGGCCGAGGAAGGAAGGGTCGCCATCCGTAATATTCGTCGACATGCCAAATCGGAAATGGAAAGTCTTCATGGCGAAATATCCGATGACGACATCAGAAGAGGCGAAGATGATCTTCAGAAGTTGACCGATCAGCGTATTGAACGTATCGACAAGCTGGTCGGCAATAAGGAAGATGAGCTACTAGAGGTTTAAACCTTGGAAGACAACGGACCCCGCGACGACGATCAAAAGGAATCCCGGAAGCCGACGATGGAGGCCGGAGCAAAGTACGGTCGCCCTTGGGAGGATGACTCCTCCAAATCGGAAGCAACAGTGGTGCCGCTTCCCGGCATTGAGATCGACAAGCAAGAAGACGAGCCGTCCGAAGAGGCTGACTGGGAAGCGATCTCCTCTGCACCTGATATGGAAGACTTTGACGTCGACCCGGCTGCCTACTCCACCCAGGAGTATGAGGGATTGGCACAAGACGTCGCGCGCGCCAACGCCGAGGAATGGGAGCAACAGGCGGTATCTGCACCTGTAGCCGGAGTCGGGACAGGCATGGTCGGCTTTGATGATGTCGCCGGTACCAAGAAAGCCAATGTGGAAGACCACGAGTACACCGCACAGGCCGCCGCATCCGACTTCACACTCCGGGTGGGCTCGGCTCTGGTGATATTCGGCCTGTTCCTGGGTAGCCTTCTTCTCGGAGGGTGGTGGTTTGCGGGATTTGTCGTTCTTGTGATGGTTGTCGCCGTAGGAGAGTTCTATGCAACCCTCCGAACGATCGACTATCGCCCGATAGCCTTGTTCGGTCTTCTCGGCGTGGGATTAATGGGAGTCGGGGCATACCAGATTGGTCCGATGGCCATCGGGGGATGGGCCGCCGCTGTTGCGGTTTTGACAATCTTGTTTTTCTCGCTGGCACCCCGGCGACATCCGATGGAGAATGCCACCGTCACCATCCTGGGTATGGCCTGGGTGGGTTTGCTCTCATTTGCGACCCTGGTCGAAAAGGGCCCCCAACCCGTCGCCTTTATCCTCTTTCTAGTCCTATTGATCGCGTTCAATGATATGGGTGCCTATTTTGTGGGGAGATCCTTCGGTAAACGGCCGCTGGCACCGTCAGTGTCTCCGAACAAGACCCTCGAAGGTCTTTTTGGCGGATTGATTGCTTCAATGGTGGTTGCATCGATCCTGACCACCTTTCCGGCATGGGACGCCATCGGAATCGCTCGAGGGTTGGCCCTGGCGGCAGTGGTCAGCGTCTTCAGTCCGCTGGGTGACCTGATTGAATCGATGATGAAACGGTCGATCGGGGTCAAAGACATGGGCTCGGTGCTTCCGGGCCATGGTGGAATGCTCGATCGCATAGACAGCTTCCTGCTCGCGGTCCCCGCAGCGTATCTCCTGATGAGGGGTTTCGGGCTTCTGTGACGGCATCGATTGTCGTTCTCGGCTCGACCGGGTCGATCGGTACACAAACGCTTGAAGTAGCCGACAATCTCGGTCTGGAAGTTGCCACCCTGGCAGCCGGTCATCCGGGCGATACCCTTCTCAACCAGGCACGCCGGTATCCCGATTCCGAAGTGGTGGTTGCGGGCGGCACCGCCGATGAGCGGAAACTATTTGAATCCCAACTGGGACGCCGCGTTGATTTTGGGGCTGACGCCGTCGCCGCGGCGGCTTCGAGGCCCAGATCGGTGGTGATAAACGGCATCGTTGGTGCCGCCGGGTTGGCCGCCACACTCGCCGCACTCGCTGCTGGTAACCGGGTCGGTCTCGCCAACAAAGAGAGTCTCGTAGCCGGTGGCCCGGTGGTGAAAGCAGCTCTTGTCGGAGGGGGCGGTGAAATCATCCCTGTCGACAGTGAACATTCAGCTATCTACCAATGTCTCGTGGGCGAGTCTATCGACGACGTGTCGCGGCTGATGCTCACGGCTTCCGGGGGACCTTTTCGGGGAATGTCGCCGGAACAACTCGAAGGAGTGACGCCGGAGGAGGCCCTGCGCCATCCCACATGGGATATGGGCCGCCGGGTCACAATCGACTCGGCCACGTTGTTCAACAAGGGGCTCGAAGTCATTGAGGCCCACTACCTTTTTGACCTGGATTACGACCGGATTGATGTTGTGGTTCACCCTCAGTCGATTGTCCATTCCATGATTGAATTCGTCGACGGTTCCTGGAAAGGGCATCTCGGCCACGCCGATATGCGGATCCCGATTCAATACGCGCTCACCGCCCCAGATAGGGCTCCAGGTATTGCCCCATCTTTTCAATTCTCGGGAGTGACTCTTGAGTTCGAAGAACCGGACCGGCGTTCCTTCCCCGCATTGGATCTGGCGTTCGATGCCGGGCGCCAGGGTGGATCATCACCGGCGGTGATGAATGCTGCTGACGAGGTGGCCGTAGAAGCCTTTCTTCAGGGCCGACTGGGCTTCCTCGGAATCAGCGACGTGGTTGCCCGCACACTCGAGGGTGTCGAGTGGCGAGATCTTTCGTCCCTGGACGATGTGATCGCGGTTGATGGCGAAGCGAGAATCATGGCCGCATCCTTGATATCGGGCGTCTGATTCACTTACTAGTGAGGTGACGCCGGTACCGTAATCGCGATGCTTGGTGGATTTGCCGCAGCCTTCGCCATCGTTCTATTTGTAACCGCCCACGAGGCCGGTCACTTCCTCGCGGCCAAAGCCGTAGGAATGAAGGTCACACAGTTCTTCTTCGGATTCGGTCCGAAAATCTGGTCGACGCAACGTGGGGAGACCGAATACGGATTCAAATGGTTCCCCCTTGGAGGGTTTGTTCGGATCGTTGGGATGAACCCTCTTGAAGAAGTGGAACCGACGGATCTAGGGAGGACATATCGCGAGAAGAAGTTCTGGGAGAAGAGCTTCGTGGTCTTGGCCGGGGTCGGGACCAACTTTCTGATCGCCTTTCTCATGTTCTATGGCCTGGTCCTCTCACAGGGGCTCGCCACCCCTCAGTTGGAAGTCGATCGAGTTGTACCCGCGGTCGAGGTTGATGGGGTCGAGCAACCGTCGCCTGCGGCGGTCGCTGGTATTCAGGACGGCGACGTCATCGTCAGCATCGATGGCGCGGCGACGAATGATTGGGACGATGTCGAGGAAGCGCTCGCCGCTGCCGGGGGTGGCCCGACCGATGTCGTTGTAGATCGCAACGGCGAATTAATCACTACCGAAGCCGTCTTGATTGAGCAACCGTCATCGGACCGCCCCGGAGCGACAACGGGTTTCCTCGGGGTTAGCCCGGTGGTCGAAATCGAACCGGTTGGACCGTTTCAGGCTGTCGGATTGGCCGGTGGTGCCGTCTGGAACGGAATCGAAAATACCTTCCGGTCACTTGGTGAGATGCTCCGGCCCTCGAACATTGCCCAGTACTTTGGTGTTCTCCTGGGGAACACTGATGTTGACGAGGAAATCCGTCCGGTAAGCCCGATCGGCATCGTCAATATCGGGAGCCAGATGGAGACGACCGCAGCCTTCGTCGGGATACTGGCATTGGTGAATGTCATCCTGGCTACGTTGAACCTACTTCCTCTCTTTCCCCTCGACGGTGGACACTTCGCCGTTGCCCTGTACGAGAAGGTCACCCACCGCGAGGCGAATGTGGAGAAGATGATGCCGGTGGCCGCCGCGGTCATCATTCTGTTTGGATTCCTGGGCGTGGTCGCCATAATCCTCGATATCGTCAATCCGATATCACTTTGATTTGTCTGGGAGCTTGATGCCTGAACGCAGAGAAACGCGCCAGCTTCACGTGGGTAAGGTCCCAATTGGGGGTCTCGCCCCGGTGACAGTTCAGTCGATGACCACCACCAAGACTGCCGATGTCGACGGGACTCTTTCTCAGGTCTACGCGTTGGCCGGCGCCGGTGCCGACATTGTCCGGATCACCTGCAACGAGGTCGAAGCTGCACAGGGGTTGGCTGAGATCGTTCCTCGCAGTCCGGTGCCGATAATCGCCGATATTCACTATCAGTATCGCCTCGCTCTTGCGGCGCTCGAAGCGGGGGTCCATGGTCTCCGCCTAAATCCGGGGAACATTCGTAAGGAAGAACAGATAAAGACCGTAGCCCGGGAGGCCAAAGACAGAGGGGTCCCGATCCGGATAGGAGTCAACGCCGGGTCGCTCGATAAGGATCTTCTCGCCAAATACGGATCGGCGGTTCCGGAGGCGCTGGTTGAATCTGCCCAAATCGAAATTCGATACCTGGAGGAAGTCGATTTTCACGACATCAAGATTTCGGTGAAGCATTCCAACGTCCCTTCGATGATCGCCTCCTACCGGCTGCTCTCAGAAACGGTGGACTATCCGTTGCACCTCGGGGTCACCGAGGCTGGCCCTCCACCTGCCGGCCTGATCAAGTCGGTCGCGGGAATCGCAACTCTGCTCAACGAGGGCATAGGCGACACGATCCGTTTCTCATTAACGGCCGACCCGGTTGAGGAAGCGAAGGCGGGGCGACAGCTACTTGAAATCCTGGGGCTTCGAGAGAGAAAGGGCCTCGATCTCATTGCGTGCCCCTCGTGTGGACGCGCTGAGGTGGACGTCATCGACGTCACCACCCGCGCCCAGGCTGCTTTGGAAGCCGCCAATTTGCCTATCCAGGTCGCGGTGATGGGTTGCGTGGTCAACGGACCGGGTGAAGCTCGCGAGGCTGACATCGGTATCGCGGCCGGTCGGGGGAAAGGCCATCTGTTCATCAAGGGCCAGGTAGTCCGGGTGGTTCCCGAATCCGAGATGGTTGAAGCGCTGCTCGATGAAGCGAAGAAGCTGGTCGAGGAAGGTGTGGAAAGCCGACTCGCCCACGCCGATGCCAACGCCGAAGAAATAGCCGCCGCAACCCGACGCCAGCTTATTGAAATTCAGGGCGATGCCAACCGGACGGCCGAGAAGAAAGCGCGGGTCACGGAAGTGGCCGGGGCGGATTCCTGATGCGGTGGTCCCATGCATTCATCCCAACTCTTCGCGACGCCCCCGCCGACGCTGACGCGGTAAGCCACAAGCTACTGGTGCAGGGCGGCTTCATGAGACAGCTATCGGCGGGCTCTTACACGATGCTCACATTGGGTCAGAGAGTTCGGCTCAAGGTGGCTGGAATCATCCGGGAGGAGATGAACGCGATTGGCGGTCAAGAGATGATGCTTCCCACACTTCATCCGGTAGAAATCTGGAAACAATCGGGTCGATTCGACCTTATGGGCGAGAACCTGTTCAAGCTCAAGGACCGAAAGGGGGCAGACCTGGTTCTCGGTATGACCGAAGAAGAGATTTTCGGGATACTTGCCTCGGAGTTGTTCTCGTACCGTCAACTCCCTCAAATCTGGTATCAAATGAATACCAAGTTCCGTGATGAACCCCGACCGAAATCGGGTTTATTGCGCGTACGCGAGTTCACCATGAAGGACTCCTACAGTCTCGACATCGACTCGCCCGGGCTCGATGCCGGGTTCGACAAACATCGTTCCGCGTACAAGAGGATCTTTGCTCGCATGGGCGTCGCGGCTGTTGACGTACAAGCATCATCGGGCGCCATGGGTGGTACGGAATCAGTCGAATTCATCGTCAGGAGCAACGCGGGTGAGGATTGGATCGTGACTTGCGAGTCATGTGACTACCGGGCGAACCTGGAGAAAGCAACTTCGGCGCTTAGTGACGTGACGGACGACGGCGGCCCCGACATGTCGCGTTACGCGACACCTGGCTTGCGCACGATCAGGGCATTGGCCGAGGCTCATCCCGAGATCGCGCGGCCGGACCGACAGATCAAAACCCTCGTCTACTACCTTGACAATGAACCGGTTCTCGTCCTCATTCGAGGAGATCATGACCTCCAGGAGCAGAAACTCCTCGACGCCGCCGGCGTGGGCGAAGAGATTCGCGCAGCCCAACCCGAAGAGATCGTTGAGCTACTCGGCGCACATCCCGGATCTCTCGGTGCTGTTGGAGTGATCGATCTACGTGTCTTCGCCGACGAGTCTTTACGAGGTCGGTCGAATCTGACTACCGGGGCAAACGAGGACGACTGGCATCTTCAGGGTGTGTCGATGGAGCGCGACATCAATGTCAATGTGTGGGCCGATCTGAGGGCAGTGGTGTCCGGAGATGTTTGCCCAATTTGTGGTTCATCGTTGGAGCTATGGAAGGGCATTGAAGTCGGCCATATCTTCAAGCTGGGAACGAAGTACTCCGAGGCCTTTGGTGCGTATGTCCAGGATGAGGAGGGGTCGAGCCATCCCGTCATCATGGGATCGTACGGGATCGGCGTTGAAAGAGGGATGGCGGCGATTGTCGAAAGCAACCACGACGAGAAGGGCATCATATGGCCGGTTTCAGTGGCTCCTTTCGAGGTGGTTATCACTGTCCTGCGCGCTGATGATGAAGCGACCGCGAACGCTGCGACCAAACTCTATGAAGACCTGCTTACAGTCGGTGTCGACGTAATTCTTGATGATCGTGTGGAGCGCCCCGGGGTGAAGTTCGCCGACAGCGAACTGGTGGGTATCCCGTTTCGGGTGACAGTCGGGCCCCGTGGCGTCGAATCAGGTGTTGTCGAAATGACCACGCGACGCGGTCTGGTGACCACTGAAGTTGGCATCGATTCGGTTGTTAGCCACCTCCTGAGCCAGGTCGAGGTGGGTAGGGCAGTCCTTTAGCCAACTGCGACAGTGACTTCCAACGGTTGGGGCAGTATGGCCAATCCTCTATAATCACACTGACAACAGGACGCTTTTCGGTCAGGTGGGCGCCTCGGCACCCACCTGTTTGCTGTGGAGCCATAGATTTTTACTGAGTATTTTCGAGACGAGCAGGCAACACCAAGTGACAACAACCGCAGAAATTTGGGAGCTTCTAAAGCCATACTTGGCTGCAGAAAGACTCGAATTGGATGACATCGATCTTACCGGCTCGGGTGGTGGTCGGGTCTTACGCGTAGCCATTGACGGCGAGGACCTCGACATCGACCGGCTCTCGGCCCTCTCGCGGAGCATCTCCCGGAAACTAGATAACGAAACGTCGATGGACGGTTCCTACCGGCTGGAAGTGACGACACCTGGACTGGAGCGAAAGCTCCGGCGGCCGGATCAATTTGCCAGGGCGATCGGCAAAGAGATCGTTGCGAAGGTCGGAGCTGTCGATTCGAAGCGGACCGTGCACGGAATCCTCGCCGACGCCTCTGAGGATTCATTTTCGGTTGAAGTCGACGACCAAACCGAGACATTCCGGTATGACGATTTGGTCAAGGCCAACACAGTATTTCGGTGGGAGAAGGCTCCCAGGCCAGGGCACTAAGGAGAATTATGCAACTCGATACGATGATGGAGGCCATTGAGGTCCTCGCCCGGGAACGAGGGGTGGCAGTTGACGCCATCCTCGATGCGTTCGCGAACGCCCTGGTCGCCGCGTACAAGCGGAGTCCGGGAGCAGCCGAGGAAGCGAGGGTGACCATCGACCCTGATTCGGGTGAAGTGACTGTCTACGCTCAGGTCCTCGATGAGGATGGCAACGTCGTTGACGAGTGGGAAGACACACCCGACGGAGAAGCCTTCGGCCGTATAGCCGCTCAATCCTTCAAGCAGGTGATGCAACACAAATTGCGTGAAGCCAAGCGGGAGTTGGTTTTTGACATGTACGAGGGCCGCGAAGGTGACTTGATCACTGGCCTCGTCCAGCAGGTCGACTACCGATCGGTGATTCTTGATCTCGGCGATGCTGAGGCAATTCTTCCCGGTTCGGAACGAATTCCTTTCGAACGTCTTGAGCGAGGGAACCGGGTTAAGGCTCTAATCATCGAGGTCCGAAATGAAGGAAAGGGAGCTCAGATCGTCGTCTCCCGTAGTCATCCCGACCTGGTTCGTCGTCTGCTCGAACTGGAAGTACCAGAGCTGACCGACGGGACAATTGAGATTGTCAACATCGCACGGGAACCCGGTCACCGGACAAAGATTGCCGTGATTTCTCACGACCCCAATGTTGATCCCAAGGGTGCGTGTGTGGGCGCTCGCGGGTCCCGGGTGCGCCAGGTGGTAAATGAACTGCGTGGCGAGAAGGTCGACGTGGTGCAATGGCGCGACGATATCGGGCAGTTCATCGCTGAAGCTTTAGGCCCGGCCAAGGTCCAGGAAGTCAAGATCAACGAAGACGAAAAGACGGCAGACGTCATTGTGTCGGAGCACCAGCTCTCCCTTGCGATCGGCAAAGAGGGACAAAACGCCCGTCTTGCAGCCCGGTTGTCCGGCTATAAAGTCGACATCCACGCCGATGAAACATCTGCCCCGGTGGAGGCCGTGGTGGCCCCTGCCGAAGATGGCGATGTTGCCGTCGTTGCTGATGAGTTGGCGACGGAAGACTCGCCCGACGAAGTAGTGGCGCCGGAAGAAACGCCAGCCGTCGTTGCCGATGAGGCGGTGGCTGATGAAACGCCCGACGAAGTAGTGGCGACTGACGAGACGCCAGCCGATGTAGCGGCAACAGACGACGAGGATGCGTCCACAGAGAACACCGAAGCGTCAGCCGACGACGAAAGCGAATGAGAGAGATTATTTAGTGAGGGTCTACGAATTAGCCCGCGACCTGGGCCTGGAATCCAAGGATGTTTTGGATCAGGCAAAGGAGTTGGGTCTTGAGGTAAAAACAGCTTCGTCAGGTCTCGATGACGAGGGCGTCGCGCTGATTAAGAAGGCGATGTCATCCAGTGAGGCTGCGGCAGTCGAAGTGATCGCCGCAGCAGCGCCGGAGACAGAAACGGCTCCCGAACCCGAGGTCATCGTCGAAACAAAGCCCGAGGCCGAACCAGAGGTCGGTGCCGAACCGGAACTCGAATCCGGCTCCGACGTTGAAATCGAGATAGCAACCATCAAACAGGGTGCATCCGTCGCAGATTTTGCTGAAGCAATCAGCCAACCGGCTGGCGAAGTTGTAAAAGAGCTACTTGAACTCGGAATCCCGGCCGGCGCCAACCACGAGATGCCGCCGGGTCTGATTGACGAAATGGCTGAAAAGTTTGGCTACATCATCGAAATCGAGGAGCAATCGGCAGCACCTGTGGTGGCTGTCCAACCTGAGTTCGATGACGCTGAGGCCGACTTGGTCCCCCGTCCTCCGGTTGTAACCGTGATGGGCCATGTCGATCATGGCAAGACAACCCTGCTCGATACTATTCGCAACGCCCGGGTCGTCGATGACGAAGCGGGGGGAATCACCCAGCACATCGGGGCCTATCAGGTTGATGTCAATGGTCATCCGATCACATTCATCGATACGCCCGGCCATGAGGCTTTCACTGCCCTTCGCGCCCGCGGCGCCAACATAACTGACATCGTGATTCTGGTTGTGGCGGCCAACGATGGAGTCATGCCCCAGACCGTCGAAGCCATCTCGCACTCGCTTGCGGCGGGGGTCAAGATGATCGTTGCAGTTAACAAGATGGATGTTCAGGGTGCCGATCCACTCCGCGTTCGCACCGAACTGACCGAACACGGTGTAATTGTTGAGGAGTTGGGCGGCGACGTTCCATCGATAGAGGTTTCGGCCCTCAAAGGTGATGGCGTTGCCGACCTCCTCGAGGTCATCGACTTGATCGCCCAGTTGGAAGACTTCAAGGCGAACCCCAAACCGGGTGCATCCGGGGTAGTGGTTGAGGCCCAGCTCGAAGTGGGACGGGGTCCAATGGCGTCGGTAATCATTCAACGAGGAACGCTCAAGCAAGGCGATGCCTTCGTCGCCGGCGCAATCTCAGGTCGGGCGCGCGCTCTTCTCGACGACGCCGGCAATCAGATCAAGAAGGCCGGTCCGGCAACACCCGTCCAAATCATGGGTTGGGACGACGTGCCCTCGGCCGGCGACTTCTTCGAGGTGGTCAAAAACGATCGGGAAGCGCGGAAAATCGCCGCTGACCGCCAGGAACAGATCAAGCTGACCGAGCAAGCAATGCCAACTGCTCGAGACCGGCTGCAGGGTCTGTTGGAGAACCTTCGCACCGAGGACGCCCAGCTCAATGTGATCGTAAAGGCCGACGCTCAGGGATCGTTGGAAGCCCTCAGAGAAGCGATTGGCAAAATCGAACGAGATGGCGGCGAGATCCAAATCGTGCACGCAGCGGTTGGAGGGATCAACGAGAACGATGTTTCCCTTGCTGATGTCACCAGTTCGGTGATTGTTGGATTCAACGTCCGCCCTGAACCGAAATCGCGCAAGGCTGCCGAACAAGCTGGCATCGAAGTCCGAACTTACAGCATCATCTACGAATTGCTCGACGACATCGAGGCGATGCTTGTCGGCCAGTTAGCGCCCGACGAGCAAGAACAAGTGCTCGGTACGGCCGAAGTGCGTCAAACGTTCAAGGTTCCCCGTGGTGGGACGATCGCCGGATGTTATGTCCTCGAAGGCAATGTCCAGCGGGGCGCTCGGGCCCGTCTGCTCAGGGCCGGTGTCGTCGTCCACGACGGAATCGTCTCGTCGCTGCGTCGTTTCAAGGACGATGTCCGAGAGGTGGCATCGGGATTTGAGTGTGGGATGGGATTTGAGAACTACAACGACATCAAAGAGGGCGACTTGATCGAGGTCTACATGATCCGCGAGGTCGCGAGAACGTAGCGATCGAGACTCCCCGAAGGTATGGGCGATGACAACTCCACGCATGCTCAAAGTGAATTCGATTCTCCGCGAAGTTCTTGCCGAAGAAGTCGAAAAACTGAGTGACGAAAGACTTGAGCTGATCGCGATCACCGGAGTAGACACGGCCCCCAACCTGAGAAAAGCTTTGGTCTATGTCGATGTCTTGTCCGATGACCACGAAGGGGTCTTGGAGGCCCTCAATCACTCTGCTCCCAGGTTGCAACGCGAAATCGCAAAACAGGTCCGGATCAAATACACACCCATTCTCGAATTTGAGATCGACCCGGCCATTGCTGCCGGCACCAGGATCGACGAGATTCTGCGAACAATCCACACTGAGGAGGAATAACGATGTCCGGCTCCGAAGAACTTCGGCGTGCAGCTACGGCCATCGAGGGAAGCGAAAGCCTCGCCCTTGCTTGTCATATTGGCCCTGACGGGGATGCTCTGGGATCGATGATGGGTCTCGCTATCGCAGCGTCGAACACCGGGAAACAGGTGCAAGCATCTTTCGGGTCCCCGTTCGTTGTGCCCACCAATCTCAACTTTCTTCCCCAATTTGGCCTGGTGTCACCACGTGAATTTCCGGCTGCACCGGAATTGATGGTTGTTCTGGACGCAGGATCGAAGGATCGTTTGGGGGAACTCGCCTCGAATGCCGGCAACGCGAGGACACTCATCGTTCTTGACCACCACATCACCAACGTAGGGTTCGGCGATATCTCCGTTGTCGACGGAGAGGCAGCCGCAACCGGTGAACTCGTCGCCGAATTGCTGCAGATTCTGGAATGGCCTATCACAGCCGAAATCGCCACCTGTCTCCACACCGCGATCGTCACCGATACCGGCCGCTTCCAGTATTCGGCCACCAAGCCATCAACGCTGCGACTTGCCGCCGGGCTCGTCGCTGCCGGGGCCGATACTGACTACATCGGACAACAGATTTATGACAAAGCACCGTTCGGGTATCTCAAAGCTGCGGCGTCAGCCCTATCCACGGCCTCTCTTGACGCTGATGCGAGTGTGGTTAGCGCGGTGATCACCTCTGCCGATCTGGTGGATGCGGGCATTGACTGGGGTGATATCGACAATCTGATCAACACGGTTCGGCTTCCGGTCGAAGCTGATGTCGCTCTTCTGGTGAAGGTATACGCCGACGGTCGGATCAAGCTGAGTATGCGGTCCCGTGGTGCGACTGACGTCGGGGCCATCGCCGCAAGCCTTGGAGGCGGGGGACATAGGTTCGCTGCCGGGGCCAGTGTCAATATGTCGCCCGAGAAAGCGATAGCGGCAGTGACGGCGAAGGCTATGGAGCAGAGGTGACTTCAGGATTCCTGGTGGTCGACAAGCCGGGCGGGATAACCTCGAACGCCGTCATCTCAAGGGTGAAACGAGCGACGGGCGTCAAAAAAGTCGGCCACGCCGGAACACTCGATCCAATGGCCACCGGAGTTGTGGTCGTCGCTATAGGCCCGGTGACACGGCTGATCCGTTATATCCAGGACCAATCGAAGGAGTACCTGGCCACAGCTGAATTTGGAGTCTCCACCGACACTCTCGATGCCGACGGATCGGTGTTGAGCCGTGAGCCGATGGACATCGCGATGGATGACCTCAATCGGGTCAGGGAACGCTTCTTGGGCTACATTCACCAGGTCCCACCTATGGTCTCCGCTTTGAAACATAACGGTCGAAGGCTCTACGAATTGGCTCGCGAAGGCGTCGTGATCGAGCGTGAGGCCCGAGAGGTCAGGATCGACGAACTCGACTTCCTCGATGTTGGACCGGGGCCATATCCGAAAGTCGAGTTTCGCGTGGTATGCGGGAAGGGAACCTACGTTCGCAGCCTGGCAGATGATATAGCCGGGGCGCTTGGTGGGTCGGCCCATCTCACATCGTTGCGACGGACCCGAACCGGCTCTTTGACCGCGATTGATCATGGAATCAGTGCTGACGATCTCGGGGAATGGCAGGAAAAGTTGCTATCTCCTTCCGAGGCACTGGCCGACCTGCATTCCGTCAGCGTTGACCGGGAGACGGCTGCCGCGGTCGGACATGGAGTCCGTTTTGTCGGCGGTGCGATGACCGAGATTCCCGAAGCTATGCCGGTCAGAGTTCTCGACCCCGATGGCAATCTGATCGCTGTGTACGTTCGGTCGGGTGATACCTGTCGCGCTGAAGTCGTAATTCCCACTCAATGAGAGTTTTGAGCGGTAGCCCCGACACGTGGACGGTGCAGAGCGGAACCTCACTTTCCGTAGGAGTGTTCGATGGTGTCCATCGCGGGCATCGTGACCTACTCCGAATGGCCTTCGCTGATGGTGGTGTACCGACCGTTGTGACCTTCGACCCGCACCCGGTCGAGATCCTGGCTCACGGCATTTCACCGCGCCTTCTAACCACCCTCGATGAGAGAATCGAGCTATTCGACGAGACTGGCGTTGAGCTAGTTGCAGTACTCAATCTCGAGGACGTGAGGTATCTCGAACCCGGCAACTTCGTACGGTCGGTGCTTGTAGACCGGCTCGGTGTCTCCACCTTGACGGTGGGTTCCGATTTTCACTTTGGCCGTGATCGGGCCGGAGATGTGGCTTTTCTCCGGGCCTTCGGGAACGAACACGGGGTGGCTGTCAATGTGGTCGATCTGGTTGACGTTGCCGACGAGCCGATATCAAGCAGCCGGATCCGCGATCTGGTCGAAGTGGGCGATGTTTCCGGAGCTGCAGCAATGTTGGGATCGCGATTTCGAATCACCAACACGGTTGTCGACGGAGACAAACGAGGGAGAGCCATTGGATTTCCAACCGCCAACCTGCACCCGATCGGTCGAAAATGCCTGCCCGCTGACGGTGTTTACGCAACGATGGTCGAACTTCGAGGCGTTGCCTATCCCGCCGCCACGAACGTTGGTGTTCGTCCCACGTTTGGTGGGGGCGAGAGGTTGGTTGAAGCGTACATTCTCGATTTTGATGAGAACATTTACGGCGAAGAGTTGACGGTCGAATTCGTCGAGCGATTGCGCCCCGAACTCAAATTCGAAAGTGTGGATCAGCTGGTATCGAGGATGACCGAAGACGTCGCCAATACCCGGAATATCCTCAGTTCGTTTACGGGTTGAATTTGATGTTCTGTTACAGTTACATCGTTCCCTCTTACCAATTTAGGTTTTACGCGTAATGAAGACACCAACAGAAATAGTGGCCGAATACGGCACACACGAGAGCGACACAGGTTCCCCCGAGGTGCAGGTGGCCCTGCTTACCGAGCGAATCACCCATCTCACCGAACATCTCCGCGACCACAAGCATGACCATCACAGTCGGCGTGGATTGCTGATGATGGTCGGAAAGCGTCGCCGGCTTCTAGACTATTTACGTCGACAGGACGTCGAGCGATACAGAGCGTTGATCGCCAAGCTTGGCCTTCGTCGCTAACAAGATTTGTGGGAAGCGTCTTCGGAAGCTTCTTGCATATAGATCCGGTCAAACCGACCGGGATCACACAGAAGAAACGAGCCGGACCCAGTTGTCAGTGGTGAAGTCTGAGGGTCAGCGAGGGCGAAGAAAGAGCCCGAGCCCCAAAGACAGACTTAGATTTGACCACTGCCAACAGGTCCCCGGCTCCTAAACAATAAGGAGCACATAGTGCCCGAAATTATGGTGCGTGGCACCGTAGGCGACAAGGAAGTCTCGCTCAGCACAGGCAAAATGGCCATGCAAGCGGACGGATCCGTCGTCGCCACACTCGGTGGTACCCAGATTCTGGTTACCGCCACAGCAAGTAGGACGATACGCGAGGGCGTTGACTTCTTCCCCCTAACAGTCGACTTTGAAGAGCGGATGTATTCCGTCGGAAAGATCCCCGGATCTTTCTTCCGACGCGAGGGTCGTCCCAGCGAGCAGGGAACTCTTACCTGCCGCCTCATTGACCGACCCCTCCGACCTTCATTCAAAGAAGGCTTCCGTTGTGAGACGCACATCGTTGCAACCAGCCTTTCGGTCGACCCGCAATACGCATTTGACGTAATTGCGCTGAACGGCGCATCGGCAGCTCTGAGCGTCAGTCCGATTCCTTTTGAGGGTCCTCTTGGTGGCATCCACCTCGGCCTCAAGAAGGGTGAGTGGATCGCTTTCCCGACCGCCGATGAACTCGAAGAGTCGGTTTTCGAGTTGACCGTCGTTGGCCATCGCAATAGTGATGGAGAAGTTGATATCACGATGGTTGAGGCCGGTGCAACGCCGCACGGCCTTCGTCTTATCGCAGATGGCGATCAGCCGTCCGATGAGGACACCGTGGCCCGAGGTCTTGACGAATCGAAGCAGTACATCGCTCAGATGATCGACCTGCAGATCGAACTCGCCGACCAGGTAGACATTCCAGAAGTTGAGTTCCCACTCGTTTCGGACTACAGCGAAGACATGTACACCCGGGTTGAGGCGATCGCTTCATCCAAGGTTGCCGAAGTGATCAAAATCGCTGGCAAGCATGAGCGCCAGAATGCCGAATCCGCTGCTCGCGATGAGGTTTTCGCAGAACTCGCTCTTGCCGAGGATGACGCGAACGGTTTGAGCGACGCCAAGTCAGCATTCAAGAAGGTCTTCAAGAACATGGCACGTCAGCGCGTAATCGATGAAGGTATCCGTCTCGACGGGCGTGGCCTGACCGATGTTCGTCCGCTGTCGGTAGAGGTGAGCGTCATTGACCGCACCCATGGCTCGGCGCTGTTCCAGCGTGGCGAGACTCAGGTGCTCAATATCACAACACTTGGCATGCTCAAGATGGAGCAAATGCTCGACACCCTCGCCACCGAGGACTCGAAGCGTTACATGCACCACTACAACTTCCCGCCGTACTCGACCGGTGAGACCGGATTCATGCGCGGGCCGAAACGACGCGAGATCGGCCATGGGGCCCTCGCCGAGAAGGCAGTGCTGCCGGTTGTGCCCGAGTCGGACGAATTCCCTTACGCCCTGCGTTTGGTTTCGGAAGTTCTCGGATCAAACGGATCATCCTCAATGGCATCGGTCTGTGGATCTTCCCTTTCGCTAATGGATGCGGGCGTTCCAATCCTGGCCCCTGTCGCCGGAATCGCCATGGGTCTCATCCACAAGGATGGGAACTTCGTGACCCTGACCGACATCCTCGGTGCTGAAGATGCACTGGGTGATATGGACTTCAAGGTTGCTGGTACTGCCGATGTGATTACCGCATTGCAGCTCGACACCAAGATCGAGGGTCTTCCTTCGGAAGTCCTGATCAACGCATTGACACAGGCAAAGGTTGCTCGACTCCACATCCTGGAGGCCATGAACGCTGTCATTTCGGAGCCTCGCACCGAGATGAATCAGTGGGCGCCGCGGATTGAGTCAATCGAGATTCCCAAGGACAAGATCGGTGAAGTAATCGGTCCCAAGGGTGCTGTCATTAGGGAACTCGAAGAAGTTACCGGCGCCAGCATTGAAATCGATGAAGCCGACGGCCATGGAATTGTCCGCATTGCATCTTCGGACGGTGAAGCTCTCGCTGCCGCTAAGGAACGGGTCATGCAGATCGCTTTCCCGCCCGAGGCGAATATCGGCGAAGAGTATGAAGGAAAAGTTGTGGGTATCACCAAGTTTGGTGCGTTCATCAACATCCTTCCCGGACGTGATGGTTTGCTTCACATTTCACGTATCGACGGCTCCAAGCGTGTCGAGAACGTTGAGGACTACCTGTCCGATGGTGATGAAGTCAAGGTCCGGGTCCGCGACCTGGAGCGGGGCAAGGTGAGTCTCGAACTCATCGAAGCCCTACCCGGCGCGACTTTGCCCGACCCCGAAGCCCCATCTACTGATGGTGGCGACCGTGGTGGTCGTGGTGGGGACCGTGGCCGTGGTGGCGATCGCAACGGCGGACGTGGTCGCAACGACCGCGGTGGAAATGACCGTGGTGGCAACCGCAATCGCGACCGTGACAACAACCGTGATCGCGACAAAAGCAGTAGCAGCTACAAAAGCGGGAGTCAGAACGGCAATACGGATGGCAACGCCAAGGAGGATGTTTCCTCCGGCGAGCGTCGTGCCGCCCCCAGCTTCGATATGGACTGAAGTCACACCAACTAGATGAAGAAAAGAGGCGGCGCAAATGCGCCGCCTCTCTTCTATTTCGGCCTAAAAGCTGCCGAAAGGGAACTTCCTCCGGGTGCCAACTCTCACACCGCTTGCCACTCCCTCTCCAGAGCGCAGCGTTGGAGGGGGTGGCCGTTGCAGGAAGCAACGGCCGGGGGTGGAGACGGTAGAAACTCCGCGCATTGCTCTGCGTGGGTGTTGTGACGTCCACCCTCCCCCTCGCTGACGCTCGGGTACTCCCTCCATGAATGGAGGGAGAGTAAGTGATCGATGGACCTGGGTTGATCTGAATCGGGTAACTTGCGTGGATGCCTGAGCT
>JBBKXI010000176.1:0-5785 GCA_037969415.1 Acidimicrobiia bacterium | reverse complement strand
CAATTGGGACACCCAGGCTATTGACCATCACCAAGGCGATGGGGAAGGCCGCAAGTTTGCGGTCGTTCTTGAGGTTGGCCATCGATTTTCGTTCTAGTTTCATGTATACGGACATATCGGGCAGCGGACCAAAATGCGAGATGTCCATTCCCAACCCAATCAAGGTGACTAGTCACGGGGCGAAGAGGAAAACGGGGGGACGTGGCAAATCCCGACGCTCGGGACGGCCTAGCGATTTGAACGTGAGTTGTGGTCAGGGACGGCGTCGATCCGTCGACCTCTGGTTTTTCAGACCAGCGCTCTACCGACTGAGCTACCTGACCTCGTCTGATTGCTCACGCAGCCAGATTTGAATCCTGACGGATTCGGCCTGAGCCCTTTCGGACCCCGGTGGCGGGAACGACGGGATTTGAACCCGCGACCTCCGGCTTGACAGGCCAGCGAACACTCCAGACTGTTCTACGTCCCCAGTTGTTTCCAACCATAGAGGTCGGTACCGGAGAAGTATATCTCCCCACGCCCTCTGCTCAACATCGCGTCGGGCTGGGTAGGGGTTCCGGCGTTTTGTCGTTCGCGCGAGGAGGTGGCACGCGTAAAAGACCGCCGTCAATCTGGTGGAGGCAGCACCTTGGCTTGTCGGCCGGAGAATCCGGCATCATCCACTTTCCCGAGGTGCACCTCTTGGATCAAAGCCAGATACTTGTCGAGTGCATCCAACACCGCGTCCCAACCTTCTCCTGGGCTTGTCCTTTGTTTTGGAGGGCTCGGTAGGACTTGGCGGCTTGAATTGCTTCATCCAGGGCATCTCGCTGCCGTCCGGGCTCCGTGGGACGGCTTCGCTCGGTGATCTGAATCAGCCAATCTATGTCCCGTTCCCATGACGGATTGGCGAGACTCCAGACTCGGATGTATCCAAGTCCATCCCACCGTCGGCGGTTGTGCCATTTGGCGGAATCGGCTGCGGGGAGCCAACTCGGAGGTTGCCTCACTCAATGCTCCTTTCGGCAGACCTGCCTATGCGAAAGGATTATCACACGCCAAAGCGACGAAATGAAGTTGTAAATCGACCGCCCGATTAAGACGGGTCCGCGCCATGATCAACCTCATAGCCACCCCCTTCGGGCCTAGCGTGTCATGCACGTCCGGCTCCCCGGACTAGCAGCCGTATTTCCGCAACCACACGATCAGCACGAGTTTCCCGATTGCGCCATGCGGCCCAATTGGACTCATAAGCGCCCGGTGTGAATCCTCAGATAGCGGATCGATGACAAAATGTCGGGGCTTCAGGTTTCGGACTCGATCAGGGCCTTGATGTTGGCAACGCTCGTCCCCATCATCGATCGGATCTGTTCGGCCATGGTCTCGTCGATGCCGGGTATATCACCACCGATGGTGAATTCTGTCTTTTTGTCTCCCACGGCTTGGAACGTGGCGAAGCCGTCGATGGTCATCGGCCCGTCCTGGGTTCTGACCCGCATCGCAGATTCGGGTTCGAATTCGGTCACTTCCATCGTTCCCTCGGTCACGTTCCCGAACCGAGTTATCCGCCGCTGGATGACTATCCCAACTCCTATCGGCTCATCTGATGTCGCCTCCAACTCGATGGTCTCGTCCCACCTCGGATGGTTGACGACATGGTTGACCGCATAGAACTCCCAAACATCAGCCACCGGCCGATCAACAGTGATAGAAGCGTCGATACGCATATTCGTCCTTTCCTCCCCAGAGAGCCTACGCGTCGGACACCACCGCAAGCACGCGATATCGTGTCGTCTCGCGCACATTCCCGGCTTCCCACTGCTCAACCTCCGAGACAAGAAAGCGTTATGCCTGATCGAGCATCGCTTTCTCCTCAACGGCGGCGATGGTCTCGATGACAAGGTTGATTGTGGTCGTGAATGAATCGTCGATGTCGTCAGGCAGACCGAAGCCGGCATGAAGCTCAAGGTCGATGAAGCCGTGAACCGCAGATCGCAAGGCACGGATCAGAGGGATCACGTGTATCGGGTCTATGTTCATGCTTGCCAAGACCGACCCGACCAGTTTGACCGGCCCCTCCAAGGCGGAGGCCAGGTCCGGATCCTCATCCGGGGTCGGCGCCGGCAGAAAGGTCTCGTACAGTCCGGGATGTCGATGAGCGAACGATCTCAGTTGCACGGCGATTGCGGTTAGTGCCTTTGTCCCTTCTAACCCTTCGGCAGCGTCAGTGAGTTCGACGGTGAGAAGGCGTGCCGCGTGGAACGTGAGCTGACGACGAAGCCCATCGAGACCGTCGACGTGGGTGTAGAGAGATGGGGATCGCACTCCGAGCGCCGAGGCCAGCGACGCCAGGCTCAGTGCCCCCAAGCCTTCGCTGTCGGCGATCTGCGTGGCCGCCGCAACGACCTGGTCTAGATCTAGCCCCAGCTTGCGACCCATCAGTGGACGACCAGGGATTCAACCTTCGCCTTCAAAGCAAGATTCATCGCCTCGAAACCGGATTTGGTCTGGGTGTCGAGCGAACTCCTCATCGGACGTACCAGCACGCCCTCGAACGATTCCGCCTGCGTGAACTTTGTGCCGGAAGGGGAGGATTCGATCTCGAAGCGGTGGCGACCATCGAATAAACCGGAGAAACCGAGTTTGCCCAACCACTCAAGGGTCTTCCCAGCCTCGACAACCGTTACCTCCGGCTTGAAGGTCATCGCTCTACCACCGGGAGGCTCGAGACGATTGATGAGTTTCTCCCCGACCTCGGGCTTGCCCGCGGATGAGGTGATAAACGGATTCCAACCTGCGTAACCGTCAAAATCGGTCAGCACCTGCCAGACCGCTTCGGGCGGGGCATCAATGTTGATCTGGGTATGAATCTCGTGTTGCACGATGTACTCCTTCGCGTGACTAATGACATTAGACAATATAACTAATAGCGTTAGACATGTCAACCCAACTTCAAAAGAACCAAGAAGAGACACCGCGCAGAGTCCGTTTCGCCGTCGCCAAGCCAATGAAGCGCTCATCCATTTGCTGCGGCCGATTCCGTATTCGCCTTTCAATGAATGAGATCGGTACGTGTGGACAAACCAATTCGACGAGATCAGGTCCAACGCGGCGTACCGTTGGCCGGGTGCATATCGAACAAATGGCGTTGATCGTCGAAAACTACGACGAAGCTATCCGATTCTTTGTGGACATTCTGGGTTTCGAGTTGGACGAGGACTCCCCCTCGACGACGAATGATGGACGTCCGAAACGCTGGGTGGTCGTGCGGCCAACCGGGGCGCAGACCGGGTTGCTGCTGGCTCGGGCCGACGGTCCAAGCCAACTCGGTCGGCGATCAGTATGCGGGTCGGGTCGGGCTTTTCCTCCGGGTCGACGACTTCGATGCAGCATGGCGGTCAATGTTGTTGAAAGGGGTCGAGTTCGTCACAGAACCACGTGATGAACCCTATGGCCGTGTCGCAGTTTTTCTCGACGTGGCCGGTAATAAATGGGACCTCCTTGGGCCGATTCCAAACGCCGTAACCTGACGTCATGGACGCAATAGATCTTCAGCACCTCGAACGGTGCGTCGAGCTTGCAGAAGCCGCCCTTGAATCCGGCGATGAGCCCTTCGGATCGGTTCTGGTCGACCGTGACGGCAAGGTGCTCGCCGAAGACCACAACCATGTTGCTTCAGGAGACCGAACCCGCCATCCCGAGTTCTTCCTGGCACGATGGTCGGCCGAAAACATGTCTCCCCAAGATCGAGCCGACGCCACGGTGTACACGTCGGGAGAACATTGCCCGATGTGTGCAGCCGCCCACGGATGGGTCGGGCTGGGACGGATCGTCTATGCCGCGTCTTCGGCTCAACTATCTGGGTGGCTATCCGACCTGGGGGTGCCTCCATCGCCGGTTGAAACGCTCCCGATCCGGGACGTCGTCCCAGGTATTGAGGTCGACGGACCGGCGGAAGAACTCGCGGCCAGAGTGAAAGAACTTCACCGCCGCTTTTACACGACCTAGTTGGTTGCTCGTTTGTGGCCGGTTGACAGTGAATGATGCCGACGAGCTCGCCTTTGTAGTGTCCCTTCCTAACACTCGCGTGATACCGGATCCATCATTCTGTTAGAGCCGACTCAGGCTAGGTATCGAAGAACCCCACCAATTGGGAACCGAGGAACTCGGTGCCATCGCGATTGGGGTGACACTGGTCCGCCCTCAACAACTCCTCAGATAGTGGACCGAGATCAGGGCCCCGCAATACGAGTTCGTGATCGGCAACCAGGACATCGGCAATGAGCGAACCGTCAGTCGGAATCTGATTGCCGTTGGTCACCAAGCATTCCTCGTTCTCGTAGTAATTCAGCGGGGAGATCCAGACCGGAATCCCGAGGTCAATCTCCCAGATTTTGGCGAGCACTAACTCGACATTTTCCAAAGTCAACCCCTCGACGGCTCGTTCGCAGAGATTGAGCCATGCTCCGTCGAACCCGTCGAGTGGCCGCAAGGGAAGGTAGTGCTCGGTCCAAGGCGTCGTGTTGCTCGCCCAATATTTGACTGTATGGCCCGCCCACGCGGTGTTGACCAGAAGGTCGACATCCGACAGATCCGCGTACCCGGTGGCGGAGTGATGAGTGTTGGAGCATCCGATCACCGATACAGCATCGAACAGGTTCGGTACGGGCATTGTCGTGGTTGGTTCCGGGGGAACTGTTGTGGTTGTGGTGATCTCCGGCGGCAGCGTCGTGGTTGTCGTAGTGTCGCCGTCCGTTGCCTCGCATTTCGGGCGGTCGGGATACTTTTCGCAACGCGAGTCGAGTGCCAAGGCGGGGATCGCGATGCTGAGAACGATGAGAGAGACAGTCGCCACCCATACTTTCTGCGCACCGCGCGTCCGGGGCCTGTCGGCCGGCCGGGGGTCGATCGTGTTTGGCATGGGGATGGGTCCTCGTGTTGAGTGTCACCTCCAAGATCCTCCTTTTGTGCTCAATTGCGCTTCAACGAATCATCAAGATGTTGCAAAGATCGGCCGGAAACCCGACAGAAGAGCGCGACCTTTGTTGAGGAAATGCACGATCAGGGTGGCCGCCGACCCATCTCGCGTTCTGTGACGTGGGTCGCGAACGGAGTCGGTAGATGGAGCACGATGAAGGCTTTGGCATGCATCTACGTACGTCCGGACGTCGAACTTCCTCGGGGGCGAATGGTTCCGCATCGAGACAAGCTTGTTTGCCATTCCCTACAGTCATAGTGAATACGAGACGAAATCAGGAGGTCACCCTGTGCCAAGAGGATCTGACTATCAAGGACCGGCAGAAGCACTCGATCTCTACGCCGCCGTTGTGGATGGGAGCACCGGCGGCTCGAAACTGAAGGGCAAAGAATCCGTACACGGCCCGCAATGGCCATATGTTCAGCTTCTTGGACTCCGATGGCGTGATGGCGCTCCGTTTGTCGGATGAGCTTCAAGAGGAGTTCTTGTCGCTCTACGACAGCGGTCCAGTGGTTCAGTATGGGAGCGTCATGCGTGATTACCTGTCAGTACCGGCCGACCTGTTGGGACAAACCGACGTGCTCGGAGATTGGTTCGATAAGAGCTATGACTGGATCGGCACTCTCGAACCCAAACCAACCAAGAAATAGCTCGGGCAGTCGACCTGCCAGCGGCGGCATCCTCGTTAGATTCACGGTTGTGTCGATGAGACCTAGGTGTATTGATCCCTGAGGTTGTTGACGCGGCTTATGGGTGGGCCGTCGATGGCGGTGTGGTATCGGTGATGATTGTATTCGTGGAGCCACCGGTCTAGGTCTTCGACGCGTT
>JBBKXI010000175.1:0-3420 GCA_037969415.1 Acidimicrobiia bacterium | reverse complement strand
ATGTGGCACCAAATGTGAAGGCGCGTGCCGGGCTTGCGGTGGCCGAGGACGGTCACATCATGGACCTACCGGTGGCGGCCTTCTAGACCTCGTCTGTCGGTACGATTGACGCCGTGACCGGCGCATCTTTAATTGCTTTCTTAGGGCTGCTTGTGGGCTTGCTATTGGTGATTGTCGCGATGGTCGTTTATCAGGAAGCGAAGCGTCGGCCCTCTTACGACCCATTGGAGTATGTGATAGACGACGCGGTGAAACATATTTCGGAGAGGCTTGAGGCTGATGGGAAGACAGACCTATCCAGGTCTGACATTCTCCGGATTATTGAATGGGAGATCTTCTACTTGCAGGGTCTGGCACAGGACGATCGGAAGAACCCGGTTGAGACAGTGGCCGGAGGACACGAAGCGTCGGTGGATTTCATCGTCGAGGAGATCAGAGAAAAGCATGGCGTGACCCATTCTCCCGAAGCTGTCGCCGATGTGCTTCGATATGAAGCAGACTATTTGGTACAAATCGGAGCGGTCGGAGAGCCGGTCACTCCGTTTGAGGAGAAATGAAATGAGGATTTACAAATGATGGTGCGATGCGGATCATGCCGAACTCAATTCGACGCCCCCGGTCCCGGTCGTTACGCCTGCCCGTCGTGTGGCTCGGTGAACATGATTCGTGATGCCGGTGGAGCGGCGCAGCCGCCTGCCCAGGGTGGATACCCGACTGCGCCGGGCGTGCAGCCCAATATGGCACCGACGCCTCCACCCCCGCCCCCGGAGCCGGTAATCCCCAAGATCACATGTCCGGAATGCGAGTTCTCGTTCTATGCGGGAGCAGTAGCGGTGGTGGTGTGCCCTAATTGCATGGCCGAGATCCCGACCGGGCTCGTCGATGCCCCCGAAAGGGAGAAATCGGCCGAGGAAGAATGACCCGGCTCAAGCGATTCGAGGAGTTTCGCTTTGTCGGGGCACGTGACACCATGACCGTTTACGACACCGACGACTCCGACCAAGTCGAAGTGATCCGGGCTCGAATCGAAGCTGAAGACCTGATGAGTCGAAAACTTCTCCAGACATTCGGCCCCGACACTCTCATCGAAGCCCAAAATCGGAGCTTTTCTCCGGCGACCTAACGAATCGGTTAGGTACTGGGAGCAACGGCCCTGAGCTACAGTCCCCAGGGTGCTTGGGACCACCGCAGCCATTTTTTCCGCCTTGTTGGTTGCAACGGGGCTGGTAAAGCTTGTCAAGCCAAGCGACACGGCGCGGGCAATCCGGGCGATGGGGCTACCCGTCCACAACAACGCGGCACGACTTCTTGGCTTGGCTGAGATAACGGTGGGCGTCTCCGTTTTAGCAACTCATTCTCCTCTTGCCTACATTGCCCAGGGCGTCATGTATCTCGCCTTCCTCGCATGGATTATTGCCGCGAAGCTCCGGTCGGTTCCCATCGCGAGTTGTGGATGCCTCGGGACGCCGGATACTCCGCCGTACTGGGGCCACATAGTGGTGAATGTCGTCGCCCTGGCAACCTCATTCGGCGCAGGGTTGGAAACAGCGGTCGTCGCGGGGAACCCGGGTGCGACCGGGCCTTTGAGCTTCGTCGTATCTCTGCTCGGGGCCGCGCTGGCCTGGATCGTGATCGGTGAAGGCGCACGACTGGCGGGAGTGCGCAAATCGTGACGATTTTCGAACGGGCGGTCCTTTGGGCCCATCCTCCTACAAATAATGAACGGAGGAGTTTTCTTTCGAAGCTGACCATGGCAGCCACGGCTCTGGTGGTGGCTCCTGCGACCTTTGTTCTTCGCCCTGTAACAGCATATGCCGCGGTTTGCGGGCCAGCGCCTGGTTGTAACGATGGTTACAGCGCCTTTTGCTGTTCAATTCATCGTGGGATCAACAATTGCCCGCCCGGTCACTTTGTCGGCGGGTGGTGGCGGGCGACCGGTTCGAGTTATTGCTTGGTCAACGGACAACCTTCGAGTCGCTACTACGTCGACTGTCACCCCCGGTGCACTTGCACCAACGGGTGTGGCAATTTCTGCAGTTCAAGTTGCATTGCCTGCAGTTGTAGCTGCCCGGACACAGGGGGGTCGTGTGACAAACGCCATGTTTGTTGTGCCCTTTTTCGATACGGCCAGTGCAACACTGATATCTCCTGCTCAGGCCCGGTGACCTGTCGCGTGGTCAGCTGCGTTCCGCCGTATGTGCTGTACGACAGTTGTGGATCAACGCTGTTGAGTGACAACTACACCGCGAACCAAACTGCACCATGCTTGGAGTTGAGCTCATGACCTTCGGAGACGGACTGGTAATTGCTTTGGTCGTGGTGGTCGGCCTCCTTGCGATCCTTGTGTTTGGCCTATTGCGGAGCCACGCCGATATCTTACGAAGACTCGAGTCGATCGGAGCCGGCACGGACCTCGGCTCAGAGGGTCACGCACACGAGAACGAGTTGCGATTGAACATAGGATCGAAGCCTGGCCAGGCGACTCCAGACCTCGTCGGCGTCGACCCGGCCGGCGATCCTGTGGCTATTTCAACCGGCGTGGGAGTCGATCCGTTGTTGATTGCATTCCTCAGCACCACATGCTCGTCATGCTCGGTGTTCTGGGAAAACCTCAATGGAACCGAAAACTATATCGGTGGCCGGAAACATCGCGTCGTGATCGCGACACTGGGGGCCGACGAGGAGAGCCCGAGCCGGGCCGCAAGTTTGAGCAGGGGATCGGCTGATGTCGTGATGACCTCGCAGGGATGGGAGGACTTTGATGTGCCGGGGGCGCCTTATTTCGTGATGGTTGACCCGGGAAAAGGCGTTATTGGTGAGGGTTCGGCGATGACATTTAGTGCTCTGGAGGAGTTCCTCGCTGACTCGGTGAATGACCAGACCTGGGACCGGAAACGCGCTGACAAGAGCAACGCCGATGCTGAACGGGAAAACCGCATAGACCGAGAGTTACGTGACGCGGGGATCGAGCCCGGCGACCCGAGGCTCTATCCGGACCCGGGAACTGTTGAGGGTTCACAATGACCGTTGCCACCTGGGTGCTTTCAGGTTTTGCATTTCTCATCGGGGTCCGGTCGACATGGTCGCCGTGAGGAGAATCGATGCTTTCTAGCATCACTCCGCTGGGTCAGCGGGGTAGGAGTGGGTCGTGGGGGATTGCCGTGTTTGCTTTCTGGGTTGGGGCCCTCGCCTCGGGTGCGGCCATCTACAGCATGCTCGGGCTGTCGGGCGCCGTGCTTGGTTTGAGCAATAACCTCTTATGGGTTGCCTGGGCCGCCATCGCCATCTCGTTTGTCCTCGATGGCGTGGGTGTACGCCCTCCCGGGCCACGGCGTCAGGTGAACGAGGACTGGTTGGGGAGCTACCGGGATTGGGTTGTTGGGTTGGGGTTTGGGGTCCAACTAGGCAGCGGGATTGCGA
>JBBKXI010000174.1:0-4932 GCA_037969415.1 Acidimicrobiia bacterium | reverse complement strand
GGTATCGTGGTTGGTGCAGGGCTCATACGAGCCCTGCACCTTTTTTGCCTTTGGAGGCTTCGGTGACCGACTGGTTCACACAGATGGGATTGGATCCGGTGATCGCCGGCAAGAGTCTTAGCTCGATCATTGTCGTGATCGTCGTAGTCCTCGCCCGATGGCTAGTTCTTCGGGCCATCCACCGCACCCAGGAGCCGGAGTTTTCCTATCGCGCCGACAAAGGATTGGCGTACTCAGCGGTCATCGTCGCCGGTTTCGCGCTCACCTGGATCTGGCTCGACGCATTCAACAATCTGGCGACCTACATCGGAATCGTATCGGCAGGTATCGCCATCAGCCTTTCCGATCTGCTCAAGAACGTGGTTGGCTGGGCATTTATTCTTATTCGTCGACCCTTCAAGATTGGCGACCGAATCGAGGTCGGGGGACAGAAAGGCGATGTTGTCGACGTCCGCCTATTCCGCTTTACCATGATGGAAGTGGGGGGCCACATGGTGGCTGCCGACCAATCGACGGGTCGCCTGCTCCACATTCCCAACGGAGTCGTTTTCACGCAGCCAATCGCCAACTACACGGAAGGCTTTGAGTATGTGTGGCATGAGCTTGAGGTGCTGGTGACCTTCGAGTCCGATTGGCGCCTCGCTCGAACGATCGTCGAGGACGCGATCAAGGGCCATGGGATTCGGAGCCTCGAAACAAGTGCGGCCGAGTTACGAAAGACCGCCAGAAAGTACAACATCAGAGTTGGGTCGCTCTCGCCGATCGTCTACATGACCGTGAAGGATTCCGGTGTCCAGTTGACCGGCAGGTTCTTGGTGGATCCTCGCAAGCGCCGAGGAGCCGACGAGTCTGCCTGGTCGGCGATCCTTGATGGGGTTGCCGCCGAGGACCAGGTGGATCTCGCTTACCCGACGTATCGCAACATTGTGAATATTTCTCGGAACAGCGACCAGAACTTTCCCGGTGGGAATGGGTCATAGTTCCAACGTGAAAGAAGGATCATGAACAAAGACGCCACCTCCAAAACCCCCAAAGCTGCCAAGGTTCCCAAGGCTCCCAAGAAGAAGGTCTACTCCGGCACCGGTTTGTACGGAGGCTTCCTAGCGGTGCTCACCGTGATGGCTGCGCTGGTCATCCTGGCCGCTCAGAACACCGTCGCGGTTCCCTTTAGCTTCCTCGTCTGGGATCTGGAGTATCCGCTCGTGGCGATTCTGCTGGCCACCATCGCCGGCACCGTGTTCCTCGACGAGGCGGTTGGATTCGTTTGGCGACATCGGCGTCGCAAGGTTCTCGCCGAGCGTCATGAACTGAAGGAATTGCGGGCCACCGCAGAAGAGCTGAGGGCAACTGCCGCGGTTACCGCCGCAGACACCGAAGCGGACAATGCTCAAGCGGACGTTGCATCTCCGGTGCCGGCTTCTGCCATCGGGGCCAGCGAGAACATCGCTCGACTCGAGACCGAAGAGGTTGCCGGAAAGTAGCGGGTAATCTCTCGGGAACGTCGCCGTTCTGGAAGGTCACGATGGAAACCGATATCGATGTCATCGTTGAGATCCCGCGCGGATCGCGCAACAAGTACGAAGTGGATCACATAACCGGCGAGATCTGGTTGGATCGGACGTTGTTCACCGCAACGCAGTATCCGGCTGACTACGGGTTCGTGCCCAACACTCTGGCCGAAGACGGCGATCCGCTCGACGTGCTGGTCCTGGTGGACGAGCCGACCTTTCCCGGATGCCGGGTTCGGGCAAGAGCCATTGGCGTTTGTTGGATGACCGATGAGGCGGGACCGGATGCCAAGATCCTGGCCGTCCCGCGGGGTGACGCGCGGTGGGCCGAGGTCAACGATCTCCCGGACGTGCCGGCCCATCTGCTCAAAGAAATTCAGCACTTCTTCGAGGTCTACAAAGCACTGGAACCGTCGAAGATGTCTGATGTAGGTGACTGGGAAGGCGTCGACGGGGCGGTCAAGGAGATCAATGCCGCCCTCCAGCGCTATGTCGACGTCGGTCATACACAGGAGTGAACGTAATGCTCGGCCTGGCGCAAGCGGCCGGCGCCAGCTGGATGACCTCATCTCATTCGTGGATCATTCTGGCCGGGACATTTGTATTCGGGGATTCGATTGTCCTGGCCGCCTCGGGATTGGCTGCCCACGGTCAATGGTCGGTCTCGTCCGTGATCGTCTGGTCGTTTCTGGGCACCTTGATCTCGGACACGATGTGGTTCAAGCTGGCTGATCGAACCCTCCAGAAGACCATGGGTGATCCAACCCGCGAGGCCGCATTCGTCCGCATGACCGCCCGGATGGACCGCTGGGTCGGTGAATCGCCGCAGCGGGGGCTGCTGTTCGTGAAGTTCTTGTGGGGGACCAGGACGTTGTCGATTGTCTATATGGCGTCGCGGGAGGTATCGACCCGTACGTTTGTGCTCTTCGATGCGATCGGAACCTCGCTGTGGTTGGCGGTCCTGGTACCAATCGGCTTTTTTGCCGGTCAAGGCGTAGCCAACCTCAGCGCAGATTTGACCCGATTGGAATATGCCCTACCGATCCTGCTGGTTCTCGCCATCGTTCTGAAGAGAGGACGTACGTGGATTCTCAACCGACGCCTTCTGGCGTAACCGCCGTTGTGGCGGCCTACAACGAGGCCGCTCGGATCGGGGTGGTGCTTGACGTTCTGACCACGTATGAGGGTTTCGATGAGATCGTGGTCGTCGATGACGGTTCTACGGACGGGACCGGCGCGGCGGTCAGCGCGTATCCGGTTACCTACCTGCGGGTCGAACCGAACCAGGGCAAGGGCCATGCCATGGATGTTGGCGTTTTGCACGCCTCAACGGACTTGATCTTTTTTGCCGATGCCGACATCGTGGGGCTGACGCACCAGATGATCCGTGAGACCATTCGCCCGGTCCTCGAGGGTTCCTGCGAGATGTTCATCCTGATGCGCAACCGCAAGATCTACTACCTGCACATGCTCATGACTTTTATCCCCCTGCTGGGTGGCGAGCGCGCCTTGACGAAAGACCTTTGGCTACGACTCCCGGACCGATACAAAGACCGGTTCCGGATCGAAGCCGGGCTGAACTTCTATGCCATTTATTACGGCAGCGGTTTGAAATACCGGGTGTTCCAGGGCATCAGCCAAACCGTCAAGGAAGCCAAATTCGGGTTTTGGGAGGGCATGGTTCGTCGCATGAGGATGTTCCGGGACGTCATTTCCGCGGCATGGGAGTTGCAGCGCCGCGACGTGCCTGCCACGGTCGAAGCCCGCCGTGGGGCGGTCTGGCGGGTCGTAGGGAGCGTTATCGGGATGTTCGTCGGGTTGTTTGTTCTTGGCGCCACTCTGGTCGGTCCGATCAGCTTTCTCCAGGCTGTGTTCGCCGAAGAGCTGAGCGCAGACCCCAACGCCCCATTTGTCCGGTTTTTGTTGCTGGTCGCCTCGTCGGTCTCGACTCCCGTCCTGGTAGTCATCGGGGTGGGCTTGCTTGCGCTCAACGGGATCTTCTTCGCCGGCGCGCTGATCAGGCTTTTCACGCTGGGGCGCACCCGTGAAGCCGCCTGAATCCGGTGAGGGCGGACCGTCGATGGGCCGGATCAGTCGGCGGGCCACCAAAGCGCTTCTCGAACCCTTCCCCAACGAATCGCGCCAGTTTCTGGCCGCCCGGCTCGGGTGGTGGGCAACCCTCGACGAGTCTGAGCGACTCCGCATGGAGGACCTCATCCGGGTCTTTCTGGCCGACAAGACCATCGAAGGCGTGGTCGGCTACACGCCCGGCGAAGATGTGCGACTCCTGATCGCCGCCCAGGCCTGCCTGCTGATTCTCGGCCTGGACTACCGTTTTTATGACGACGTGTCTGCGATCGTCGTATCGCCGGGTGTGGTGGTTCAGCGCGGATCGCGTCGCCTTGATGGGGGAGTGGTGAGCGACGATCACCCGACCCTGGCTGGTCAGGCGATGCTGCACGGGCCGGTCCTCCTGGTTTGGGACAGGGTCGCCAACGATGCTCGTCACCCGGAACGCGGGCACAACGTGGTCTTTCATGAACTCGCGCACAAGATTGACATGCGCAACGGTGCCGCCGACGGTGTGCCTCCCCTCTCAGAATCACTCGCCGAGCGGTGGGGTGAGCAGATGCCGGTCCTGCTCGGCAAGCTCCGGGACGGTACCCCGATGCCAATCGACGCTTATGCCGCTACCAATCCAGCTGAGTTCCTGGCCGTGGCCACCGAATCGTTCTTCGTGACGCCCTTCGAGCTTCGGAGTGCTGAACCGGACTTATACGGTCTGCTGCGAGATTTCTATCAACAGGACCCGTACGTCCGCATGGGTAACCGACCGGATGAACCCTCCGAGTCCTGAAACCCAACGAGCAAGGAGATCGGAAATGGAAACCAACACCGAGCGAGTCGTAAACGCCGTGGAATATTTGCAGGGTGCCTTCGGAGGGGACGCATTTGGTCGCAAGGCAGAGGCATTCGCCCGCTTTTTTGGCACCCCAAAGTTCCTGATCGGGCAATCGATGCTGGTGGTCGGCTAGATCATCGTGAACGTCTTGGCGGTTGCTCTTCGTTGGAACCCGTAGACATCAAACATCGCGAAGACCTGGCGGCCGGTTTCCTGCAACGTCAAGACCTGTAGCTCGGCAAAACGTCGACCTCAAAGAGTTGCTTGAACCCAACACCCGGTTGACGAAACAGATCGATCGTTTGACCGCGGAATCCACCAGAACGTGGTGTCGGCTGGGCCAGGTTCTTAAACGTACTAGCTATGTCGGATGGAAGTTCATGGAATTCACGGAGTCATCCCTCATCTTGAGAGGGACATTGCGCCCGGCGGTCCTACTCGTCCTCGTTGGTTGATTCGGACCCTCTGAGGAGGTTGGTCGCCGCTCGGAGAGGGGCGGAACCTAGAGATTCCAGGGTCATT
>JBBKXI010000173.1:0-22886 GCA_037969415.1 Acidimicrobiia bacterium | reverse complement strand
TTCATGGAAGGCCTACATGCGTCGGCAGACCACAACCATCAACTATGGCGACGACCTCCCACTAGCTCAGGGACTCGAGTTCGGCTAATTCCGGGCTAAGCCCCGCGACAACTTCTCCTCCCACCCCCTGGTCCGACGCGTTGTACTCTCAGACGCAACGCTCAGGAAGGAGGTGATGATGAAACGAAATTATGCACGCCTCGATCGTCCTCTGATTCGTGAGGATGGCGTTTTGCGGCCAGCTTCAATGGACCAGGCGATATCCGTTGCCGCCGAGGGTTTAGCACCCTATCGCGGTGAGGCTTTCGGGCTGTTCAGCTGCTCCAAGGCGACCAACGAGACCAACTATGTGGCTCAGAAGTTCGCTCGCCTGGTTATGGAGAGCAACAACATCGATAGCTGCAACCGCACTTGACACGCTCCTTCCGTCGCCGGTCTGGCGGCTGTGTTTGGAGCGGGTGGTGGAACCAGTTCGTATAAGGAGATCGAAGAGACCGATCTCATCATCATGTGGGGCTCGAACGCCCGCGACGCTCACCCCATCTTCTTTCAACACGCCCTTAAAGGGATCCACAATGGTGCGCGGATGTTCGCCGTGGATCCGCGGCGCACCGGTACAGCAGAGTGGGCTGATGTCTGGCTGGGGATAGACGTCGGGTCGGATATTGCCCTCGCCAACGCCGTCGGTCGCGAAATCATCGAGCAAGGGATGGCCAATCGGGAGTTCATTGATGCAGCCACGATCGGATTCGACGAATACGCCGCCTGCGTTGACAGCTACACACTGGAACGGGCTGAAGCAATCACCCGCGTGCCCGCCGATGCGATTCGCCAACTCGCTCATGAGTACGGTTCGGCCGAAACCGCACAGTTGTGTTGGACGCTTGGTATCACGGAGCATCACAACGGGACCGACAATGTGCTGGCCCTCATCAACCTCGCCCTTCTCGCCGGACACGTAGGAAGGTACGGATCGGGCCTGGTTCCGATTCGCGGGCAGAACAATGTTCAAGGTGGTGGAGACATGGGTGCCCTCCCCAACAAGTTTCCCGGATTTCAAGATGTTGAAGACCATGAAACGCGGGTCCGGTTCGAATCGGTCTGGGGCGGTCCCGTACCAAACAAGGCAGGCAAACACATAAGCCTGATGCACGAGGCCATGGATGAGGGTGAACTCAGAGCGCTGTTTGTCCTCGGGGAAAATCCATTACAGTCGGAGGCCGACGGCAAGGCGATGAAACGGAGGCTGGAGAACCTTGACTTCATGGTGGTGCAGGACATCTTCCTGACAGCCACTGCCGAACTCGCTGATGTTGTCCTTCCTGCAGCCGGTTGGGGAGAGTGTGAAGGCACTTTCACTTCGAGCGAACGCCGCGTACAGCGGGTTCGTAAGGCAATTGAACCCCCCGGCGACGCCGAAGGTGATGTCGAACTGCTATCACGGCTTGCCCGCGCCATGGGTCACGAATGGCCGACGCCATCTGCCGAAGAGGCATGGGATGAACTCCGACGGCTATCTCCGATGCACGGAGGGATGTCCTACTCCCGTCTGGCCGAATCGGGGGGCCTGCAGTGGCCATGTCCCGATGATGGCCATCCCGGGTCGATTTACCTCCACGCCCGATTGTGGGAGCGCCCTGTCGGGGGTGCCCCCGCGCCGTTTCATGTCGTCGAATGGGTAGCTCCGGTCGACACCCTCACCGAGGAATTCCCGATGCGTCTCACCACCGGGCGTCGCCTCGATTCGTACAACATGGGAGTGCAGAGCGGACGGTATTCATCGCCGAGGCGGATTCACGGTGTGCTCGATCTCTCCCCGGAAGACGGAGCGTCCCTCGGCGTCGCCGATGGACAGCAGGTCAAGGTCACGTCGCGACGGGGGAGTATCGAAGCTCCAGTTCGAATTGAACGGTCGCTTCGCCCCGGTCTCGCTTTCATGGCGGTTCACTTTCCCGACGACACCGACGTCAACATTTTGACCGTCGACGCATGGGATCCGAAGTCCGGGACTGCGGAATTCAAGGCTACGGCCGTACGCGTTGAGGCGCTCTCCTGATGGACATCCGTGCGCTTTTGGTTCAACCCACCGAAACCGAGCGGTCCGCTGTCGATGGGGTGCTGGGATCAGCCGATTCGGGCTGGACCGGCGGCGAGTTCTCCGGTCTGGACGGCCATGTCGCATATGGAGGCCAAGCGGCACGGGCCCAGCGACACATGCTTCTGCCTGCCCTACATGCCGTCCAGGACGCCACCGGCACGGTGAGCAAAGGGGCCCTCGGCTACATTTCGGAGCGTCTCACGGTTCCACCCGCTGAGGCATACGGCGTCGCCACGTTCTACTCCCTTTTCCACACCGGCAGCGGCGGAAAGTCGGTCGTCCACGTTTGTGATGACATCGTCTGTGCCCGCCAGGGGGCAGATATGGTCTTGGAACAGGCCGAACGGAGTTCGAGCGAGGTCGAACTGAGTCCGTGTCTGGGTCAATGTGACCGGGCCCCGGCGGTCATGTACCAGGTCGCTGGTCAGGGTTATGCCCCCGACGCCCCGGTATCGCCTCGAGGGCTCGGAGAGATTCGTTTTGATGATCTATCCGGTCCGGTGATTCATCAAGACCGATCCGAATTGCGACTTCTGCGGCGGATCGCAGACGTAGACCCGACCAGCCTCGATGCATATCGGAAGGCGGGAGGCTACAGCGGTCTGAGAAAGGCAACTGAGTTGGGTGCCGAGGGGACAATCGCTGAGTTGGAAGCTTCACGACTTCGCGGACGGGGTGGAGCTGCCTTCCCGATCGGTACCAAATGGCGAGGTTTACGTGAAGCGGTTGGTTCCAAAAAGTACGTGATTGCAAATGGCGACGAGTCTGAGCCGGGAACTTTTAAGGACCGGGTTCTCATGGAAGGCGATCCGTTTTCAGTGGTGGAAGCGATGACAATCTATGGGTACGCCACCGGTGCCGATCACGGATATATCTACGTTCGTGGTGAGTACCCAACAGCCGAGCGACGGCTGCGTGGGGCCATCGAACAGGCGTATGAAGCAGGGTTGCTGGGTGCAGACGTAGCAGCGGCCGGTTTTGGTTTCGACCTCGAGGTCCGTCGGGGTGCTGGTGCCTACATCTGTGGCGAGGAGACGGCGTTGTTCGCTTCGATCGAGGGTTACCGGGGAGAACCCCGCCAGAAGCCGCCATTCCCGACGCAAAGTGGCCTGTTCGGCAAACCGACGGGTATCAACAATATCGAAACCCTCATTGCTGCACTCGAGGTGCTCGATATAGGTGCCCAAACCTTTGCCGCGATCGGGACGGAGCAGTCGACGGGGTCCAAGCTGTTCTGCGTTTCCGGCGATGTTGCCCGACCCGGCGTGTTCGAAGTTCCTCTCGGCACGACCCTAGGGGATCTTCTTGACCTCGCTGGCGCGAGCGAAATTGGAGCCGTTTTGATGGGAGGAGCGGCCGGGAGCTTCGTTTCGGAAGACCTTCGGGAGATGCCGCTCAGCTTCGAAGGAGTGCGCGAGGCCAATACGACCTTGGGGTCCGGGGCCGTAGTGGTGTTTGATAGGTCGACTGATTTCGGGCCCGTTTTGCACCGGATTGCCCGCTTCTTCCGAGACGAGTCGTGTGGACAGTGTGTTCCTTGTCGCATCGGTACCGTTCGCCAGGAGGAGGCCCTGCACAGGATCCGGGTCGGGCAGACGCTCGGATCAATGCAGGATGAGCGCAAACGGCTCGATGACCTTGCAACTGTGATGACCGACGCGTCGATTTGCGGGCTCGGCCAGACGGCGGCGACGGCGATCCAGTCTGCAATCCGCCTGGGCCTCGCTGGAGTTGGGCAATGACCGCAGAAATCGTCCTCCGAAATGTCACTGCGACCGTTGACGGACGGGAGGTTGACGTGCCTGATGGCAGCTCAGTCCTCGAGGCGTGCCGGCAAGCAGGTGCAGATATTCCAACGCTTTGTTATGGCCCGACAATGACCGCAGCGAGTGCCTGCCGGGTTTGTGTGGTGGAAGTCGAGGGATCTCGCACTCTGGTGCCTTCTTGCTCGCGGGTGATTGAGGACGGAATGGTGATCAACACCACCTCGGCGAGAGTGGAGCACAGTAGGCGATTGGTGATGGAACTATTGGGGTCAGCCAGTGAGCTCGACCGGTCGGGGTCTGAAGTGTTGGGGTGGATGGATGGCCTGGGAGCCGACCCGAATCGTTTTGGGCCTCAGACGCCGCCGACCGCCCGCCGCAAACCCGAACCGGGCCATCACACTCTGAGCACGCCTGGTCTAGCGGCGGCCGTTGGCGAACCCGTGAAAATCGAAGACGAACTCTACGTCCGCGATTACTCGCGCTGCATCCTGTGTTACCGGTGTGTCGATGCTTGTGGTGTCGAGCATCAGAACACCTTTGCCATCGCGGTTGCCGGGCGCGGCTTCGATGCCCACATCTCGACTGAGTTCGATGTCGCCTTACCCGATTCGGCCTGTGTCTACTGCGGGAATTGCATCGCAGTGTGCCCCACCGGAGCGTTGGTGGGCAAGGTTGAGTACGACATGCGGGAGACGGGTACATGGGCCGAGGAGCGCCAGGACGTCACCCGTACAGTGTGTTCCTATTGCGGTGTCGGATGCAATCTCGATATCCACACTCAGGATGGCGACATAGTCAAAGTCACTTCGCCCCACGACCACGACGTGACTCTGGGCAACCTATGCATCAAGGGTCGCTTCGGTTGGACGTATGTGAACAGCGGCCGAGATGGGTGAGGCGACAACGGCCCGCAATGTCGTTCGGGTTGGTCGTCAGATAGAACGTGTCGAAGACTACTTGGTGGTCGAGGAGCCTCTTGAGATCCGCCTTGAGGGAATCTCCCTTGCTGTGCTGATGAGAACACCGGGTGACGACAGGGAGCTGATCCTCGGTTTTGCTATCACCGAGGGGATAATTACTGGCCCGGATCAAGTAGCCGCCATCGACGACCTCGGCGAGGGTCGGTGGAACATTTGTCTCGCCGATGGTGTCAGGGTCGACCCAAACCTCTTCCAGCGGAACTTCTATTCGACCTCCTCATGCGGAGTCTGCGGCAAGGCTTCGATCGACGCCATCCGGGTGGCGGGTGCATATCCCCCCGCTGGCCCGCTGGTGGAGGCCGACACGATCCTGAACCTCCCTCCGAAGCTAATAGAACAGCAACTGGCGTTCCAGTCGACAGGGGGACTGCACGCCGCCGCGGCTTTCAACTCGTTGGGCGAGATTGTCGCCGTGCGAGAAGATATCGGGCGCCACAACGCAACCGACAAGCTGGTCGGAGTTCTGGCCAAAGGGTTGTGGCCCTTGCCATCTCTCGGACTCTTGGTGTCGGGGAGGGTCTCGTTTGAAATTACCCAGAAGGCGGCGGTCGCCGGCATCTCCCTGGTGTGTGGAGTTTCGGCCGCATCAAGCCTTGCCGTTGACCTGGCCGAGGAGTTCGGAATGACGGTGATCGGGTTTGTAAGGGAAGGCAGTTTCACGCTCTACGCCGGTGAAGAGCGGATCGTGGGTCTCAAAAGGTAGCGTCGCTCTTTAAGGCCCGGGGCCGTCGGATTCGAAGGGCACCAAGTGAAGTGTCATACATGCCTCTTCGTCCGCGACACCGCAAATCCGATAGACGCCCGGTTCTGCTCCGATCGGCATCCTCACGAGGATGAGGCTGTCGTCAACATCATTGCATTCGGGGCCGTCGGAGAGATTCTGCCACTTGCCCGTTGTCGCCTGGGTCAAAGTGGTGGTTTGTCCGATCGTTGCCCATCCGAACAAACCCCACTGCTCCAGAGTCAAACATGGACCACCCTGTCTCCGGACCCTCCCGGTGAACTCTGTGTCGGGATTAGGCCCGGTTGAAGACAGCAGGATTAGCAATGCCAAAAGACCGACACCTGCGCCGATCAAAAATCTCGTCTTGAGGATCGGACGTTTCACTACCGGTCCCTTCCGTTCTCAAGGCCAACGAGACCCGGATACGGGTCGTCGAACATTCGTTTAATGATTTATAGAGTTTGGAGGCCCTTGTCGAGATCGGAGATGAGGTCTTCGGCATCTTCCAGGCCCACCGATAGGCGGACGAGGCCGTCGGTGATTCCGGAGGCGACCCGATCGTCGTAGGGGATAGCGGCGTGAGTCATCGTCGCTGGGTGGGTGATCAGCGACTCCACAGCGCCTAGATTCTCGGCGAGCGTCCAGAGTTCGACGGCGTCCATCAGCGCCTTTCCGTTCGCAACGCCACCTTTGACTTCGAAACACACCATTGCTCCGTAGCCCGATGCCTGGGTTGCGGCCAGTTCGTGCTGGGGGTGGTCCTGGAGGCCCGGGTAGTTGACGTAGTCGACCTTATTGTGGCCCTTGAGCCACTCTGCGATTTCCATAGCGTTGGAAGACTGGCGGTCCATCCGCTCACTCAGGGTTTTTGTTCCCTGGAGCGTCAGCCAGGCGACCATTGGCGACATGACCAATCCTGCTGAGATCCGAGCGAAGGCGACCTTCTCATGCAACCCGGCATCGTTAACCACCACTGCGCCTCCGAGGGTTGCATTGTGGCCGTCGAGGAATTTGGTAGTGGAGTGAATGATTATGTCGGCACCAAGTTCGAAGGGGCGTTGGAAGTAAGGGGTGAGGAAAGTGTTGTCGGTGACATGCAAAACGCCCGCCTCCCGGCAGATCTCCGAAATTGCTGCCAGGTCGGTCAACTTGAGTGTTGGGTTTGCTGGGGTCTCAGTGAAGATCAACTTGGTGCTGGCAGTTATTGCTGATCGAACCGCGTCGAGGTTGGATGCGTCGACAAATGACACCTCTACACCGAACTTGCGGAGGAACTGATCTGCGAATCGGTAGGTGCCTCCGTAGACAACATCTCCAATGATCACATGATCCCCCGCACTGAGCAGTGCAAGAAATACGCCGACCGTTGCGGCCATGCCCGAACCGTAAGCAGTGGTATCGAGGCCTCCTTCTAACACGGTGAGCTTTTCTTCGAATGCGCGAACTGTCGGATTCCCGGCCCGGGAGTACGAATAGCCCTTCGACATGTATTCGTCCACCGACTCTTGGACAAATGTCGTCGACTGGTAGATCGGGGTAAGAATTGCCCCGGTAGTCGGGTCTGGGGAAACTCCTGCGTGAACTTGTTTTGTACGAAAACCCATGCCATGAGTCTATGTCGCAGTCTCCGCAAGCGGGAAGTATGAATCGGACCCTTCCACCGGAGCCGGAGCCGATTTCTGTCTCGTCCCCATGAGGTGGAGCCGATTTCTGTCTCCTCCCCATGAGGCGGAGCCGATAGGGGGAGGTGGCCATTCCGGGTAGGAATGGCCGGAGGGGGACGGAGAATCCCGCGCGCAAAGCTCTAGTTGGGGTCTTAAGTCCCCCCTCCCCCTCGCTTCGCTCGGGTACTCCCCCCATCGCTGCGCTCTGGTGGGAGAGTTGTCTTTCGGGGGACAGTAAACGTGGCGGCGCTCTGGTGGGAAAGTTCTTTCGGGGGGACAGTCAAACGTGGGTGCGCTCTGGGAGGAATTACCCGAAGCGGTAGCCGACAGATCTCACCGTTGTTATCCAAGATGCTCGTTCCTCGCCGAGTTTCGCCCTGAGACGTCGGATATGGACATCGACGGTGCGTGCCCCGCCGTAGTAGTCGTATCCCCAAACCCGGGACAGGAGCTGCTCTCGCGACCAAACCCGGATCGGATTACCAACGAGGAACCGCAACAGCTCATACTCGACGTACGTGAGGTCCATCGGTTCGCCAGCGAGGTCGGCCTGATAGGTCAATGTATTGAGGCTGAGGTCTTTGAAGGTGACGAGTTCGTCGTCGCTGTGTTGCACCAGAAGCGTTTTGATCCGAATTCGGAACTCGATCGGATCGATTGGTGCCACTTGAAAATCGCGATGAGATGTTGTGGAATCGATCATCGCCAGTTGGTCTGGTTCGACCACCAGAAATATTGGGATTCCGAGTTCATCAGCAACTCGCTTCGATTCTCGGAGGCGCCGCATCGGCTGATCGGAGAGCTCCACGATGATCAAGTCCACATCCTGAATTGCTTCGTCCAACGGGTCGAGATTCATGGGTCTGATCACGGGTTGATCGACCAGGGCTAATCCGTCCTCCAAGGACTCAGAGGGCACCGGAGGAAAAACGGCGAGCGTCACAGCACCGGTAGGTAGGTTTCTAGTTCGAACTGAGATACATGTTGTTGATAGCGGTCCCATTCCGCCCGTTTGTTACGTAAGAACCAGTCGAAGACGTGTTCTCCGAGTGCCTCGGCGACCAATTCTGAGCTCTCCATGATATCGAGCGCCTCAGCGAGGGTCTCGGGCAGTCGTTTCACCCCGATCGCTGCTCGTTCAGAATGGGTGAGGCGGTCGACGTCGGTCGTTACTTCGGGTGGCAACTCGTAGCCCTCGCGGATCCCCTGCAGTCCTGCAGCCAGCATCACAGAAAGTGCCAGATAAGGGTTGCAGGCAGCATCGGCGGCCCGATACTCGACTCGGACACTTGTTGGCTTGCCCTTTTTCACTGATGGCACCCTCACTAGTGCCGATTGATTGTTTCGGGCCCAGGAAACGTAGATGGGTGCATCAAACCCGGCAACGAGACGTTTGTACGAGTTCACCCATTGGTTGGTGATCGCGGTGATTTCGGGTGAATGCCGCACCAGGCCTGCGATGAAAGCCTCGGCAACTTTGGATAATCCACCCTGGGTGCCGGGTTCGTGGAAGGCGTTGATGTCGTCTTCAAATAGGGACAGATGGAGGTGTAGCCCGGAGCCATCATATTTTTCCAATGGTTTGGGCATGAAAGTTGCATAGATTCCGTTTTGAAGTGCTACCTCTTTGACAGTGAGGCGGGAAGTCATGATGTTGTCGGCCATAGTGAGGGCGTCGGTATAGCGGGCGATGATCTCGTGTTGGCTGGGGGCGACCTCATGATGGGAGTGCTCGATCGGTATTCCCATGCGTTCTAACGCGATGATGGTGTCGCGTCGGTAAGCCTGGGCAACATCGAGGGGGGTGAGGTCGAAATAGCCCCCGTGATCCAACAACACAGGATTGGGTCCCGAATCTTGAAAATAGAAGAACTCCAGTTCCGGGGCGGCATAAAAGGTGTATCCCATCTCCGAGGCTCGTTCTAAGTTTCTCTTCAGCACGGTGCGAGGATCGCCAAGAAAGGGCTCACCTTCGGGTGTGAAGATGTCACAGAACATTCTCGCTACCTGGCTTTCCTCCCGCCACGGGAGAACGGCGAACGTCGAGGGGTCTGGTTTCGCCAGCATGTCGGCTTCTTGAACCCTGGCGTAACCGTCGATCGACGACCCGTCGAAGGTCATCCCCTCTTCAAAAGCGACTTCTAGTTCGGCCGGGCTGATCGACACAGATTTGAGCACACCCTGGACATCGGTAAACCAGAGTCGGACGAAACGAATCCCTCGCTCTTCAACGGTTCTTAGGACATATTCGGACTGTTTCGTCATTTGGATCTCCCGTTGGAATGGCAGCGGCGAGCTGATTCTAGGGGCCTGTCGGTCAAATAGGGCGGGCGTGGCGCGTCATCGAGTTCATCTGACAAGGAGAAGAGCGCAGTCGCAGCCGGGGAGCTGCGGCGAGCACTTCGACGCAGTCAGGGGGCTCGAGGGCCGGAGAAACGCCGTCAGTAATTGGGCGACAGGCCCCTAGGAGGAGATCAGGCTGAACGCTTCCTATCGGCGAGCCAACGGCGTCGTAGTGACCGGCGTTCCTTCTCGGTAGTCCCGCCCCAAATTCCAGACCGTTGGTTCGATTCGAGTGCGTACTCGAGACAATCGTCTGCGACCTTGCATCCGGAGCAGACTTCAAGTGCCATCTTGATTTGGGCTTCCTCGATCTCTCCTAACGGAAAGAACAGGGAATCGGGGTATCCGGCACATGCAGCCAGTGCTCGCCACCCAGGGGACCGATCGGTAATCGCGTGCCGTGTTGCCTGTGTCACCCCACCTAGTGTGGTGGATAAATCACGATTTGCCAATATAAATATTGGTCAATACCAAGCTAATCCCATTTCCGACCCTCCCCACCCCATGGAGTGGGCAAGGTAGGTTCGGACTAAGTCCGGTCAGATTCGATTGGGATCGTCGGGGTCTTCAAACAGAGCGTCCCGGACCGTCCCCGTGTCCGTACCGGTTTCGGTTTCGTCATCCTTCATCCCTGCGACATCCGTGGTGTCAGCCGCAGCGATACTGGCTGCCCCAACACCACCACCGACGGCGGCCAGATTGGCGTCAGCATCTCCGACAGCGTTGAGATCCCCTTCAACGGGGCGGGTCCTGCCGGTAAAAGCAATCAAGAAGAAGACGATCAGCGCAAGGACCAGTATTGCCAGCGCAATCCAGGAAATAATCGTCGAGAAGAAGCCGCCGTCGATCTTTACGAATCCGAACCCGTCGCACTCGCCGCCGACCCCCTCGATGAACCCTCCGACTTCGTAGACGCCGCGGATTTGCTCGCCGGTTTGACCGGTGAGCCGTTGGACGTAACCTTCCACGGTTGGTTCGTTCCCCTCGCTCGTTGTGTCCATGTCGGCATTTGCATCGGCACCGTCTGCCACCACGACATTGAACCCGCCGACCACGACGTAGATTTCCCAGACGTGGTCTGTAATCGGTCCGGGTGAGGTCGCATCCCATGACAGGGGACCGTCGGGTTCGACTACAAAGGGGTTGGAGCGCGATGTGTCGGTCACGACCGTGGTATCGACGTTGCTTGATGCGTCAACCGTGCACCCACCGTTGATCTGGCCCTTTTCGTCGATTTCGCCTATTCCCGTCAGGCCATAAGCAATCGGGGCGATCAGGAGTATCAAAGCGAGAGTTAGCGCAGCCGGTGAGGCCTTGCGACCGACCCTTGCGATCAGTATGAAGATCAAGGCAACCAGACCCGGAAGCAAGAAGACCGTAAGTTTGTCTAACGGCCAAACCCCACCTTGCTGGAGAATAACGGCGAGGGCTAGACCCGCAATCAGCCCTAAAATAACTGCAGTAATCGGACGCGCCTTGGCAACTATTATTGTGGAATCCTGATTAAAATCGTTCATGTGGGAACCTAACTTACTCACCTGATCCCCAGGCTCGCATGGTTTCTCTTCGTTTTGAACTGTTTCGGCGATAGCCTTATCCAATGCCCCGTATTCGCGCCGCCTCAATCGACGAGCACAAAGAGCTGACACGACGTGGCATCCTCACCGAAGCCAGGGCGCTGATTGCTGAATCGGGTACTGCAGAGATCTCGCTCGGCGATTTGGCCGCACGCGCAGGAATTGGCAGAACGACTCTCTACGAATACTTTTCTGACCGTGACGATGTGATTGCATCACTGGTCGAAGAGGAGCTTCCAGGGGTAATTGTCGATCTGATCGATGGTGTCACCGCCACCGATACTGTGACGCGCCTTTCCGACTTAATAGATGCCACCGTTCACTTCGTTGTGGACAATCCCGTCCTCGGCTTGATCCTTCACACCGAAGTTCCCAAGCTCGGCGCCCGAGCCCAGATGCGAGTGAGGGCTGCGCATGCCGATCTTGCCCAGGAGACAGCGGGTGTCTATATGGCGGGGGTTGCGAAGGGCGTGTTTCGCCCAATGGACCCATCTCTCGCAGGGCGTCTCATTCAGGACTCGATTATGGCTGCAGCCAAGACCATCATCGCCTCTCCCGATCCGACGATGCGTGCCGCTGAGATCGTGGGAGAATTACGGCAGTTCTTGCTCGCCGGGCTTCTCGTCGATAAATCGTCGTTTTAGACCGTACTTGACGATGGATACCTCAATCGAAATCGACCGCGATCATTACATCAACCGCGAGCTCTCCTGGCTCGAGTTCAATCGGCGCGTCCTCAGTTTGGTGGATCGGCCCGATTTCCCGCTATTGGAAAGGGCCAAGTTCCTCGCCATCTGGTCGTCGAATCTGGACGAGTTTTTTCAGGTACGGGTGGCGGGCCTGAAGGAGCAGCAGGCACATGGTTGGGGTGCGGGAACTCCCGACGGTCTGACTCCGCTGCAGCAGCTGGCCTCAATCAAGTCGGTGGTCGACGAACAATATGACCGGGTTTCCAAATTGTTTCTTTCCGAAGTTGCCCCAGCGTTGGCGGCGAAGGGGATTGTCTTCAGCGACTATTCGACCCTCGACGACGACGACAAGGAATTCCTCGATAAACAGTTCCGCGATCTGGTGTTTCCCGTCGTCACACCGTTGGCCGTCGATCCGGCACATCCATTTCCCTATATCTCAAATCTGTCACTGAATCTTGCCGTTTTCGTGCGCAACCCGGAGACAGGGCTATCCCGATTCGCCCGGGTGAAGGTTCCTCCGATTCTTCCCAGGTTCGTCGTACTTCCAGACGGCGAACGGTTTGTGCCGCTGGAGGAAGTGATCGCCCACCACCTCGACTCGCTTTTCCCGGGGATGGAAGTCGCTGCTCACCACGTATTCCGGGTAACCCGGAACGCGGACCTCGAAATCGAAGAGGCCGAGGGCGGTGACCTATTACTGACCATTGAGTCGGAGCTGACGCAGCGTCGTTTTGGTCGTGTCGTCCGGCTCGAGGTACACAGAGACATCCCCGACGAAGTGCTCGAACTGCTTTTGCGGGAGATGGGTGGTTCGCCCGATGACGTCTATTACGTGGATGGGCCGCTTGACCTCTCGGGAATGTGGTCGGTATACGATCTCGACCTGCCGGACCTGAAGTTCGAAACATTCAGCTGGGTAACTCCACCGCGCCTCGCCGCCGCTGCAACCGAGCGGGTCGACATGTTTGATGTCATCAAGCGGGGAGACCTCCTCGTTCATCATCCTTATGACTCCTTTTCCACTTCTGTGGAGGCATTCATCAAGCAGGCGGCACAAGATCGAGGGGTGTTAGCGATCAAAGTTACCCTCTATCGGACCTCCAAAGACAGCCCGCTCATGGCCTCGCTGATCGAGGCAGCCGAGGAAGGCAAACAAGTTGTGGCAATGGTCGAGTTGAAGGCTCGCTTCGACGAAGAGCGGAACATCGAGTGGGCACAACGACTGGAAGACGCTGGTGTCCACGTCATGTACGGCGTTATCGGGCTGAAAACTCATACCAAGCTTGCTCTGGTGGTGCGCCAGGAGGGAGATCGAGTGGTGAGGTACGCCCACGTCGGCACAGGCAACTACAACGAGAGCACAGCCCGCACTTATGAGGACGTTGGGGTGTTCACGTCCGATCCTGAGATTGGGTCCGACCTCTCAGACCTGTTCAACTTCCTGACCGGTTACAGCCGTCAGACCCACTATCGGCGTTTGGCCATATCCCCGGGAGGAGTTCGCGCCAGGATCATGGATTTAGTCGCCGAAGAATCTGCAAAACCCGTCGGTCACGTAACCCTCAAGATGAACTCGCTTGTCGATGCCGGCATCATCAATGGTCTTTATGAAGCATCTGCGGCCGGCGTAAAGATCGATCTGATCGTGCGGGGAATCTGCTGTCTCCGGCCCGGAATGCCCGGGCTGTCCGAAAACATTCGGGTCCGTTCGATCGTGGGTCGGTATCTTGAGCATTCGCGCCTCTTCCGATTCGGCGCCAGAGGGACGGAGCGCCACTACTACCTGGGCTCGGCCGACCTCATGCCGCGGAACCTGGACCGTCGAGTCGAGGCCCTGGCCCCTGTCATCGATCCTGCGCTCCAGTTTCGAATCGACGAGATCCTCGATGTCCTGTTAGCCGACGACGTCCTCGCCTGGGAGCTTGATTCGTCAGGTCAATGGACCCGCGTCGAGCAGACAATCGGGGTGGATGCTCACATCGCCCTACAGGACCTGGCTATCAGCCGTTCGCGGGTGGGATTGAGCTGAGTCAAACTCGACCGGCCTCGTGGCTGGTGGGTCACTTTAAAATTGCCCGTCGCGTTCGAGCAATCGACGGGAGATCCTACGCAGTTACCACCGGGTCATCAGCCAGACTTCGGGCTCCCACTGTCCGGAGTCGATATCAGCGAAGAGGGCGACCGCCGTCTCTTGGGTCTTCTCGACTAGTGCCTTGTTGCCCTGCTGGTGGTAGCAATCAGCAAGATGGTTGAGCAGCGCCGCCTCCCGGTGCCGGTGGCCCGTTTCGTGAGCGATGGCAATCGCCTCCTCCAATAACACAACCGCCTCTAGGGGTTTGCCGATCTCCGAAAGAATGTGGGCACGATTGTTCAGCGTTGCCATCTTGGATACTTGATCGTCATCTTCCCCGATGGCGCGGTCCAGAAGTTTCATCGCTTTAACGGGGTCTTCTTCAATGACGGCAGAGATGTTGTAGACCCGTGATCTGAGACGGGAATCGCCTGTTTTCCCGGCTGAAGTGACTGCCTTCTTTGCAAGCCTCGACGCTTCGGACCGATTTCCGAGCCGATGCTCGAGGAGCGCCCAGTCGGAGTAGAGGTCGGCCGGCTCCGGATGTTCCTTGGCAGCGTTCTGATAATTGGTCTCGGCTAACTCAAAACGCCCCAGCATCCGATTTGCCTGCCCGAGTCGATGTTCAATCAGGGCCAGCGTCGCTCCGTGAGCACGAGAAGTACCGATGATTAGTTGGTCTATGCCACTCTGGTACTCGCCGCGGGCGATCGCCATCTCTCCCATTGCCAACCTGGCCCCGGCAACATCGTCGTCGCCGAGGGCAAGCGCACGCTCCAAGAACCCTTGAGCCTCGGCATAGGCATAGATCTCTCTAGCGAGATTCGCGGCAATCTGATACCACTGGACAGCTGAACTCTCGTCACCAGCCTCCGCAAAGTGCGCCGCGGTCGTCCCGGCCAAACGGGCGTCGCTTCGAGTCCGCTGCGAGGAAGACAGCGTCATGGCCACCCGACGGTGAAGGTGACGGCGTCGGATCAGGGTTGTCGATTGATAGACGACGTCTCTCATTGAGTCGAGGGTGAAATCGAGAGCTTCGCTTCCTGCTACTTCGCGGAGGATCCCGCTCCTCAGTAGTTCCTCGACCCCCTCGACTAATTCGGATTCGCTCCGACCGCTGACTTCTTGAAGTAGGTCCGTCGTCGATATTCCCGCGAGGACTGATGCGGCGGCGAGAATCTGAATCGCCAAATCGCTAAGTGCCGCAAGCGAACTTTCCATGTAGCGCGTGACCCCGTCGTGAGAGCCCGACCCCTTCAGCTCCTCCAAGACCAGAATCGGCACTCCGCCGGTACGACTCAGCAATTCCGGGAGCTTGTGGCCTTTGGCCAGCACAGGGTCGATTGTCGACGCATTGAGTGGCTCCAGGATCAATTGTTCGTTAGCGGCTGCCAATAGGGCACGCGAGTTCTGGTCCAGACGCTCGCCGGTCCGGTATGAAACGACCAGCAAGATCGGAAGCTGGCCCAAACGGTTGACGAGATAGAGAAGAAGCTCGGCTGAGGCCGGGTCAATCCATTGGAGGTCCTCTACAACCAGAACGCTGGGATGGCTACGTCCGAGCACAGATAAGATCTGCTCGATCGCCTCAAGAATGCGAAGCTCGCCGAATGCGTCAACCGATTGCACCGATCCTTCGGCCCAGAGTGCCGGAACAATGCGGGAGGCCTCCTGAAGCGACCACGCAGGGATCTCGTCGCGGTATCGCTCGATATGAGGGGCCAAAGCCTTGATGATCTGTGCCGCTACCCCGTAGGGCAGGCTCCTCTCCATACGGAACGAACGAGCGACGGCAACCGATTTCTGACTGGCGGTGCTCATTTGGACAAACTCTTCCAACAGGCGGGTTTTTCCCATCCATGCTGCGCCGCCTATAACTACGAGCTTTCCTCCTCCTCCTTGTCTGCGCTCGACGGAGAAAAGCAGTCGGTCCAACTCGCCAACGCGATCAAGCATCTCGTTTGGCGGGTGGGCCGTCGATGGCTGGTGCGTTCGTGGTTGGCGGCGGAGCGCTGGGGCAGGCGGAAGGTCCTCGTCCAGGATCGCTTCGTAGAGCTCGGTGGTCTCCTCGAGGGGAGATACGCCAAGTTCCCGGTCCACGATGCCGACGAAGTTCCGGTAGCTGGCCACGGCTCCCGGCCTGTCGCCAGCCCACGCATTGAGCAACATGAGCAGTCGATGGGACGGTTCGTGGAGCGGGTCCAACTCGGTCCACCGGGTTACTGCTTCGATGGCCTGCGAATAATTACCCCCGGAGGCGTATCCAAATCCGAGGCGGTTGAAAGCCTCCCCTGCTCGGAGCCGGAATTTCTCCGTGACGGTGCGAGTCCAGTCTTCGAATTCGACCGCCTGGCGGATAGTAAATCCAGCGAGGAAATCGCCCCGGTAGAGATCGGTGGCACGTTTCAAATGCGGGACACAAGAAGGGCACACATCCTCCGGCATGTGGTCGTGCGCTGTCGTTTTGGCGAGCTCGCTGTTGAATTGCTGAACATCCGATGTGGTGTCCGGGTCGAGGCGGAGCTCGATTCGATCGGCTGATACCGCATCAGAGCCAACCCCCGAACGGAGCGATGAGAGGGTTCGTCGCAAGCTGGCGCGAGCCCTTTCGTCCGTGGACCCACCCCAGAACATGGCGGCAGCCGAGTCCCGGAGAACTTCGCCCTCGACGACGAGATAGGCGAGTAAGGCAACCGCCTTGCGGGTGTCGACCTGGAGCGGTTGACCATCTACCCGGACCAACGGGGGCCCTAGCAGTTGAATCTCAAGCATTGCTTTGCATCCTCACTGCCCGATTATGCCACCGTTACGGCAATGAGGAATTCAAAATTTCGGAACGCACGGTATACCGTTCCAGCCTCGGACTAGTTTTCGTAACGGTTTCGTACCGCGAGTGGGTTTAGGTGGGAATGCATCGAGAAAGGATTGTCGATGGTGCACTATCGGTTTGAAAGTGAATGGGTGGTTTCGTTGCCGATTGAAGAGGTCTTCGATCTACTCGCCTCGCCCGACGGATACTCGGACTGGTGGCCATCGGTGAAGAATTCTCATCTGATCAAGAAGGGTGCTGCCGATGGAGTTGGTGCCAAGGCGACTTACGCAATCAAGAGCCCGTTGCTGTATCAACTTGACTTCGAAGCAACCATCGCCGAGATCCAGCGGCCACAGCGAATTTACATGTTGGCGAGGGGTGATCTGATTGGCACCGGAACCTTTGAGCTGTCCCGCCGAGGAGGGAACACCGTCGCTGTGTACCGCTGGTACGTGTCAACTACTAAGAAGTGGATGAACGCCGTAGCCCCGATTGGTAGACCACTATTTGTTTGGGCACATCACAGTGTCATGAGAGAAGGATGCGCTGGTCTCGCTAAGAGACTCGGGGGCCAGGTTGTCTCAACATCCTCCAGGCTTGTGGACGAGCCGGGACCATCGCTTAGGGAAACGACAGATGCGTGATCTTGGAAGGGGACTAGGAACTTCTTGAGCTCGTGTTGTTTCGTAACGATTTCGGAACGGTTGCGGAGTAGAAATTGAGTATGTTCTCGATCAGGCGCCGACAGAAGTCGGGTGTTAGCGATCCAACGCCGGATGGCGTGGCTGTCGCGCCGGGCTTGGAGCCGTTGCCCATACCGCCTGGCGATGTCCTTGAGACTGCCCTCCTCTCTTCCGGCGGCCCGATCGCACTCGGAAGTCTCGATGTCAGCTCTCCCGCGGTCGATTCCTTGACGGCTGCCGGTGTCGATCTCGTCGTTCCCCTTATTGGCCAGGGCGAACTTCTCGGAGCGCTCTATCTGGGTCCACGACTTTCCGACCAGGCATACTCAACCGACGACCGCCGTTTGCTGGGTAGCCTCGCATCCCAGGTGGCTCCCGCCATGAAGGTTGCCCAATTGGTGCAGGACCAGCAGGTGGAGGCGAAGGAACGAGAGCGTCTCAACCAAGAGCTTCAGGTTGCCGCATTGATTCAACAAACCCTTCTGCCCAAAGAACTCCCGTCGATTAGGGGATGGAGCGTTGACGCTTTTTACCGCCCGGCCCAGGCCGTCGGTGGCGACTTCTACGACTTTGTCGAACTCGCTGATCATCGAATGGCCGTCGTGATCGGCGACGTCACCGATAAAGGAGTCCCCGCTGCCCTGGTCATGGCGACCTGTCGGTCGATGCTGCGAGCTGCATCACAACGACATGATTCACCGTCGGCGATTCTCGCTGACGTAAACGATGGCCTCGTCGATCAGATACCTCCGGCCATGTTTGTGACATGCCTCTACGCGATAATTGACACCACTTCCGGCGAAGTCACGCTGGCCAACGCCGGCCACAACCTTCCCTACGTCCGAAACAGAGAAGGAGTAATCGAGCTGCGGGCTACCGGGATGCCGTTGGGGTTGATGTCGGGCATGGAATATGAGGAGAAGGTGTATCGCCTGCAAGACGGCGATGTGATGGTTCTAACCAGCGACGGGATAACCGAAGCTCATAACCGCGACGGGGATATGTATGGATTCTCCAGGCTCATGGGACGCGTCGGCCAGAAGTCGGCACCGGGCCAGATGGTCAATGCCCTCATCGACGACCTGGAAAAGTGGACCGGGCCCGATGCCGAACAGGAGGATGACATCACCCTGGTGGTGGTGCGGAGAACCGCGAGCGCCGAAGCGAGCGCCACGGCCTTTAATGAAGATCCAGACGACGCCGTAATCACTACTTTCTCCCTGCGGAGTGAGGAGGGCAACGAACGCATCGCCATCGCCAAAGTGTCCGAGGCCATCGTGGGCCTCGGGATTGACCCCTCGAAGCTCGAGCGTCTCAAGACAGCGGTTGGGGAAACGGTGATGAATGCGATTGAACACGGCAATCACAACGACCCCGATCTCGATGTTGATGTCGTCGTCTCCACGAGCGACAGCGCCGTCAAGATCCGGGTCACCGATATGGGCGGTGATGGAGAGATCCCCGACGCCACCACTCCCGACCTCGAAGCCAAACTCGCTGGTGAGCAAACGCCGCGTGGTTGGGGGCTGTTCTTGATCGGCCAGATGGTCGATGAGGTCAACCGTCACCGATCCAACGGCACGCACACTGTCGAGCTGGTCATGAACAAGAAAGGAGCAGAACGATGAGCGAAAGCGAATTCGCAGCCGTTGTCATTCGGTCCGACGACGGCTCTGTTATCGAACTCAAAGGTGTGGTAAATCGAGGCGCTAAAGAGGGTATGGAGGCAGCCTTTGAGGAGGCGTCGTTGGCTCCGGGCGAGATCCGACTCGACTTCGGCGATGTTGAGTACATCAATTCGACGGGGATTGCAGTCATCGTGGGAGTCCTTGCGATGGCGAGAGCAGAGGAACGGGAGGTGGGGGCTTTTGGGCTCTCAGATCACTACCGCGAGGTATTTCAAATCACCCGTCTCTCAGATTTCATGAACATCTACGAGGACGCCAACGGGCTTAGCTAGGGAGAGAATTGATGCCAGCTACCAACTTGACAATGGACATTCGCGAGGTGGCCGATGGTGTGCGGGTCATCGACATCAATGGAGAGATCACATCGTTCGCCGAGGCTGAAATTGCCGCCGCACACGAGGAAGCCGGGAAAGACGCTCGTGCCGTAATCCTCAACTTCGAAGGGCTCGATTACATGAACAGCGGTGGCATCGGATTATTGGTCACGACATTGATCCGAGCTCAGCGCTCCGGGCACGCCCTTCGTGCCTATGGACTCAGTGATCACTACCGCCAGATCTTTTCGCTGACCCGACTCGACGAGGCGATTGGTCTCTATGAAGACGAGGCGTCAGCTATTGCCGGGTAGCCGATCGTCGACATAGCTGCTCTGGCGGCGTAGTAGCCACACATTCCGTGGACGCCAGCACCGGGTGGCGTGGCCGACGAGCAGAGGAAAACCCCGTTCCCGAAGGAGAAGGGCCGGATGCGTCCCAGCTGTAGTACCTTCTTGAGACCGAACTGCCCCCCTCCAATGTCGCCTCCTACATAGTTGGGGTTGTAATTTTCATAGTCGCCGGAACTCATCGTATGACGATCGAGTATTCGGTCCCTGAATCCTGGGGCGAACCGTTCGATTTGGCTCTCGATAGCCTCTGTCATGTCCCGATCGGAACTGGCTGGAACGTGGCAGTATCCCCATGCCGTCTGATTCCCGTTGGGTGCCCGGCTGGGATCGAATAGCGACTGCTGGGCTACCAGCACGAACGGGCGGTTGGGGTGGTGCCCGGATGCGACGTCGCTTTCGGAGAGTCTTACCTCCTCGAACTCTCCCCCAACATGAACTGTGCCGGCTCGACCGCTGAGTGGGTCGGTCCACGGAATCGGCCCGTCCAGTGCCCAGTCGACCTTAAACACTCCGGCGCCAGCCCTCCATTTCAGGAGTCGCCGTCTCCCGGCCGGGTCGAGACGTCTTCCCGCGATCCGGTAGAGGGCGTCAGGCATTACATCGAATACGACGATGGGTGAGTCAACTTCTTCAATCTCGGTGATTTTGTGGCCTACGTCGACGACACCACCCAATTCTTCGAACTGATCGGCAAGGGCGCTAGCGATAGTTTGTGAGCCGCCCGCCGCCAGTGGCCAACCATAGGCATGGCCGATAGCGCCAAGCATTAGCCCAACCCCGGCCGAGCCAGGAGATTTGAAGGAAGCTATGGAGTGTGCGGAAAGTCCCGAAAGCAACGCCCGGGCACCTTCAGTCTTGAATCGCTGGATAAGCGTGTTCGCCGGCAGGGCACCAAGTGCTGACATCCGGGCGAACGATGAGAAATGTTCCGGCCACAGAGTCAAGGGTGTGAGGAAATCGTCGACAACGTCGTCGATATGTTCGACCAACGGCCCCATCATTGAGACATACCGCTTCCCGTCGGCGCCGAGTCCAGCGGCGGTCTCCTCAACAGATCGATGCATAGCAACAGCCTTGCCGCCGTCGAGAGGGTGCGTGAACGGAATTGGTGGATGAATCCATTCGACATTGAGGTCAATCGACCTGAAGAACGGTGAAGCTGCCCCGGTGGGGTGGATTGCCGAACAGACATCATGGAGAAATCCGGGGAGGGTCAACTCTTCGGTTCGGGTCCCGCCGCCGACTTGATCGGCTGCTTCGATCAGCTGCACCCTGAGGCCGTTACGCGCCAACTCCACGGCGGCCGCCAGGCCGTTAGGGCCTGCTCCCACGACGACCGCATCGAATTGTTTCATTGCGCCCATTGTGGTCGATAGACCGTTACGAAACCGTGACCGCTTCTCGTAACGGTATCGGAACGGTGGTCAGGCATTGTGGGCGCAGGACAAGGAGAGCAAGTGGCAGAACCACGAGACAAAGACAACTGGGCCAAACCGATCGATACCTTCCACGTTGAGGAAGTTGCCGCTGGTGCCCAAAAGGGAAACGTCGAAGGCAGGAAACCCACGGGCCCGCTCCAGGGTTTCGGGCGCCTCTGGCAGAAGTCATACCAAGTACACATTCCCGGTCCCACGCCCGAGGTTGTAATCAGCACCTGGAAGGAAAATTTCGGAGAATTCTGGTACCCAACAAACAAGTTCTATGCACCGGCGGCGGGAATTTCTCCGGGTGAGATTGCTCTTATCGGTGGCGGACGCGGTCCGACGAAGGTGACCACCGGTGTAAGAGTCATTTATGCCGACGATCGATCCTGGTCATATATGACTCCAGAGGGACATCCATGGGCGGCGATCATAACTTTCAGCGCCCATGAAGATACCGATAGCGTCGCAATCGCCAAGATTCATCTGCTGGTTCGAGCGAACGACCCTCTGTACGAAGCCAGCTTCAAGCTCTACACCAGTCGTCTCGAGGACAAGATCTGGACGCATACGCTCACTCGGTTGGCAGGTCATTTTGATAGCCACGAGCCTGTGGAGTCTGAGATAAATCTCATCGACAAGAAGCGGCAGTGGGATCAAATGGGGAACATCTGGAAAAACTCAGCCGTGCGGACTCTTCTTCGTCAGGACCGCCGTAGCTAGTCGAGGGTGACATAACGCCGGCGAATTTCGCCGTTAATCCAGCCATCCTCCCAGCCGTGATGACCGGGTAGGTGTCGAGATGGTTCTCCGATCGCTCTTATTCCCGGTCGAAACGTTCTTCGACCTGTCGAACCGAAGGTCAAGCCGGTCAATGTCAGTTTTCGTAGCGAGGGTCGTCTGCGCCTTGGCCGGGCAGACTCATCATGAGTTATCCGTGTTCTCGTGTCCGAGGACTGCCACAAGACGCGTTTCGAGACCCAAACGTGCCGCTTCTGAAGGGGTCATAGACCTCTGTTTTCAGGCGGGCAGGACTTGTCCCCCGGGGTTTGGTGGCGCCGAAAAGGTTCACCTTCCGTTAACCCGCAGATCTGAGAGTGGTCAACTCCGCTTCTTACCTTGCACCACAGCCTGAGGCTCTTCGGCTATCCGAAACCCGGGTTCAACGCAATCACAAGGAGCAATAAACGCATGAGAAATCGTTGGAGGGGCATAGTCGCCCTGATTGCGGTGCTTTCCATGGTTCTCGCCGCGTGCGGCGACGACTCGGGTGAGTCCACAACAACCGAACCGGCTGACACCGTGACCTCTGAGGCATTGGACCAAGCAACCGATCCCAACACCGGACTTCCGGTGATCGACCCGTTCGACGTTTCGGGCGACATCATCACCGCCGGAAGCTCAACGGTCTTTCCGTTGTCTGAGGCCGTTGCCGCTCTGTTTGAGGACGAAGGTTACGGCGACCAGATAACGATCGACTCGATCGGCTCAGGAGCCGGTTTCGAACGCTTTTGTGATGCCGGTGAGAGCGATATCTCCAACGCCAGTCGTCCCATCAAAGACGAAGAAGTGGCGATGTGCGAGGAACTGGGCCGCGTGCCCATAGAGTTTCGGGTTGGTACCGACGCCCTCGCCGTATCGGTGAGCACCGGTAACTACTTCGTGGAGGACCTCACGTTGGAGCAGTTGGCCATCGCCTT
>JBBKXI010000172.1:0-10401 GCA_037969415.1 Acidimicrobiia bacterium | reverse complement strand
TCACTACCGGTCGAGCCAGCTGGCCCTCCGGGTGCTTCACAGAATGCATATGCGCCGAGGAAGGCGTTGAGGTCGAAGAAGAACGGATCGTCGAAGAGTCCAGCGTGCAATGTGCCGCCACCCCTCACCGAAATGTCTTCCCCTGTCGTACCTTCAGCGATGACGGCGCCGCCCTTGGCGGGCACTTTGCGCAGTCGAACGCTTTGGTCTCCGTTGCCGTCGGGCGCGCCGAAGTCGACCTTAAAGGTCGAGTCTTCTTTGGCGTTGCCGTTGGTGTCGATCTTGAACTCGTAGCTGGCGTTCTGATTGAACGTCAGCGGGCTAAAGACACCACCTGCGGGGTTTACGCCCATGATGAGCACAGTGTTTGCGCCCTTCTTGAACGCATACACATCAGTGATGTCCAAACGACCGTCGCCACCAGGCGAAGTCAGTCCGGGAGCATCAAGGTGATCAGCAGCGCCCAGCGTTGCTGGGACGACCGCTAGACCGACGAGAGCCATCGCAACGAGCAACACAGTTATACGCGTGCTTCTTGCGAATCGCTTCATATTTGCCTCCTCTTCTCTGAAGGTCGGATGACCTCCATGTCATCGATTCGCTGCCACCCGATGTGGGGATTGGTCGTTTTGAGAAAAATTGGCGCGTCCAATATGTTCTGGGTGGTCCGGAAGGAGTCGATAACTCGCTTCCATGGCATATCCAGTATTAGAAAAGCAATTTGGTGATCAAGCGGTGGTCGACGCCGCCCTGCAAACTGGGCCCCCGATGCCATGAGCGTCGCCGACGGTGAGCGCCGTAACTAGACACACGTTCTACCCGCGTTTTGCGCCACTATTGGCACTCTGATCCGTCGGAACGCGGTTTTACATGTGGGCGATGATCGCGTCACCGAATTCGGAGGTTTTGACCTCGGTGGCGTCGTCAGTGAGGCGGGCGAAGTCGTACGTCACGGTCTTTGCCGCGATCGCGCCCTCGATCCCTTTGACTATCAGATCAGCAACTTCATCCCAGCCGAGATAACGGAACATCATCTCGCCGGAGAGGATGACCGATCCAGGGTTGACCTTGTCGAGTCCTGCATACTTCGGAGCGGTGCCGTGGGTGGCCTCAAAAATGGCGACCCCGGTGTCGTAGTTGATGTTTCCACCTGGGGCAATACCGATCCCGCCCACCTGGGCAGCAAGAGCGTCGGAAAGATAGTCACCATTGAGATTGGTAGTGGCAATCACGTCGTAGTTAGCGGGGCGGGTGAGAACCTGTTGCAGCATCGCGTCTGCAATTACGTCTTGAACCAAGAGTTTGTCACCGGGTTCGCCGCCACTGTCTTCCCATGAGACAGCCTTGTCGGCGTATTCCTCCCTCACGAGGTCGTAGCCCCAGCTTCGGAACGCACCCTCGGTGAACTTCATGATGTTGCCCTTGTGAACCAGTGTCACCGACTTGCGGCCATTTTCCAGGGCGTACTTGATGGCAGCACGAATCAATCGCTTCGAGCCGGTGATTGAGATGGGTTTGAGGCCCAGTCCGGAGTCCGGTCGGATCTCCCACCCAAACTCCGCCTCAAGAAAATCGAGAAGCTTCTTGGCGTCTTCGGTACCTTCTTCGACCTCTTTGCCGGCATACACATCTTCGGTGTTCTCCCGGAAGATGATCATGTCAACCGCACCGGGGTCTTTCACCGGTGAAGGGACACCTTCGTACCATCGAATCGGACGAACGCAGGCATACAGATCGAGCAGTTGGCGAAGTGCGACGTTGAGCGAACGAATACCTCCACCTACCGGCGTTGTAAGCGGACCCTTGATTCCAACGAGGTAGGTCGAGAAGGCGTCGACGGTCTCATCAGGAAGCCAGGAGCCGGTTTCGTCGAATGCCGTCTGTCCGGCGAGAACTTCCTTCCACTCGACCTTCCGCTCCCCTCCATACGCCTTTTCCACGGCAGCGTCGAAAACCCTGACGGCCGCAGCCCAGATATCGGGACCGATTCCATCACCTTCGATAAAGGGGATGATCGGTTGATTCGGTACGTTGAGGCCATCAGGCCCTTTGGTTATCGGTGCGCCCATGGGCGAAACTCTCTCTCCTGCAGAAATGAAACGGAAGCTACAGCCTAGCGACCTCCATTTTATGGCATTTTATCAGACGGTTTACGTCTGGTTTCGGCGCATCCGGTAGGTTGCACTCTGTTATGAGTCGATTGAGCAAACGCAACCTCACCATTGGTGCCATTGTGATCGGGATCCCAGCACTCCTCATTGGGTGGTGGCTCCTTTCCCCGCTATTTCTCGACACCGAGGTCAACGAAGAATTCCCTATGTCCGCATCGGCACAAGTTCCCGACGACATGACTCAGGACGAGGTAGAGGCGGCAATGAAAAATGCTGCTGATGCTCCGGACGCCGAAACGAAAGAGTCCATGCCCGCTGAAGAATCAGCTCTCGTGTCCCTCGCAACCGGCGAGTTCCAAAATGCCGATGAGTTCCATCAAGGTTCGGGGACAGCCACCATCTATCAGCTCGAGGACGGTTCGCGTGTGCTCAGATTGGAGAATTTTAAGGTTACCAATGGCCCCGATCTCAGAGTTCTCCTGGCTTCCGGAGCGTCCCCCTCCACTAGCGCCGAGCTGGGTGATTACATCGAGCTCGCCGGTCTGAAGGGGAACATCGGTGACCAGAACTATGAGATACCCGATGACGTCGACCTGAGCCTGTACTCAAGCGTTGTCATCTATTGCAAGCCATTCCACGTCGTCTTCAGCGTGGCTAGCCTCACCTAGAGCGCCGGGCCTTTGCCGCGTTCAGAGTATTTACGAGAAGCATGGCCCTCGTCATCGGACCTACCCCGCCAGGGACAGGTGTGATGGCCGAGGCAACCTCTGATACACCCTCATAATCGACGTCGCCCACCAGACCCGAATCTCCCGGATTGATGCCGACATCAATAACGACCGCTCCCGGCTTCACCAGATCGGCTGTGATTAATCCCGCCGATCCGACCGCTGCAACAAGGATGTCAGCCTCCCGCGTTACAGAAGCAAGGTCGGTGGTCCGGGAATGAGCGACCGACACTGTGGCGTCCGCCCCCTTGCTTGCAAGCATCAGGGCAAGCGGCCGTCCTACCAGAAACGATCGGCCAACTACCACAGCCCGACTCCCCGTGGTCGGTATCCCGTAATGGTCCAGAATTCGCATAATCCCGCTGGGCGTGCAGGGGCGGAGCCCGGGCCGGTCCAGGACGAGTAGACCCAAATTGTGGGGATGGAGCCCGTCGACATCCTTGCGCGGATCGATCAACTCGATTATCCGTTCAGCATCGAGGTGACCTGGTAGAGGCAGTTGAACCAGTATCCCGTCGATGGCTTCGTCCTCGTTCAAAGAACCGATCAACGACTCCAGATCCGCCTGACTCACATCGGCTTCGAGGGCGTGATGAAACGACTCGATTCCGACTTCTCCGGCATCCCTTCGTTTCCCTCTGACGTATGTGTGCGACGCCGGATCGTCACCAACCAGCACTGTCGCAAGACCGGGTTGAAAGTCGAGCTCGGCCACAGCCGCTGCCACTTCTGCTTTGACAGCCGCCGCCACGAGTTTGCCGTCGAGGATTTGAGTGGACATCAGTGCTTGAAATGTCTCACGCCGGAGAACACGAGGGCAATCCCATGCTCATTGGCGGCATTGATCAACTCCTGGTCATTGCGCGATCCGCCGGGTTCGACGATGGCAGTGACCCCCGCTTCAGCGAGGAGGTCGAGACCATCTCGAAAGGGGAAGAAAGCATCAGAGGCGGCAACAGCGCCCCTCGCCCTATCCCCCGCCTGGGCTAGTGCGCGTCTCGCTGCACCCACTCTCGACTGATCCCCGGCACCCACACCGACAGCAGCACCATCCTTGAGGATGACGATGGCATTGGATTTTGTGTGCATGGCGACCGACATGGCCACGCTCAACTGGATCATCTCGTCGGGTGTCGGTATCCCTTCAGAAGTGGATTCCCACACTTCGCCAACACCGCTGTCTCGATCTTGGACGAGAAGACCGTGATCGATACTGCGCAAATCGTAGGGGCTCGGTTCGGGTTCAGGCGCCTCCAGAACTCGAAGATTCTTCTTCTTGGAAAGAATCGCCAGAGCATCCGGCTCGATAGAGCTGCAGATCAGGACTTCGATGAACCGATCGGCGATTAAACGCGCTGTTTCGACATCAACCGGCGTATTGACAGCGACGACGCTGCCAAAAGCCGATATCGGGTCGCAATCCCATGCCCGCTGAAAGGCGTCCGCCACCCGGTCGTGGTAGGCGAAACCACAAGGATTCGTGTGTTTTATGACGGCCACCGACGTCTCAGGCATCGTGCTGTTCACCAGACTCCACGCGGCATCTGCATCCGCGAGGTTGTTGAACGACATCTCTTTACCCTGATATTGGCGCGCCTCCAGCCACCACGGTTTGGATCCATCCTCGAAGAAGATATCTGCTGTCTGATGCGGATTCTCCCCGTAGCGGAGGCTGGTGTGATGACGGAAAGGTAAGACCAGGTCCCGTCCCAGCCATCCGACGATTGCGGCGTCATATGAAGCAGTATGGAAGAAGGCTTCGGCAGCAAGGTCGCGCCGCAGGTCATCGTCGAGGCCACCTTCAGAGATTGCCGTTACCACTATTTCATACTGGCCCGGATTGGTTACCACCCCAACGAACCCGTGGTTTTTCGCCGCGGAGCGCACCATGGTCGGGCCGCCAATATCGATTTTCTCGATGATGTCCCTCTCGGTCGAATCGGGACTTGCCGCCGTCTCCCGGAACGGGTAGAGATTGACCACCACGAGTTGAAAGAAGTCGATTCCGTTGGCATCGAGGTCGTTGGCATCGCCTTCGTGACCGGGACGGGCCAGGATTCCCCCGTGAATTCCCGGGTGGAGAGTCTTAACCCGCCCTCCGAGAATCTCCGGTGCCCCCGTTACCTCCTCGACCTTGGTGACGCTCAATCCTGCGGCGGCGAGGGCTGCGGCCGTACCACCCGACGAAACGAGCTCAACTCCCTCATTCGCCAGACTGGTTGCGAATTCAACCAGACCCGACTTGTCGTAAACGCTGAGTAACGCCCGTTTCACTTGAATCTTCACTGCCACATCACCTCACGACCCGAGACCTTGATCTTGCCACGAACAAAGGCAGAGACCACTTCCGGATAAAGCCGATGTTCCACCGACTGAATTCGAGAGTGGAGAGAAGCCTCGTCGTCACCAATCTCAACAGGGACTTCGCTCTGGGCAATAATGGGACCGTGGTCTACTTCGGCATCGACGAAGTGGACCGTTACCCCGGTGAGCTTTACCCCGTGGGCCAGTGCCTGTGCCACCGCATGGGCGCCGGGGAACGCGGGCAGGAGCGAAGGGTGGATATTGAGGATCCGCTGGCGGAACTGGTCGACCGCCCCTGGCGAGAGGATCCGCATGAATCCGGCCAGGATCAGGGCCTCAACTTCTGCGGCTGACTCAACAATGGCGGAGGAAAACTCATCGCGGCCGGGGAAGTCCTGATATCGAATGATTTGGGTCGGAATTCCGGCAGCTCTCGCTTTGTCGAGGGCCGCTATGCCGTCACGATCGGCAATGACGAGGCGGATGCTGACCTCAGGGTCAGCGGCATCGATCAGGGCCTGGAGATTCGAACCAGAACCGGAAACAAGCACTGCGATGTCGATGGTTCCCTCCGGATCTTGAACGCGGCCGCAGTGTAGACATTCGAGACCGGCGGTAGGCTTCAGTCGGATCGGAGAGAGCGCCGCGCCCGGTAGAGAATCGACCGGAGCGAGGCCGGGGACACTTCCATCACCTTCGCCGTTCTTTCCACTGACAATCCCTGGCCTTCCTTGAGCAGAAGGGCGCATCGATAATTGTCTGGAAGGCCGGCCAGCCGCTCCATGACTGCGAGGCGGGCCGTAATCTCCGAATCAAACGCTATTCCGACGGGTGCCCGGACCCTGCGGCCTTCAACCATTCGTTCGAGGGTGTCCGAAAAGTTGCTGTCACCGGCTTCATACTCGAGTTCAAAGGTGGCCAAGTCATGGATCCACCTTTTGACCATTCCCGATCCACGGAATGTATCCATGGACGCCGTCGCCGCATGCAATGCAGCGGACGCTTCGTCACCGTCGCAGAGCCAGCTCGACATGTTGTCGAGCTCCGTGATGTACACCCACCCGGTACCCTGTTCTTGCGAAGCCCGCTGTGACGGTGACTCAAACATGTCACCTGTCTATTCCAGGAGATGGTTTGCAATGTCAGGATATGTGAAAGTTCCCGCCCAGGATTGGGAGACTTGGAGCACAGAAAGCGGCGCCGTAATTCTCGACGTCAGAGAATCACAGGAGTGGGACCTGGGCACCCTTCCTGGGTCGACACTCATCGCCATGACTGAGATAATGGAGCGGGTCGACGAGCTCGATAGGGACACTCCAATACTGTGTGTCTGCCGCTCGGGAGGTCGTAGCGCACAGGTGGCCACCTATCTCTCCAGCCTAGGGTTTGAGCAGGTCGCCAACCTCGAGGGAGGCGTCAAGGCGTTGGGAATGCAGGACTGAATTTTGGAGATCAGGACCATCCGAACCGAGGGATTAGGCGACAGCACCTACATCGTGGCCCACGAAGGAATCGGCATGGTGGTCGACCCTCAACGTGATATCGACCGCTTCTTACCCGTTATCGACGAGCTCGATGTCGACATCCGATGGGTGATGGAGACCCACCTTCACAATGACTACGTCTCCGGGGCTCCAGATCTAGCTCGAACCTTGGGCTCGGAATTGATCATTCCTGCCGGTGCGGCACCGGTCTACCGGCACACGGCGGCATTTCATCGAGAAGACTTTCTCAGCAACGGACTGGCCGTCCGGCCGATTCACACGCCGGGCCACACCCCCGAGCACATGTCCTACCTGCTATTGGTCGATGGTGTAGAAACCGCCGTTTTCTCCGGTGGGAGCCTCCTCGTCGGGTCGGCTGGCCGGAGCGACCTCCTCGGAATGGATCGAGCCGACACCCTCGCCCGCCTTCAGTATCAGTCGGTCAACCGCCTCGCCCAACTCCCCTCCAACACCGGTCTCTATCCCACGCATGGTGCCGGGAGTTTCTGTACCGCGACGGTCGCGAGCAATGCCGATTCAACGATCGGCGCCGAAGTCCGGACGAACCCGGTCTTGGCCCACCCGGACGAAGACGCCTTTACCGTCATGCATCTATCGGGCCTGGCGCCATATCCCGACTACTACCAGCACATGGGCCCCGCGAACATTCAGGGCCGACCAGCGCCGGATTTGAGGACACCACCAACGATCGAGGAGAGCCAGTTCCACAATATCGATGATGTGGTTGTCGTCGATGCTCGACCCCGACGTGAGTTCGCCGCCGGCCACATCCCTGGAAGCATCGGTGTCGAGTTGCGGAAGGACTTCGGAGTGTGGGTCGGGTGGATGATCCCGTTCAACTCGCGGCTGTTGCTGGTAATGAACCCTGGCCAGGATCTCGACGAAGCGCAACGCCAATTGGTCCGGATCGGATTTGATCAGATCATCGGGGTGATCAACAGCCTTGACAATTGGAAATCACGACTGGTCGGACATCAAGTGGTAGACGCTGGTGAAGCGATCGACATGTTGGCCGCTGGAACACAGCTACTCGATGTACGCTCGCCAATCGACTGGGCTCACGGCACGGTCTCCGGATCGACGACTTGTTATACCCCCGATCTGGTTGACCAGATTCCTGAATCCATCGATCAGGGCCGACCGGTGCTTATCGCTTGCGAGACCGGGTATCGGGCGACGATCGCGAGCTCGGTGCTCGAGTCGCGTGGCTACCAACCGGTGGTCCTGGTGGGCGCCGGGATCCCAGAACTTCTCACCACGGTCTGAAACCTTTTCCCTGCGTGCCATGTCAAATAGCGATGCAGGGGGCACAATGACCGAAATGGTTGACAACACCAAGCCGGATGCCAGTCAAAAGAAGCGAAATTGGACTTTTCCGCTCGTTCTGCTCCTGGTCGTCGCTGTGCTCACGGTTGTCGCCTTGCTCCGCGACCCGGTGTCACTGGATCCCGCGACTCCAGAAGGCACCGTCCAGATCTACCTCCAGGCACTGGCTGACAACGATTTCGACGCAGCGTTACAGCAGACAACTAACGAGATCCAACAGGAATGCACCCCCCAGGACGTATCAGACAACTTTTACTACAACTCATTCACCGCAACGCTCGGAGAGACCCGTGAACTCGGCACCGTGACTGTTGTCGAGGTTGCGATTAACCAGACTGATGTTGGGCTGAACAGCGGGTATTTCGAACAGATCGAGTTGACTGATGAAGAGGGTGGGTGGGCGATCACCGGCGACCCCTGGCCATACTTCACCTACAACTGTTTCAACATATGAGCATCATGCTGGGGGCCGTGCTACTTCTGGGCATCGTCGCCTTGGTGATTTTCGGGGTGATCAAGGCGCTTTCGGGTAGGAGCAAAGATGGATCCATCGGCGGAGATCTGATCGCCTATGGACTTCTCGCCATATTTATTGGAGGAACGGTCTGGGCGCTCTTCCTCTTAGGTCGGGCCGCCTTCCCGGGGCAAAGCCTCGTGGGAATGTCCCAACAAGATCTCGCCGGGGCCTTGGCCGGACTCATTGTCGCCGGGCCCGTTGCGTACATTCTCTGGCGACGCCAGGACGACCGACGCGAGGCTAATCCTGACAGTGTTGCCTGGTCGATTTATCTGGCGTTCACCGACCTGGTCTACCTCACCTGGTTGGTTGTCTATGGAGTGCTAGTCCTCAGTGCGGCTTTTGGCGAAGGTGACTTCCCTAGGCTCACCGACATCGCCATCGTGGCGGCCGTGGTCGGAATCCATGACCGGGCCGCCCGCATCGATCGACCTGGAGGAGCAATCTCTCAGATCTATCGCGTGGTCGGATCGGGCATTGGGTTGATCACTCTCAGTGTGGGAGTCGGGCTGGCCTTGTGGTGGGTGTTCGCCCGGCTGTATTCCACATTCACTGCAACAGCAGGCGACGCTCCACTCGCCGTTGGGGCTGCGATGGCGATTATCGGTGGCGTCGTTTGGGCGTACAAGTGGTTGCGACCTTGGAACTACACCCAACCTGACGGAACCTATCTCACCTACGTAGTGCTGGTGCTCCTGGTCTCTTTCCTCACGCTGGTGGGGTCACTGGCTGCGCTCGTAACCATCGTCATCCTCTACTTCACCGAATCACCCGCTTCACCCGGTGCCCATTTCGAAGCTCTTGCCCCGCTGTTTGCTATGGCGATTACTTCCGCGTTGATCTGGTTCCACCATCGACCAAAGCTCGGCGGAGAACGAAGCGACGCAATCAGGGCTTACCAATATGTGATTGCCGCTATCGGGTTGGGTACCGCTATCGGGTCGTTTACCACGGTGGTCACCCTGATCCTACGGCCCAACCTGGTGGTCACCGACCGCGGTACCGGAGTTGTAGTGGGCCTTATGGCCGGCGCGGTGGGAGCCATCGTATGGTGGTTCTTCTGGTCGGACGCCCAGACGGCGCCCAGGGCTCCCGAGGCTGCGTCAACCCCGCGAAAATTCTATGTCATCGGAATGGCGATCATTCTCGGTTTGACTGCTGCCGGTGCCGTAATCGGTGTCCTGCTCTACATCTTCCAGACGCTGCTGGGCCTGAATCCGAGTTCCACAGCGTTGGTCTCCGAACTGGCCCTCGCCGTGCTCGCAGGTGGGGCTACCTGGCACCTATTTAGACAGAACCGCGCCGACGCCGAGTTGCGCGGGGGTGTGGAAACCCGCCCCTACCTGGTGACCGTCATTTGCAGCCACCCCGGTCAACTCGCCGCGCTCCTCCCTCCCGAGGGATCGCTACGGATAATCTTCCGCGGCGATGGGGTGGGGGAAGTCGATGAAGACACCGCAAACCGCATCGTCGAGCGGACTCGTGGCGTGGATTCGATTGTATGGGTCGGTGAGGACTCGTTTGAAGTGGTTCCAGCCCTCCACGCCTGACACAATCGACCTGTCATGATCAACCCATGAAGTGGCTCGCTGAACGTTTCCTCAAGCTGCAGGGCTGGAAATTTATCGGTGAGTTCCCGGCGGACCCCAAGCTCATAGTGATCGGCGCTCCACACACCAGCAACTGGGATTTTGTGATCTATCTGGCGGCGATATCTCATTGGAAGATCACGCCCCGCTATCTCGGCAAACACAGCTTATTCGAAGGACCTTTCGGATGGCTGTTCCGTCGTTGGGGTGGCATCCCCGTTGATAGACGAAAACCTGGCGGGTTGATTGGTCAGGTTTCCGCCGAGTTTGACGCAACCGACCAACTGGCACTTGTGATTGCCCCGGAGGGAACCCGAAAGG
>JBBKXI010000171.1:0-7376 GCA_037969415.1 Acidimicrobiia bacterium | reverse complement strand
CCCACCCTCGACCGGAGCTCGTCGGAGGAGACGATTTCGTTGACAGCAAAATTGGCCGACGCCCAGGTGCTCTTTCCTGATGAGCTTGGTCCGATCAGGACAACGAGGCATGGCGACGGAAGACGAGTTTCCACACCAGGGTTTTAGTCGAAGTCATGTCTCTTGTGCGAGGTAAGTAACCTGTGTACGTGACATCAACACCATCTGCACCTTTCGGTTGGGTTGCCACGGCCATGGTCACCCCCTTCACGGCCGAAGGCAGCGTCGACCATCAAAAGGCCTGGGACCTCGCCCGCCATCTCGCTAAAACCGGCACAGAAACTCTGGTTGTTGCCGGGACGACTGGAGAATCTCCGACTCTTAGCGATCTCGAAAAGGTCGCTTTGTTCAAGACTGTTATCGACGCTGTTGCCGAAAAGAAGACCAAGGTCGTCGCCGGAACCGGAAGCTACGACACGAGACACTCGGTGGAGTTGACCGGACGGGCCGCCGAGATCGGGGTCGACGGTGTGCTCGCGGTAACTCCGTATTACAGCAAACCGGAACAGCAAGGTCTGATCGGTCACTTCACGGCTATTGCCGACGTCGGAGTTCCAGTGATGCTCTACAACATCCCGGGAAGGACAGGACGTCTGATCGAAGTAGACACCCTTGCCACGTTGTCCGAGCATCAAAACATCGTGGCCGTTAAGGATGCTGTCGAGAACCTCGACTTCACATCTCGCACCGTCAACCAGATCCCCGCCTTCCCTGTTTATTCCGGGCAGGACTCCCTCACCTTGCCCATGCTGTCAGTTGGTGCTGTAGGTGTTGTATCAGTTGTAGCCCACCTGGCCGGGCCCAGTGTCGCCGCCATGGTCAAGGCGTTCCACGCCGGGGACATCGATGAAGCGCGTCGGATTCACCACCTGCTCCTCCCGCTCTGCCACGCCTGCTTCCTGGAATCGAATCCGGCCCCTGTAAAAGGGGCGTTGAGCAAGACTTGGGAGGATGTCGGCCCGGTGCGGCTTCCGCTGAACGAGGCGTCGACTGCTACGTTGCAAGCCATCGAAAAGGCTCTATCCGGTATCGGCTCCACCAAGTGAGCGTTTCTGTAACCTTCCTAGGCGGTCTTGGTGAGATCGGCCGCAACTGTGCCGCAGTGGAAATCGAGGGCAAGATCGCATTGATCGATGTCGGCCTGATGTTCCCGGAAGAAGACATGCTGGGAGTCGACCTGGTCTTCCCGGATTGGTCGTGGTTGATGGAGCGCCGCAAAGATGTTGAATGCGTGATCCTCACGCATGGACACGAGGATCACATGGGGGCACTCGGCTACTTTCTTCGGGATATCAACGTGCCTGTTTACGGGACTCGCCTCGCCACCGAGCTGGCCAGCGGGCGGATCGATGAGCTCGGGGTCAAGGGCGATCTTCGCCCGGTCAATTACAAGAAGTGGACCACTCATGGTCCTTTCAAGTTCATGCTTATTCCGGTCGCCCACTCCGTGCCTGATGCCTCGGCCGTAGCCCTCGACACGCCGGAGGGGATGATCGTCCACTCCGGTGACTTCAAACTCGATCCGACTCCAATCGACGGTCGTCCGACAGATCTTCCTGCATTTGCTTCTCTGGGTCGCCGCGGCGTTCGGTTACTTCTTTCTGATTCGACCAACGCCGAGAAACCCGGATTCGAGCCATCGGAAAGTTCGGTAGGACCACCGATTCGCGATGTGATCCGCGATGCCGAAGGTCGGGTAATCGCTGCCTGCTTCTCCTCACATGTCCATCGCGTTCAGCAGATTGCTGATGCCGGTGTCGCCGCTGGACGAAAGATCGCATTCTTTGGCCGATCCATGCACCGCAACACCACAATCGCCGACGACCTCGGGATTCTCGAGGTGCCTGAAGGATCGGTCGTCGACATCAAAGACCTGGGGAAGCTGCCTCCCGAGAAACAACTGATGATCACGACAGGGAGCCAGGGCGAGCCATTTGCAGCCCTCTCTTTGATGTCGCAAGGTCGCCACAAGTTTGTCGAGTTGGGCGACGGGGACACAGTTCTGATCTCGGCGAAGCCTATTCCCGGGAACGAGACGGCAGTTTCCAAAGTCATATCCAACTTGATCCGTCGCGGCGCAACCGTGATTCACGGTCGCAATGCCCATGTACATGTTTCCGGCCACGCCGCACGGGAAGAGCTGCTCACTTTCCTCAATCTGCTGCGGCCGCAGGCGTTTGTCCCGGTCCACGGTGAGTATCGGCACCTACATGCCCATGCCGAACTGGCCAAGAAAATGGGTGTGAAGTGGGTCGGGGTGCTCGAGGATGGCGACCGGGTGACTATCGACGGGAAGAAGACCATAAAAGAGTCGCGGGTGGTTCCCGCGGGATACGTCTATCTGGATGGCTCCTCAGTTGGTGATGTCAAGAACGCCGTGCTTCGAGACCGCTCCCACCTTGCTGATGAAGGAGTGGTTGTGGTGACGGTCGGCATCGACCACGACACCGGAAAGATTCTCTACGGACCCGATCTCGACAGTCACGGTGTCATGGACGACCCCTATCTCGTCCTCAAGAAGGCGGCCGAGGCGGTTACCAAGAGTCTTCAGGAACACGCCAGTGGGCGCTCCGATGTCGGTGAGCTGCAGAAGACCGTCCGTCAAGCTGTAGGGCGTGTATTCCGGGAGGAAACCTCACGCAAGCCCGTGATCGTCCCTGTAGTGATGGAGCTATAACCGGGGTTCCGGCATCACCATCCTTTAGGGAACCAGCGTCACCGGGTATTCCCTGATGTCGATGCGAGAGCCGTCCTTGGCGGATTTGGCGTAGACGATCAGCGCTCCGACCTGCTTGGCTTGGATGTCGTAGTCGATGAAGAAGTCGAAGCCGCCCCAGCCGGTCCCATTGCTTGTCATCTCGTGCCCCTCGGCGATGATCAAGCCGTCGTTGTTGGTAAGAACCCAATTGAAAGCGGCCTCAAAAACGGCGCCGAATCCGGTGACATGGAGTGGATTGGTTCCTCCGCCACCGAAGACGGGTTGCTCAACGGTGAGGGCTGCGGCGAAGTCGAGGTAGTCGGCTTTGAGTACGGGACGATCCAGAAGCTGGCCGTCGGAAGTTTGAGCCTTGATTGCTTTACCTTCTTGCCAAAACAGGACCTCGGTGACGTGGGGGATCGAAGTCAAGGTGAACACGACCTGGGCCATGCGTTGGGCGACGACCGGAGAGGCGTCGTTACCGCCGAATTCAGACGAAAGGTCGACGGTGGCGATCTGTTCGCCAATCGTTAGACCCAGAACCCGAACGCCACTGGGAATCGTCGATGAGATGGCAGGGACCCCGGAGATCTCTCCGGAAGTTGGCCCCGCAAAGAGTTGTTCAAGAGACACCCGTCCTACCGCCACGGTGTGCGGCACCGTTCGCTGCACCGGAACCAGGAAGGCGCCGGTTCGATTGGGATGTCCGGCCTCGTCGATGAAGAACCACGGTGCGACAGTCAGTATGGCGGGAGTCGGGGTCGTCGTCGTTGGGCTCTGCTGACTGGTAGGCGGGGAAGTGACAACCGGGGAGGTTGTAGTGGGACCAGATGTTGGTGAAGTCACGGGGATCGATACCGCGGAGGATGACGGCGAGGGCGTCACGGTTGTGGTGGTGAGCATCGTCGCCACTGGTTCAGAAGAGCCTGTCGAACAAGCAGCAATTAACATGGTCAATGCCGTAATCATGGCCAGTCTTCGTCTCATCTTCTCATTGACCTTTCGGATTGGAAGTCTTATCTCAGATGAGACGGAGCGGACCGTAAGAAAGGTTTACTCCGTTGCAGTCACCTCGACCATGACCTCGTCAAGAGTCTTGCGACTGAGGTCTGGCACCAAGCAGTCGTCCGCCGGGTACCCGATCGGGAACATGCAAAACGGCCGTTCATTTTCGGGTCTACCCAGAAGCTTGGTGAGAAACTTCATCGGGCTCGGCGTGTGGGTGAGTGTCGCAAGACCCATGTGGTGAAGAGCGGAAATGAAGACTCCGGCGGCGATTCCGCACGATTCCTTGACATAGAAGTGGTGGATTTGCTCACCATCGGCACCGACTCCATATCGCTGTTCAAACATCACAACGATCCAGGGGACATTCTCGAGGAAATCCTTATGCCAGTCGGTCCCCAGCGGTTCGAGGGCCTCTTTCCAATGCTCCGGGAGACGACCACCCTCGTAGTTGATCCGCTCTTCATCCTCGGCAGCCACCTTGATCTGCATCTTTACTGTCGGATCACCGACGAGGACAAAGGTCCAAGGTTGCCTGTGGGCTCCGGATGGTGAGGTTGAGGCGGTGCGGATTGCTTGCTCGATCAGATGGCGCGGCACCGGTTCGTCAGAGAAGAATCGAACACTGCGTCGCCGGTTCATCTCCTCAAAGAAGGAGTCGGCCCGGTCGTGTTGTTCTTCAGGGCTCATTCGTTCGAATCGGAGCGGGATCATCGGTGCTGGCATGAGGTGGAAGCTACCACCCACCCCATCATCGTTCGGCCTAGAGCTATTACCACCACGGAGCGCGCGCTGTCGTGTATTGTCTGAATCCACATGGCAAAAAAGACATCCACCCGGAAGGGTGCCTCCGGGCGGAGGCGGGTGTCTCCAAGCAAAGCAACAGCTAACAAGACCAAGAAGAAGACCGCACAATCGGCCTCGATAAGCCAAAAGCTGGTGGCTTTCAAGGATTCGGTGCGGGGCGCACTAGGACGTCAGACCGATGATGTCTGGGGATCGCTGCTTTTGGTCATCGCCACCATCATCGTGTTGTCCTTCTTCAACAAGGCCGGCCCGGTCGGTACCGGTCTCGAATCTGGCTCGCTGTTCCTATTTGGCGTCTGGCGGTTTGTGTTGCCTGCAGCGCTCGCAGGCATCGGCATCGCCCTCATCATTGGCAAGCCCCGCGAAGGGTCCGCCAAACTGGTAATCGGGGGTCTGGCCGCGTTTATCAGTTCGCTTTCGATGTTCCATCTCCTCACCGGCGCAGTTTCGTTGGTCCCCAACATCGAATTAGTCAAAGAACGTGGGGGAGCAGTTGGAGCCCTTATCGCCTTTCCCCTCCAAAGGGTCCTCGGCTACTGGGGTGCCTTTGTGGTGATAGCGGCCGTAATGGGAATGGGTGTGCTTGTCCTCACCCGAACCAGTGTGCGGGAGTTGTTCTTGGGGATCGGTGAGATGTGGAAGTCTTCCTCGAGATTCGTCAAGAGCTTGTTCACCGCTAATGGGCCGGCTCGAACTATCGCTCCTGTTATGTCAGCGCCTTCGTTGCCACGCGGGAAGCACCAGCGGCCCAAAGAAGCGCGTCCCCCTGCCCAAAAGAAATCGAAGCCGGCCGAGGCCAAGCCGAAACACGCCGCTTCTCCAGTGCACACTGTCGATTTGAGCGACGGGTCCTACCAGTTTCCCCCGCTGAGTCTCCTCGGTGGAGGAGGAGGCGGCGAGCTCAACAAGCGATCCCTGGAAGATATGGCACGTCAGCTTGAGGAAACACTTATTCAGCACGGTGTCGACGCCACCCTCACCAAGATTGTCCCCGGCCCAACCGTCACCCGTTATGAGATCGAGCTCGCCCCCGGGGTCAAGGTAAACCGGGTGTCCAACCTGTCACACGACATTGCATACGCACTGGCAACTCCCGATGTCCGGCTTCTTGTTCCCATCCCCGGTAAGTCCGCCATTGGCGTTGAAGTTCCCAACCGCAACCGTCGCCTCGTTTCGCTCGGCGACATCTTGAGGGCCGCCCCGGATGCCACCAAGACTCATCCACTTACGGTCGGGTTGGGTATGGACATATCCGGCGACTCCAAGTTGCTCAACCTTTCCGAACTGCCCCACGTTTTGATCGCTGGTGCCACCGGCGCTGGAAAGTCGTCGTGCATCAACTCGATCGTCACTTCCCTTTTGATGCGGACCCATCCCGACGATGTCCGCCTGATCATGGTCGACCCCAAGAGGGTTGAGCTCGGCCAATACAACGGAGTCCCTCACCTGCTGACCAAGGTCATCACCAACCCAAAGAAGGCCAACGAAGCGCTCAAGTGGGCTGTCGCCGAGATGGACCGCCGCTACGACTTGCTCGCCGACGCCAAGGTCAGGGACATCGAGGGCTACCGGGAAAAGCTCGATGCCAAAGGTCTCGACCCCGACGGTTTCGACCGATTCCCCTACATCGTGATCATCATCGATGAGTTGAACGACCTCATGATGGTTGCCGGGAAAGAGGTTGAAGATTCGATTGTTCGCATCGCCCAGATGGCCCGGGCCGTTGGCATCCACCTGGTGATTGCAACTCAACGACCGTCGGTCAATGTCATCACCGGGGTTATCAAGGCGAATGTCCCCAGTCGTCTCGCCTTCAGTGTTGCTTCTCAGACCGACTCGAGGGTCATCATCGATGGGAGCGGTGCCGAGAAACTGGTGGGTATGGGAGACATGTTGGTGGTCACTGCCAAAGAACCGCGGGCACAACGTATTCAGGGCTCCTGGGTGCGCGAGTCGGAAGTTCATGCGGTGGTCGAATGGGTCAAAACCCAGCGTGAGGCGGTATATCAGGACAAAGAAGTTCTCGAAGCGGCCGCTGCGGCCGCCGCCGTGCGCGCTGAAGAAGAGGACGACGAAGATGCTGCTCTGGTCAGACAGGCCTTGGAGCTCATCGTCCGTTCCGGGCTCGGATCAACGTCGATGTTGCAACGCAAGCTTCGAATCGGTTTCGCCCGAGCTGGCAGAATCATGGACATCCTTGAGATCCGTGGTGTCGTCGGCCCATCAGAAGGCAGCAAGGCGCGCGAGGTGCTGATCACAGTCGACGAGCTAGAGGAAATGATGGTCGGAGCGTCGCCATCGGTCTGATCCGAGGTTGCCCGCCTCCGGCATCCAGATAAGCTCAACAACGCATGCGAACTCTGATTTCCCCTGACGGGACGGTTCATGACCGACTTCCGCTGACACTTGGCCAGATGAAAGAACTCTACGCCGATATGGTCGAGGCGCGTGCCTACGACCGTAAGTCGATCGCCATGCAGAAACAAGGTCGTCTCGCCACCTACGCCCCCTTCGAGGGCCAGGAGGCTGCGCAAATCGGGGCGGCGGCGGCGTTGAGTCCGGATGACTGGGTTGCGGGGACGTACCGGGACGCCGCTCTTATGTGGCGGGCGGGTTATCCGTGGAGGAATCTGGTCGCGGGTCGCACCGGTGACGAACGGGGAGGCCAACCGCCTGAAGGTGTCAACGTCCTTCCTCCCTCGATAACTGTCGGTGGCCATATGATCCACGCTGTCGGGCTCGCCTGGGCAGAGATGTTGAATGGGAGCAGTCGGATAGCTCTGACCTCTTTTGGCGACGGTGCCACCTCCGAAGGCGACTTCCACGA
>JBBKXI010000170.1:0-4641 GCA_037969415.1 Acidimicrobiia bacterium | reverse complement strand
GGCCATGCCGGTGCAATTGTCTCAGGTGGACGGGGGACCGCCGAGGCCAAGATCGAGGCGATGAACGAAGCGGGAATCGTGGTGGCGGAAACCCCTTCTGACATGGGTGAGGCGATGGTCCGCGCCCTTGGCTGAATCAGTCGATTTGATTTCATCGGAGGGGGAAAAGCTTCTTGCTGTCGCCCGTCAAGACTTGGTCCGCCAGGTTCCACAATATCCGGGATGGACGATGGGCGATCTCCTGTCTCACACCGGGTCGGTGCTCGGACGGACCACTATGATCTGTCAAGATCGGCGTCAGGAACGCCCCACCTCGCCAAAGATGGAGGATGGCGGAGATGCCCTGGATTGGTTTGAGACGAACCTTGAAGGGATGTGCGAAGTTCTCCGAGCATCGAGCGTCGATGTCCCGGTTTGGGGATTCGGCCCCAGCCCCAACGTGGGTTTTTGGGTGAACCGGATGCTGATCGAAGTTGGGATCCATCGCTGGGACGCCGAACAGGCATTTGGGAGACCCATCCCTTTGCTTGACGAAGTGGTTGTTGCCGGTCTCGATGAGTTTTCAGTGATGTGGATGCCGCACCTTGGGGACCTCGACCCAATCAGAGTTGTCGCCACAGACATGGGTCGATCGTGGAACTATGGCCACGGTGATCCGGTCCACACCGTTGAAGCAAGTGGCTCCGACCTCTATCTAAGACTGATGTCGCGACCATCATCCGCCAGCTTCCCCGAAGAGTGGGAACGGTCGGTCGACTCGCTGGCGCCTCCGCCCCGATAACGTCCGGCGGGCTCTCATAATCGTGATGTTCACGGCGCTAATCGTTTGACGGTGGTCGAGCGGTCGAAAGAAGCGACCCGCCCGACCCCGGTTGACTCGGCGAGTGCGCAGAGATACGACTCGGCGTAGTCGAGCCGTTGGGATTCGTAGATCTCGAGGCTGCGAAGGAGGATTTCGGGCTCGACGGTTCGTATCGACCTGAAGGTCAATACGGCGCGCATGATCTGGCCGATATGCGCCCGGTCGATCTTGTAGAACGATTCGAGCACATAGATTGTTTCGGCAACAACGAGGTCGGCTAGCAGTAAAAGCTCTCCACTCTTGAGAAGAGCAGTTGCACGAGCAGCCTCTTCACGAGGGTCGCCCGTGAGGTGACGGATCAAAACATTGGTGTCAAGGAATGCAGTCAACCGTTTCTACGTACACGATCCTGTCGGACCGAGTCAAGTATTTCGTTCCAAGATGTATTCCTCTTGGCCGCAGGCACCTCAACGGTCCCGGCGAGATCAATCAGGTCGTGCGTCCGGGTGAAAACGACCCGTGAGTCAGCGACACGAAACATCACGGTATCGCCTGCCCCTATACCGAGAACCTCGCGTACGTCTTTGGGGATGGTGATTTGTCCCTTAGAAGTTACTTTCGCTGCTACATCCATTTCCTTACTCTAACCAATAAGTAAGGAAAGGAACAGGTTGATCTTCTAGAAGCGTTCCATGTCGGCGGTCGCGTACCCGACCACCGCAGCATCGGCGGAGCGTACCGGTTGCAGAGCGGTTGCCAGTTCTTCGATGCGGTTGCCGGGCACAGCCACAGTGAGCTCGTCGTCGCCCATCCCGGTTCTTGTCCTGGAGAGGGCACAACCCATCGATGCAGCAATCACACCTGATTCGGCTGCCAGCGGGAGGATCTGACATTGCGGCTTGCCCGACCACTCGACTGCGACGGCGTCGTTGATCGCCATCATCTGCTTTGGACTTACCCGCAATAACACGACATCTGGCATGGCGTTGGCTTCCGAAAGAGGGCCGTAACGGACACCGGTGGGCCGTGTCTGGAGTGCGGCAACACCAGAGAAGTCCTCCATCGTCACCCAGCCGACATCGAGAAGAGCGGCAACATCGGTTTTTTCGAGAATGTCGCCGGCCTCGACAAAACCATGCGTGTATCCGCCTACGGAGCAGTTGCCGTGGTCTTCGGCTGCAGTGTCAAAGGTCGCACTGTGGCCATGTGTCCAAAACACGCAAGGGGCGGCGACCCGGCCGGTCCGGCCATCTTCAGTGGGTTCCGACATGGGTGCGTCGAAGCGGGGAACCCCATTGGGTGAGTCAGCCGTAAGAAAGGTGATGGCTACCGGCTCGAACGCTAAGCCGAGTAGGTCGTTTAGTGCTGTGGACGCTGCGGAAAGACTCATTTGACCTCTTGGTGGCTTTGAGGTGAGGCTAGTAGTTCGCCGCCCCATTGCGAGACGGCCACAGCATGAAAGGTGCAGGACACCCCGTTGGACACTTAGACTGGCGCAATGCCATGGATAATCGCCGGAATCGTCGTCCTGCTGCTCATCGTCATCGTCACGATCTACAACAGCCTCGTCAAGCTGCGCAACCGCGTTGACAACGCCTGGGGCCAAGTCGAGGTGCAGTTGAAGCGACGCTACGACCTCATTCCGAATCTCGTCGAGACCGTGAAAGGTTATGCGGCCCACGAAAAGGACACCTTCGAGCAAGTGACCCAGGCGCGCGCCGGGGCACAGGCTGCAAGTGGCCCGGCGGAACAAGCGGGCGCCGAGAATTTCCTCACCTCCGCGTTGCGTCAACTGTTTGCGGTCGCCGAGGCCTATCCCGAGCTGAGGGCTTCAGAGAACTTCGCCTCGCTGCAAGCAGATCTCGCCGAGACCGAGAACAAGATCGCCGTGAGTCGTCAGATCTACAACGACACGGTGCTCACATACAACAACAAGGTCCAGCAAGTGCCAACCAATATCGTCGCCGGGGTCACGGGTTTTGATGCCCGCGAGTTCTTCGAGGGCGGTCCCGAGGCCCAGGAAGCTCCACAAGTCAACTTCTAGATGAAGCGTCGCTTTCTCGTCGCGGTAGTTTTTCTGCTGATTGTGATTCCGGCGCTGCCGGCTTTGGCCAAGTCCTATTGGATTTCAGACGCCGACACTGATATCACCGTCAATTCCGATGGTTCCCTGAATGTTGTGGAAACGATCACATACGACTTTTCCGGTTCGTTCAGCGGCGCTTATCGGGACATCCCCTTGAGCGGAGGGGGATCGATCGAGTCGATCACCGTTCACGACGAATCGACCGACTACCAGCTGGGCGGATGTACGACGCTGGGGTGCAGTTCACCCGCTGGCACCTACGGCGTCGAGGCTTACTCAGATGTTGCCAGGGTGGTATGGCATCACTCCTCCAATGACGAATTGCGCACCTTCACCATCTCCTATCGGATGGTCGGGTTCGCAGTCGCATGGGACGATGTGGTCGACGTCAACCTCAAGGTGTGGGGTGACGAATGGTCGGTCGGCGTTAACAACCTCCTTGCCCGTATGCATCTGCCCGACGGGTTATCGTCTGGCGACGTCAAAGTGTGGGGGCATCCCTTCGGGGTAAATGGTGAGACGGCACTCGGGGAGGGCGACGTCGACCCGACATTATCGGCATCGTCTATTCCCGCGGAACAGTGGGTCGAAATGAGAGTGATCTTCCCGACATCCGCCCTCGACTCGACTGATGGGGCACTGCGGTTATCGGGTGATCGGCTCGACACGATACTTGCCGAAGAGCTCGAGTTCGCTGATGACGCCGAGGAGGCCGCGCAGGCGGCGAGGACAGGCACTATTTGGGGTGCAGCGGCCATGCTGTTACCGCTTCTCGGGCTCGGGGGTCTGATCTACTTCAGCTTCGGACGTGAACCGAAAGTCGACTACGACCGAGAATATGAGCAGGAACCTCCGTCTGACCTGACACCAGCCGAGGTGGGGGTATTGCTCACCCAGGGCGGTGTCGATGAGAAAGACTTCACGGCTACGTTGTTCGATCTGATACGCAAGGGAGCCATCAACGCCGAGCCATCCCAGGTGGTGAAGGTGACTTGGGCTGGATTGAAGAAAGAAACTATCTCGGATTTGACCCTCTCGATGGGGGACAACACCACTGGTCACACCGATTATGAGCAGGCAGTGCTCACGGTGGTTCGTAGGGTTCTTGCCGATGGACCCCGGCCTCTCAGCGAATTCCGCACCGCGATCCGCGAGGATGCCACTTCGAATGCCAAGACCTATCAGATCTTCAGAGAGCGGGCACGTGCCGCAGTGAAGAGTTCCGGTTTGATCGATGACCAGGGAACCTCGATGGCCGTTCTGGTGGGCGTCGCCCTGGTTATCACCATCATTGGTGCCTTCTTTCTGGTTCCCGCTGCGCTACGCAATCGCCCCGGTGGCGCCACCATCGCCGCCCTGGTGTTGTTAGGCCTCGTCGTCGGTGCGTTGGCGACGATCATCTTGATCAGTTTCCGCAGGGTGCGGATCAGGCGGAGCGTCGAGGGCGCTCTCGAAGCCGCTCGATGGCAGGCATTCCGACAGTACCTGCGTGACTTTTCCCGTCTTCAAGAGGCTCCGGCGATCTCGCTCGACCTCTGGGACCGTTTTCTGGTTTATGCCATCGGATTTGGTGTCGCTGCCGAAGTGCTCGAACAGGCCCGGCTTCACGCTCCGCAGGCCCTGGAAGAGTCGTCTTCGATCTACTGGTATGGGAGTCACGGTTATACGGGAGGGAGCACCGAAAACGCCTTTGCGGGGCTCGAATCGGCTCTGTCCGGCGCTTTCACCCCACCCTCATCGAGCGGTAGTGGTG
>JBBKXI010000169.1:0-5153 GCA_037969415.1 Acidimicrobiia bacterium | reverse complement strand
TCGACGGCGTAATCCGAAGGAAATGCGACAGCACCCGATCCGTCGCCCAATGGGTCGTCGCCTGGAACGGCATCAACAATGCCGGGGACAATCAAACCGGAATCGAGCAAAACCAGTTGGACCTCGTCGCCAATCCGGGCGCCGGTGGGGATGTCTACGGCCAACGCCCACCAACCATCATCCGTTTGAGGCAGCGGAGTTGTTTCGCCGACACCGCCAACGGTTAGTGGCTCGCCCGGTGCAAACGCCCGGTTGGCGTATCCGACCGGGTCGACCGGTTCGAGTAGGCCGCTCGACACCGATCGCAGTTCTGTGTTCTGTGCATTGATGGCGTCGCCGGTATTGATTTGAGCGATGGCGAAGGGGTGTTGGGTTGTGGTTCCGCTGCCGAATTCGACCCAGAGCGCTCCGGCGGCGATGAGGGCGCTTAGAACCCACCGAATCCAAGGCGGACGTGATAGCCAGATCATTGTTCCCAAGATATTGGCTCGTGGTGGGCCAGGCTAGGGGGTTGCCGGCGGGAACACCCGGTTAGTCTTTGGACGAGTCCTTGGAGCTTGAATCCTTGGTACCCGACTCAGAAGGCTTTGATTTGGGAGTAGCAGAGGCCGCCTTCTCCTTCTCCTTCGATTTCTTCGGCTTCTCGCTGCCGCCGTCGGAGTCGGTCGATGGAGTCGAACCGTTCTTTGAATCCTTGGCGTACCAACCGGAGCCTTTGAACACGACGCCACGGGCGTGGAAGACCTTTTGCAGTTCACCACCGCAAACGGCGTGTTTCTTCAAAGGCTTGGCACTGAACGGCTGGAACACCTCGATGTTCTCGCCACAGCTTTTACAGGTGTATTCGTAGGTAGGCATAGATAGTCGGCGACAAAAGGGAATCGGGCCGCACTTCGCATGGTAACTGCGATCGCATATCAAATACCAGATGGCGACTACGTATGATTCAACCCGATGTCGATCTTCATTGCCGTTTTAGCCGCGTATCTCATTGGCAGCATCAACTTCGCCGTCGTCGTCGGGAGGATGAATGGTGTCAATATCGACGAGGCGGGAAGCGGTAATCCTGGAGTTTCCAATGTGCTCCGAACGATGGGCAAGGGGCCGGCTGCCGTGGTTTACGTGGCCGACACCGTAAAAGGCATCATCGGCGCTGCGATGGGGATGGTGGCCACAGGTTCGATCGACCCCAAAATCCACTGGGCCTTCCTCTGTGGCCTGGCCGCCGTGGTCGGACACTGCTACCCGATTTTCCATAAGTTCCGTGGCGGGAAAGGTATCGCAACTGCTGGTGGCGTTTTCGTCTTCACGGTGCCGCTGGAGGCCCTGATTCTCACAGTCGTTTGGATTGTTTCTGTGAAGTTGACCAAGACGGCATCCATTGGTTCACTCCTCGTCATGATCCTGACCATCCCCCTAGCCTTGTGGCAAGGAGTGGAAGGAATGTCCCTGGTCTGGATCGGACTGATGCTGGTGCTGGTCCTTTGGCGCCACCGGGGAAATATCTCCAGAATGATTAGAGGAAACGAGCAGAAGGTCACCACTTGAGCATCGACGTTGCAGTTATACCCGCCGCCGGAAGAGGAACCAGGATGCGTCCCGCCACCCGGGTCGTGCCCAAGGCTCTCCTTACTGTGGTCGACAGGCCCGCTATTCAGTATTCGGTGGAGGAGGCAGCCAGGGCAGGTGCCAAAGAGGCAATAATTGTGGTCGACCTCGATACCGGCCATCTCATTTCGCAGCACTTCACCAACGAGGGTGCCCTCCCCGGGTTGGAGGACATCAGAATTCGTCTGGCGGTCCAGGAAGAGCCTTTGGGTCTAGGCCATGCTGTTTGGGAAGCGAGGGAAATGGTGGGGGAACGCCCCTTCTTTTGCATCCTTTCGGACAATATCGTCCGACCGGGCCACGACATGCTGCTCGACCTGGCATCGGGCTCGGCTGGCGGGACCGTTTCGGTGATGTGCCTTCGCCAACTAGGCGACGAATTTCTAGACAAATACGGATTCGTCGTCCCGGCATCCGACGTGGTCGACCGCTATCTCGATCTGAAAGGTGCCGTGGAGAAGCCCGGTCTGGCCAATGCGCCATCCCGTCTCGGCTTGATCGGCCGCTACCTCTTCACCCCCGAGGTCTTTCCGATCTTGGAAGAGACCCCTCCGGGGGCATTGGGCGAGATCCAACTCACCGACGCCATCGACTCTCTGGGCCGGGAGTTGGGGATGCGCGGATACATCTCAGATTCTGACCTCCTAGATGTGGGGACCCCCCCGGGCCTCCTCAAAGCCTCAGTCGAACTCGGTCTTAATCAGTTTGGTCAACCGTTTGTCGATTTCATGACCGGTTTGATTGGCGAGTGAGACCCCTGGAGGATGCGCAGGCGGAGATTCTGGGTTCGATCCGGCGTCTCGGTTCGGACTCAGTTGAACTGGCAGATGCACTCGGTAGGGTGGTTTCCGAAGATATAACGGCGCGTGAGGCAATACCCCCTTTCGCTAATTCGGCCATGGATGGATATGCGGTGCGGGGCGCTGACGTGGCGATGCCTGGCGCATTGTTGAATGTCATCGGAGCGATACCGGCCGGCCGAATGGCCGATAAGGAGGTGACCACCGGAACCGCGATGAAGATCATGACCGGTGCGCCTATGCCTACGGGAGCCGACACCATCGTAAAAGTCGAAGACACAGAACAGGTCAATGACGTCGTAAAAATTACGGGTGGGGTTGAGCGAGGGACCTCCGTTCGACTCGCCGGTAGCGACATCCCGGCAGGTACCGCAGTTCTCAAGAAGGGAACTCGAATACTCAATACCCACCTTGGAGTTCTGGCTGCGATTGGAGCAGTTCGTCCTCCGGTTGCTCGACGACCCCGGGTTGCCCTTTTTTCCACCGGGGATGAGCTGACGTCATCTGGCGCCGCAGTCCTCAGACCTGGTCAGATCAGGGACTCGAATCGGGTTCTGTTGAAGTCGATGCTCGAGGAGGTCTCCGTCATCCTCGACCAGGGCATAGTCAAAGACGACCCGGTCCAACTTCACGCGGGCTTCGCGCGGGCGGCAGCAGGATCGGACGTAATTGTCTCCTCCGGAGGTGTGTCGATGGGGGACCACGATTTCGTTCGCAAGATCCTCGGCGACATGGGCGAGATCGATTTTTGGAAGGTGGCTATCAAACCAGCCAAGCCGTTCGCCTTCGGAACCCTGAATGGAATTCCCTTCTTCGGCTTGCCCGGGAATCCGGTGTCGGCGGCCATTGCTTACGAGCAGCTGGTGAGACCTGCGTTGTTGGCGATGCAAGGGGCTACGAAGGTATTCCGGCCCCGGATTCGCGCCGTCGCTAGCGGCAAGATCAACAGCGATCCCGACCGTCTCGAATTCGTTCGCGTGACCCTTTCAATCGATGGTCGGGGCCGGACCCTGGCCTCTCCGTCCGGGGGCCAGGGGTCCCATATGCTGAATGCGCTAGCGAACGCCGACGCCTTCGGTTTGGTGCCTATTGGCTCAAGCGAAATAAAGGCGGGCCAGGGCCTTGATGTGGAATTGTTTCGTAACCCTGAGACCAGGAGTTGGATCGATGCCTGACGAGCTAGGACCTTTCACACACCTCACCACTGCGGGCGAGGTACATATGGTCGACGTCTCGGATAAGGAGACGACATCTCGGGTTGCAGTCGCCGAGGTCGAGATCGTGATGAGCGAACCACTCGCCGATCGATTCTTCGCGGGTGATCTCCCCAAGGGTGATGCAGCTGCTGTGGCCCGGGTCGCCGGCATTTCCGCTGCCAAAAAGACCTCGGAACTAATCCCGCTGTGTCACCCCTTGCCGCTGAGCGGGGTGGAGGTTAGCTTGGAGCGGACTGGGCATGGGATCAGAGTGCTTACTAAAGTACGCACCAACGGACGCACCGGTGTAGAGATGGAGGCTTTGACAGCCGCATCGATTGCCGCATTGACTATTTATGACATGGTCAAGGGTTTGGAGAGGGAAGTGGAGATCACCAATCTTCGTTTGCTTGAGAAATCTGGAGGCAGCTCCGGCGATTGGTCGCGTTCGGATATCGTTGGAGACTGAAGACGTTTTGACTACTGTTCGGTGTGGACGGAGTGAATAAGGAAATATGGACACCCCACTCATAGTCGGCTTGCTGGTAATAGCCGCGGTTTGGAGCATCTACTTGCTGCCATCGGTGTTTGGTGACCGCCAACAAGCGTCTCTTCACTCAGCCGATGAGTTCGAAAAGTTCTCCCACCTGATGGCCGATGTACAGAAGAGGCCTCGTACTTCGATCGTTCCCGAATCACGGAATGTGGTCCGTCATCGTCGTCGGATCGTTCTCGGCGTTTTGGTGGGCGCTGCCGTCATCACTGCTGGTGTTGCTTTCTTGCAGACGTCAATGGGGTGGCTTCTAATCCATCTCACCATCGATGGTCTGCTGTTTCTCTATATTGCGGCTCTTGCTCAGGTAAAGCAGCGACGCCAATGGCGGCTCAAGGTGACCCATGTCTCCGAACAGCGGCCGGATTTCGAAGAACCGCAAATCCGCGTAATCGCTAACTGATCTCGGCTTCGCCCGGGATCACTTCTAGAATCACCTTTCCGAAACATTCGGGGCTGTAGCTCAGCTCGGCAGAGCACCTGGTTCGCAATCAGGGGGTCAGGGGTTCAAATCCCCTCAGCTCCACAGACCGTCGACACGGGTAATTGTGAAAGTCCGGTAGGTCTGTCTCTCTTTGGCTTCGGGACGTGTGTCTCATTGTTCGACCCGGCTTCGGTTGTTGGGCGACAGTGGCTTCGGTTCCTGTGTCTCACTTTGTTCTTGACTTGGGTTGTTCGCGCCCGAGGAGGATCTGGTGTTGTTGGTGGTTTCTGTGGTTGAGCAGCGGTATTTGGCGGTGAGGGAGGTGTTGGATTTGGGTGTTTCGGTGACTGATGTTGCTCGGAGGTATGGGGTTGACCGTCGGACGGTTCATCGGTGGCTGGTCCGTTATGCGAATGAGGGGATGGCGGGTTTGGAGGATTGGGGGTCGAGACCGGATTGGTGTCCGCATCAGATTCGGCCGGAGGTGGAGGCGTTGGTTGTGTCGATGCGGAGGTCTCATCCCGGTTGGGGTCCTCGGACGATCCTGAATCAGCTGCGTAGGACCCTTGAGG
>JBBKXI010000168.1:0-10025 GCA_037969415.1 Acidimicrobiia bacterium | reverse complement strand
CTGGTCGCGCTTCGGTCGAGAGGGGAATCCCCGGAAGAGGTACGAGGGTTTGCCAGCGGAATGAGGCGTCTGGCACTGAAGCCCGACCTCGATGCGGGCGATGCATGTGATGTCGTGGGAACCGGCGGAGACAATTCCGGATCGTTGAATCTTTCGACCGCCTCGGCACTATTGGCCGCCGCCGCTGGCGTTCCAATAGTCAAACACGGAAATCGTTCGATGAGCAGTCAGTCGGGCAGCGCGGATGTCCTCGAAGCGATTGGACTGAAGATTCCGCTCCACGAAGACGAGGCGGGCATCATGTTTCGCGAAAGCGGATTCACGTTCCTGTTCGCGCCCTACTACCACCCTGCGATGAGTGCCGTCGTACCTATCCGGAAGGCGCTCGGGGTACGCACGGTGTTCAACATGCTCGGGCCGCTGACCAACCCCGGCCGCCCTGGCTACGCCGTGATTGGAGCATGGAGTCTTGAGGCTGCCCGACTGATGGCGGACTCGCTGAGTTCAACCGAAACGAAAAGAGCTTTTGTCTGTCATGGTTTTAACGGATGGGACGAACCTACCCCCGTAGGCCCTTTCCATCGGTTCGAGGTGGCATCGGGGTCGGTCAGGGACACAGTTCTCGATCCGGCTGACTTTGGGTTTGAGCGTTGCGACCCCGATGACCTGCTCGGCGGCACCCCCGAGGAGAACGCGGCGAGCATTCTCGCAGTATTCTCGGGGGTTCCCGGGCCCCACGCGGAGGCGGTAGTACTGGGAGCGGCGCTCGCCCTCGAAGTGTCCGGACGGGCCCCCGATCTAGCTTCAAGCATTGAAACAGCCCGCCGCGCCCTCGCCGACGGCAAGGCGTTGCAACTTGTTCGCAGTATTGGAGCCCCGATTGACTGATTTTCTTGGAGCCATGGCAGAGGCGAGCTATGTACGACTGGAGCGAGCGCGACAGATGCTCTCACTCTCCGAAATGCGGTCGCGGGCGGAGAAGGTCGAGGTGAGAGCCTTGGAGAATTCAGAGTTTCATCTTTTCGCCGAGATAAAGCCGATATCTCCAGCCGAAGGGTCGTTTGGTGAGTTCGATCCGGTGGCTACAGCGCGAAGTTACTCGAGTGGTGGTGCCACCGCCATGTCAGTTCTCACCGAACCTACCCGCTTTGGCGGGTCGCTGGGTTTGATGCAGACAGTTGCCGGAACGGTGACTACTCCAGTGATGCGTAAGGATTTTCTCGTCGATCCGTATCAGGTTTGGGAAGCGAGGGCCTTCGGCGCCGACGGAGTTCTCATCATTGCACGACTTTTTGATCGCGACTCGTTGGCGTCGATGGTCACCGCTGCTGGTGACGCTGGCCTATTCGCCTTGGTGGAGATATTTGACGAAACGGACTTAGCGCTCATCGATGCCTCATGGGAATTCGGCCCAAATCTGCTGGTCGGGGTAAACAGTCGTGATCTGCAGACGCTGGAGGTTCGACCTGATGTCCACGAAAGAGTTCTGCGGGTTCTCCCATCCGGAAGTGTTCGAATAGCCGAAAGCGGAGTCGATTCTGTGGATCGAGTTGTTGAGCTCCGGGACATGGGTTATGACGGTGTTCTGGTGGGGACATCGCTGATGAGATCACCCGACCCTTCAGATTTGATAACCCGCATGTTGGCTGGACTCGCCTTGTGAGCCTTTGGGTGAAGCTGTGTGGGGTGAGTCACAAGGGGGACGTTGAAGCTGCAATACAAGCTGGTGCCGACGCAGTGGGCATTGTTCTGAGCCCATCTCCGCGCCAGGTGAGCGCCGAGACCGCTGCGAAGCTAGTAGCTGTATCAAGCGGTCACGTCGCCGCCGTTGCTGTTTTCTACTATCCCGAACCCGGAGAGGTCGCGGCGTTGCACCAACAGATCGGCTTTGACCTGTATCAGGCTGAGTCGACTTCGTTGCCCGAAGTCGAGGGTCTCATGACGCTTCCTGTCGTCCACGACTCCGATCACCTAAGTCGAGATCTCGCGAGGGCCAGGGCCGCCTCTAGATCCGGGATGGTTCTCGTTGAAGGAAGAGGAAAAGGAGGGCAGGGCCAACAGGCCGATCCGCTCAGGCTGGCAGGTCTCGACGATCGTCGTGACATTGTGGTCGCGGGAGGTTTAAACCCGACAAATGTTGGTTCCGTGGTCCGGTCGTTCAATCCTGGAGGTGTCGATGTCAGTTCTGGAATCGAAAGGGCACCCGGGGTCAAGGACCATGCGTTGATGAAACGTTTTGTGGCGGCTGCGCGTGCAGCGGAAATGGAGTTTTCGGGATGATTGGAAACGTCGTCGACCCCCTCCGGGAGAGTGGCCGGATCGGAGGGTTTGGGGGATTGTTTGTCCCCGAAATTCTGATGCCCGCCCTGATCCGTCTCGAGAAAGAGGCAAAACGTCTTCTCGGCGACGCCGCTTTTCAGGAGGAACTCGCCTCTGTTCTCTCGTCGTGGGTAGGGCGCCCCACACCGTTGACACGGCTCGACAGGCTGGGTGAGAGTTGGGGTGGTGAGATCTGGTTGAAGAGAGAAGACCTGGCGCACACCGGTGCTCACAAGATCAACAACGGTGTTGGTCAGGCATTGCTCGCTCGGGAGATGGGGGCGACCCGGGTAATTGCAGAGACCGGGGCCGGGCAACATGGGGTCGCTTCGGCGGCTGCGTGTGCCCGTGTCGGACTCGACTGCACCGTTTACATGGGCGCAGTTGATATTGAACGTCAGGCGCCGAATGTGGAGAGAATGCGCCTTCTGGGAACAACAGTCATACCGGTGGAATCGGGCGATCGCACGTTGCGTGCCGCGATCAATGAGGCAATGCGAGACTGGGTGCAAGACCCGGAATCGACCTATTACCTTCTTGGTTCCGCCGTGGGACCCCATCCGTACCCCTGGATGGTCAGGGAGATCCAATCGGTGATCGGACGCGAGGCGAGGGCGCAATTTAGAGCCGCCACCGGAGAGCTGCCGGGAGCTGTGATCGCCTGTGTGGGCGGAGGTTCAAATGCGATTGGACTCTTCCATCCTTTCATCGACGATCCCGATGTTGTGTTGATCGGAGTTGAGGCCGGCGGTCGCGGTCCCGGCGTAGGTGACAACGCGGCGACCATCGTGCGGGGCACTCCGGGCGTCCTCCACGGCAGTTACTCGTATCTCCTCCAGGACGACGACGGTCAGGTCTATGAGACACATTCGGTCTCAGCCGGTCTCGATTATCCCGGGGTCGGTCCGGAGCACGCCTTCCTCGCCGACTCAGGTCGTGCCTCCTACGTTGAAGCCACCGATGTCGAAGCGCTTGACGCCCTCGACGATTTGGCCCGAAAAGAAGGGATTCTGGCCGCACTCGAGTCTGCTCATGCGCTCGCCGGTGCCAGACGCCACCTTCGGGACAATCCCGGTTCCGTGGTCCTTGTTGGTCTCTCGGGACGGGGCGATAAGGACATCGACATCTTGCGTGGGTTGGATCGATGATGCTCCACCAAGAATTATCCCGGCGCCTCGCTGAAGCGGCTCCCTCGGTTGTTCCCTACCTAACCGCCGGCTTCCCCGATATGGAGAGATTCCTGGGCCACGTGATGAATCTCGCGTCGGTCACGCCAGCTATCGAGGTCGGGATTCCTTTCTCGGACCCGATGGCGGACGGGACCACGATTCAAGAATCAAGTCAGGCCGCCCTGGCGTCTGGTGTCACGTTGCGACGAATTTTGGATGAACTCGAACGAATCGAGATCAGCACGCTACTGGTGGCAATGACTTATTTGAACCCGCTCCTGGCTTTTGGGATTCAAGAGGTAATGGCCAGATTCGCTGAGGTTGGGGTGGCCGCGTTGGTGATCCCGGACTTGCCGTTCGAAGAATCTGCAGAAGTGGCTTCGGCTGCCGCCGCTTCGTCGGTTGGCTTGGTGCAATTGGTGACCCCGCTCACTGACGCCGACCGGCTCGAGACTCTTTGTCGGGTTAGTGAAGGATTTGTCTATGCCGTGACAATGACCGGAACGACTGGAAGCTCCGTTGGCGACATCGGATCGATTACCTCGTACCTCGACAGAGTGCGCTCTCATTCGACAGTCCCCGTGCTCGCCGGGTTCGGAATCCGCGATGCTGGCCAGGTAGCCAGTCTCGCCGGCCATTGCGATGGGGTGATCGTGGGTAGCGCCATTGTCGAGTTGATTGCTCGCGGTGAGGATCCGGTCCCGTTTGTTGAAGGCCTCAAATCGTGATCGCACGTCTTGTTCCCGGGTGCTCTGCAGCTGCGAAGGCAGAGATCATACGTCACATCGAGGGCCAGGGCTTGCGGGTCCATGTCGGCGACTCGGGTACGAACACTGTGGTGAGCATTATCGGGAATCCCGCTCCACGTCTGGCTGGCGAATTGCAGGCCTTCTCTGGAGTTGATTCGGTGACGCTTGAGGCACCGTCGTATCCGTTGGTTTCGCTTGAAAGTCAGCCGGGCCCTTCGGTGGTTAAGGTCGACTCTGTTACCTTCGGTGATACTCCCGTAGTTGTCATCGCAGGGCCGTGTTCGGTGGAGTCGGCCGAACAGCTCAACACGATTGCCGCCTCGGTAGCTGGTTCGGGCGCCGTGATGTTGCGGGGTGGAGCATTCAAACCGAGGACGTCGCCGTACAGTTTTCAAGGCTTGGGAGTCGAGGGCCTCGAATTGCTGTACAGCGCCGGATCGAGCAACGGTTTGAAGGTGGTGTCCGAATGTGTCGCTCCCGAGGATGTTTCGGTAATGGTCGAGTATGTCGACATGGTCCAGATCGGGGCGAGAAACATGCAGAACTTTCGCTTGCTCTCTGCAGTCGGTGAACAACCAAAGCCTGTGTTGTTAAAACGCGGTTTGATGTCGACCATTGATGAGTTTCTGCTTGCGGCCGAATACGTGATGTCGTCGGGAAATCCGCGAGTAGTGATGTGCGAGCGGGGAATTCGGTCGTTTGACACCAGTACCCGGAGCACCCTCGATATCAGCGCCGTTCCCGTGCTGAAGGAGATGACCCATCTCCCGGTGATTATTGATCCGAGTCATGCCGCTGGCCGGAGATCTCTTGTGCCCAGTCTCGCCGCAGCGGGAGTGGCGGCTGGAGCAGATGGACTGATTGTCGAGGTCCACAATCAGCCCGATCAGGCGCTGAGCGATGGTGCGCAGAGCCTGACTCTTGACGGATTTGCCGATTCCATGAAAACCCTTGCGAGATTGGCCGGAGCGTTGGGTCGATCGCTAGCAGTTCTGTAAAGGCTGGCGGCGAAACCATTCAAAGTCCGTTGCGAACGGCGGTTTGGAGGGGGATCGGTTCCGATTCCCCACCTTTCAGCTCGAGACTGGAGTAGGTGACTCCTGAAATGGAGGCATCGAGCCAAATCCCACGACCCTCGAATATGCACGATCTCCCACGTCGTCCGATGGCACAAGCTGGGCTTCACCCCGTCGGCCGTCTGGGGTTTCAATCGTCACGACCAATGCCTTGCCGGCCACCCCGGTATTGGCGAGTGTCTCCAGAACTCCTGTCCAATTCCCGTGGATGTCATCGTTCTCCAAGGAAACGCGACCCGTTGTCAGGAGTACGCCGTCGTCGCCATAAACTCTTACTGGCCCCTCATAGAGCTCACTCGCCATGTCTTCCTCCCAGCTGCGGTCGGCAACGCTTCACCCGTCGGCGCCATTCGTGATTGGCGGTTGAGACGTCCCGCCTAATTTCAAAATTCACGACTCTTCTCCTAGAGGTGGGCGCATGGATGAGCGCAAGATTATCTCGTGGCGCGGTGACCTGCGGGCATCGTCAACCATTCGCTGTGCTCGATGTTCCACTTCGCTCACATGCTCTCGAAGGCGATTGAGCTTCGCCTTGAGCTGCCGGTTTTCTTCCTGGAGAGCGAGGACCCTCCGGACTCCCTCCAGGTTCAGGCCCTGGCTGGTCAGGTCCTGGATGAGTTGCAGCCGGTCGATGTCTTCCTGGGAGTAGCGCCGGGTCCCGCCGGGAGTGCGGGATGGATCGACCAAACCTTTTCGCTCGTAGATCCTCAAGGTCTGTGGGTGCATACCTGCCAACTCAGCTGCAACCGAGATGACAAATACGGCTCTGGTGGCTTCACTCATCTCTAATCCTTCAGGTGTTCTCTTATATCTTCTGTATTTTCTACCGCGAGCTGCTCAAGCAGTTTCTTTTCATCCTTTGAGATCTTGGTGGGAACCGCGACCTGGACAGTCACCATAAGGTCGCCAGGGCGTCCGGATTCGGGTTGAACGCCGCGCCCCTTGACCCGGAATGTCTTCCCCGATGGCGTTCCAGCCGGGACTCTCAGCTTGACGCCTCCATTGAGCGTCGGAACTTCGAGCTTGGTCCCTAGGGCTGCCTCGGTATAGGAGATCGGTACTTTGAGCGTCAGGTTATTGCCGTCACGGCCAAACAATTTGCTTGAGGCAACCCGGATTCTCACCATGAGGTCGCCGGCTGGGCCACCCATCGAGCCAGGCCCCCCTTTCCCTCGGAGCCGGAGAACCGACCCGTTGTGGACCCCGGCCGGGACCCTCAGGTTAATTTCTCGGGTTCGGGTCTCCGAACCCGAGCCTTTGCAAGTAGTACATAGTGTTTCGATGATCTGACCGCGACCGCCACAGTTGGGGCAGGGCTGCGTGAAGGAGAAGAAGCCCTGGTTCTGGGCCACCATTCCCCGGCCGCCACAGGTTGCGCAGGTTGTCACCGATGTGCCCGGCTCGGCGCCGCTCCCCGCACAATGGGAACAGGCAGTGGCACCACGTACGGAAATCTTGGTGGTGACACCCTTCGCAGCATCGTCGAAACCAATGGTCAACTCGGTTTCCATATCGGCTCCCCGCGATGGGCCTCCACTCCGCCGGCCCTGGTTCCCGAATCCGAACACGTCGCCAAAGCCTCCAAGCAGATCGCCTAGATCCTCGACGCGGACTTGCTGGCCGCCGAAGCCGCCCGGACGACCTCCGCCGCCTGCCCCGAACCCGCCATATCCGCCGGTGGCGACCAGGCGCCGCACCTCGTCGTACTCCTTGCGCTGCTCGGGATTGGAGAGGGTTGCGTAGGCTTCCGAGAACTCCTTGAACTTCTCTTCGGCCTCTTTGTCACCTGGATTGGCATCGGGATGATGGGTTTGGGCCAACTTTCGATACGCCTTCTTGATCTCTTCCTGGCTTGCTTCGGAGGCAACGCCCAGAACTTTGTAGAAGTCCTTTTCGACCCAATCTCGATTCATGACTATCTGGTTTCCAACGTCACAAGTGCGGCGCGGATCAATCGGTCGTTCAGCTGATATCCCCTGCGGAGTTCTTGCGCGACAACGGGCGTGCCGGGGCCGTCGGCGGCCCCTACCGCTTCGTGAACCTCAGGATCGAAGTCTTGTCCGACAGTGGGGATAACTCGAAGTCCTTCTTCAGCGAGGGCGCCAAGCAGCTGTTCACGGGTGCCGAGCATTCCGGCGAGAAGTTGCTTGCCAGCTTCGGATTCAACTTCGATGTTGACCGCAGCGTCGAACGAATCGAACGCCGGTAAGAGTTTCTGAATTACCCTTTCGGCGGCACGGTCGAGCATCACGGTTTGTTCCCGCATGACCCTCTTCCGGTAATTTTCGAAGTCAGCCGCAACTCGCTTCAAGTCGCTCAAATAATTTGATGACTCCTCTTGAGACGCTTTGAGGGCCCTGAGAAGCAGATCAATGGACTCTTCAGGGCGATCCGGCAATTCGACGCCGACCTCGTGAGGTTTCGGTGGTGGGGGGAGCGACGACCCGGCTTCTCCTGAAGCCGGGTCAGAGTCACTATGCACTTTGTCAGACATGTTTTTGTCAATCATTTTGAGTTCAGGCGTCGTCTTCGTCGTCTTCGATGATTTCGGCCTCGACGATGTCTTCATCATCGTCGCCTTCGCTTGTCGCGGAAGTGCCATCAGACGCTTGTGCTTGAGCAGCCTCCTGATAGAGCCGGGTTGCCATGGCCTGGCTCTTCTCGATAAGCGAGTCCATCGAGCCCCTGATTTCCTCGGTGCTTGCCTCTGCATTGCCGAGGACTGCCTTGAGGTCGGCCACCCCGGATTCAACAGTTGACTTCTCGTCGTCGGTCATCTGCTCGCCCGATTCGGTCAGGAGTTTTTCGGTCTGGTTGAGCAACTGGTCGGCTTGGTTGCGTGTTTCCACGGCCTCCCGCCGCTTGGCGTCTTCCTCGGCATACTTCTCTGCGTCCTCGATCATCTGGTGGATCTGATCGTCGGCCAATGCCGATCCACCGGTGATTGTCATCGCCTGTTCCTTGCTGGTGGCGAGGTCCTTGGCGTTGACATGGACGATTCCGTTGGCATCGATGTCGAATGTGACTTCGATCTGGGGGATCCCCATCGGCGCCGGAGGCAGACCGGTGAGGCGGAACTTGCCGAGACTCTTGTTGTCCGCCGCCATCGTGCGCTCCCCTTGGAGTACGTGGATTTCGACTTCGGGCTGGTTGTTCTCAGCCGTGGTGAACGTCTCCGACCGCTTGGTCGGGATGGTGGTGTTGCGCTCAATCATCCGGGTCATCACCCCGCCCTTGGTCTCAATGCCCAATGTAAGGGGGGTCACATCGAGAAGGAGGATGTCTTTGACATCGCCCTTGAGGACACCAGCCTGAATTGCGGCACCGGCAGCTACCACCTCATCGGGATTGACACCCTTGTGAGGATCCTTACCGGTGAGTTCTTTGACCAGGGCCTGGACAGCGGGCATCCGGGTAGAACCACCAACCATCACGATGTGGTCGATTTCGTCAACCGAAATCCCGGCGTCCTTGATTGCCTGCCCGAACGGTGCCCGGGTTCGATCGAGGAGGTCCTCAGTTAACTTCTCGAACTCCGAGCGTGTGATCTTCTGCTGGAGGTGGAGCGGGCCGGCGTCGGTCGCGGTGATAAAGGGAAGGTTCACTTCCGTCTCCGGAACGCTGGACAGCTCGATCTTGGCCTTCTCGGCGGCTTCCTTGAGCCGCTGGGTCGCCATCCGATCGGCACCAAGGTCTACGCCGTGATCGTTCTTAAAGGTCTTGATCAAATGCTGCATGACAGACTCGTCCCAGTCGTCTCCACCGAGCTTGGTGTCACCGGATGTGGCCTTCACCTCGAACACACCGTCACCGATCTCAAGTACGGAAACGTCGAACGTTCCACCACCGAGGTCGTAGACGAGGATGGTCTGGTCGACTTTCTTGTCGAGACCGTAGGCAAGGGAAGCTGCGGTGGGCTCGTTAATGATGCGCAGGACGTTGAGCCCGGCGATTTGGCCGGCCTCTTTGGTCGCCTGACGTTGGGCATCGTTGAAGTAGGCAGGGACCGTGATGACGGCGTCAGTTACGGTGTCCCCTAGAAAAGACTCGGCGTCACGCTTGAGCTTCATCAGGATGCGGGCCGAAATCTCCTGGGCGTTGTATTTTTTGTCATCGACGGTGAGAGTCCAATCGGTGCCCATATGGCGTTTAACTGAACTGACGGTGTGATCCGGGTTTGTGATCGCCTGGCGCTTCGCCACTTCGCCGACCAGTACTTCGCCGTCCTTGAACGAAACGACCGAAGGAGTTGTCCGTCCACCTTCTGCGTTAGCAACAACAGTGGGATCGCCACCGTCGAGAACCGCAATTACGCTGTTTGTGGTACCGAGATCGATACCAACTGCCTTTGCCATTTGAATAAATCCTTCTCTAGGTCTAAGTAGGAGCCTATCTTACAACCTGAGTCGACCCTTATCAAGTTTGAATCTCTTCCCGCGTCTAGTCCCGTGGTCTCTCCCTCTTCATCCATAGTCTCTCTCCCTCCTTTAGGAGGGAGTACCCGAGCTTCATCCAGGTATCTCTCCCTCCTTTAGGAGGGAGTACCCGAGCGTTAGCGAGGGGGAGGGTGGGCGCCTAGACATCCACCTAGATCGGAACGCGTGGGTTCGCCGTCCACCCCCGGCCGTTGCTTTTCGCAACGGCCACCCCCTCCATTCGACTTCGTCTTTGGAGGGGGAGCAAGAGTGTCGGAGGGAGTACCCGAGCTTCAC
>JBBKXI010000167.1:0-29216 GCA_037969415.1 Acidimicrobiia bacterium | reverse complement strand
GACTCGGACACCGACGAGTAGACCTGCTGCGATTCCGCAGGCCGGTGGTCGGGCCGGGAAGAGCAGATAGCCGCCGAGAAAGAAGCAAACCCCACCGAAGAACGTCCCGGCATTTACCAGAGCGAGATTGATGACATTCCCGGTCGTGGGCAGGGTGAATGCACTGAGCGCTGCCAGCATGAAGAAGATCGACCCCAGGTAGTTGAGTGCCGCCACCCACCAGTCGGTGTTCTCCTTTTGCACACTCCAGAGTCTTCCCGTCACGGCCCACCAGGCAAGGTGGCTGGCGATCAGGAAGGCGACGGAACCGAAAAAGTCAGGCGCCCAGATGAGTTGATTCACCTCGCCGACGGGGACGTCGACAAATGCCGATCGAAACGTGTTTATGTTGAAGAAGATCATTCCGATCAGTTGGATCACCGTCGCCCACCACACCAAGCGAGGGCCGGGCTCTTTTCTCACCTGTTGAAGTTGAGTCAACCCTGCAGACGTAAAGAATATGGATCCGACCAGGAACGTAATTCCAACTGCGAATGCGGGCACATTGAGGAAGTAGAACGGCACTGACCCTAGGGCGAAACAGGTCGATCCGATCATGAACAGCAGGCCAGCGCGACGGGAAAGATCGTCACGTTGGCCGCTGATCTGTCGCCGCCACAGCGTGTTGGTCTTTCCCGTCATCGTTTGATCAGTGAGCGAATCCGCTCTCTGGGTCAGGATGCGGTGGAGGGAACTGCTCGAAATGGGCCACTGCCTCGGCCAGGTCCTCGAGCAGCGAATCGGCCAGGTCCATGTCGAAGCCCTCGCGAACCACGATCCTTAGCACGGCGACATCGGTGGCATCTTCAGGCATCGTGTAAGCGGGGACCTGCCATCCGTGCGTGCGGAGTTGGTCGGAGATGTGGAAGACCGTGTACGAGTCGATGTCGTCCGTCAACTTGAACGTTACGACAGGGATTGCGGTGCCGTCGCTCACGACCTCGAATGGCCCTACCTCCGCTATCCCGTTCGAAACACGTACTGCGATGTCTCGCAACGTTTCCATGATCCGGGTGTAGCCGTTTCGTCCCAGACGCATGAAGTTGTAGTACTGACCAACAACCTGGTTACCCGGACGGGAGAAGTTGAGAGTGAAGGTGGGCATGTCGCCGCCCAGGTAGTTCACGTGGAAGATGAGATCGTCCGGCAGGTCCTCTTTGGAACGCCAGACGACGAAGCCGATACCGGGATAGGTAAGCCCGTATTTGTGGCCCGAAACGTTTATTGACTTGACCTGGGGAAGGCGAAAATCCCATTCCAGCTCAGGATGGATAAACGGGGCGACGAATCCGCCACTGGCGGCGTCGACATGAATCGGGATATCGAGGCCGTTCGCTTCGTTGTAAGCGACTACTCGGTCATGTACTTCGCGGATCGGCTCGAATTCGCCGGTATATGTAGTCCCCAGAATGGGGATTACCCCGATCGTGTTTTCGTCGACTCGGTCCATAACATCGTCGGGATCAACCACATAGCGGCCCTTTTTCATCGGCACATATCGTGGCTCGACATCCCAATAGCGGCAGAATTTCTCCCAGACGACCTGGACATTGCTGCCCATGACCATGTTGGGGACGGCTGATGATCCAAGCGCCGGCTCTCCAATACGGTTACGCCACCGCCACTTCATGGCCAATCCACCCAGCATCACGGCTTCGCTGGACCCTACGGTGGAGACGCCAACCGCGTCTCCGGCGGGAGGGGCGTGGAACAGCTCGGCAACGATATTCACACACCGACGCTCGATCTCGGCAGTCTGCGGGTATTCGTCCTTATCGATCATGTTTTTGTCGAACGTCTCGGCCATGAGCCGCTCCGCCTCTGGATCCATCCAGGTAGTGACAAACGTGGCCAGGTTCAGACGGGAACTGCCATCCAGAAGCAATTGGTCATGGATATGCCTGTAGACCGACTCGGGCGCCGACGACTCGTCGGGCATACGATCTTTTGGCATATGCCCCAAGCCAAGGCGTCCGGCATAGGCAGGTGCAATGGACCCTGCCTCGCTTACATATTTATGGACCAAGATGTCCTCCTTGAATCAACTGACTCACTGCTTTGCCATGGCGATGCGTAACCGCTCTTCGTCGTCGATGAAATGGTCATGGTCGTCGTCGCCGAGATCGATTTGAACCCACTTGATCGTTCCGTTGAACCGACTGGTCGCCGCGGTGTAGTCGGAGGCCACGGTCGTGCCAGTCTCCCGGCCGATATCAGTGGTCTCATCGGCGGAAAAGACCATTGGTTGTGTCATCTCGACGCGGCCCTCCCCAACCTGGTTCCCATCGTGAAACAGGGTGACGTTGCCACCCTTTGCCAGCCCACCTCCGTCGTAGGCGAACTCCATTCTGAGCTGATGTTCACCTGCGGGAGTGGCCTGATCAGCGGTTACTGAGAACTCCTGGACGCCTAAGACGTTGTAGGTGAACTTGAGACGACCCTCCTTGGCGTAGACGGCCCAGCCGCCGAAACGGCCGCCCTGGGCAATGATCACGCCATCTGCCCCTCCGTCGGGAATGGTCACTTCGGAGGTGACTGTGAACGACTTGTTCTTGATGTTGACGACGCTGTTCTCGGAGAGTCGGCCCATCCCGCTGAAGAACACCTGCGAGGTCCCATGGATGAGGGTCGGGCGACCGGCCAGGTCCGAGTTGATTCTTTCACCTACTCGATCATCGATCGGAATCACGTTGTACTTGGTCGCCTCGATCAACCACAGCCGCTGCAATTCATGGAGCCGGTCAGGCATTTCCGCCGCGAGATCATTGGCTTGTGTCCAGTCCTTGCTCCCGTCGTAGAGTTCCCAGACGTCATCGTCGAGAGCGACCGTCTTTTCTCCCTGGAGTAGCCAGGGAGTCTTGTGTTTGGTGACCGCGCTCCAACCCTTGTGATAGATGCCACGATTGCCAAACATCTCGAAGTACTGCAGGTCGTGCTGTTCGGGCGCTTCGGAGTCGTTGAAGCTGTACAGCATCGAAGTGCCTTCCATCGGCGACTGCATGACGCCGTTGACGAATGCTGGCTCCGGGATGCCTGCTGCCTCGAGGATCGTTGGAGCTACGTCGATGCAATGTGCGAACTGATGACGGACGCTGCCCTTCTCCTCGATTCCGTTGGGCCAATGCACGATCGTCCCATTGCGGGTGCCACCCCAGTGGGAGGCCACCTGCTTCGTCCACTGGTACGGCGTGTTGAGGGCGTGGGCCCAACCGATGGAATAGTGGTTGTACGAAGATGGCGAGCCAAGCTCGTCCATCTTCGACACCAGAAACTCGTTGGTTTCGATCTCCGCCATTCCGTTGAAATTGGACATCTCATTGAAAGCTCCGCGGATGGTTCCTTCGGCCGATGCGCCATTGTCACCGATGATGTAGTAGATCAGGGTGTCGTCGAGCACTCCCAGATCTTCGAGAGCAGCAACGATACGGCCGATGTGATAGTCGGTGTGCTCGAGGAACCCGGCATAGACCTCCATCTGTCGGGCTAGAACCGGCTTGAGATCGTCGTCCATGTCGTCCCACTCGGAGATCAAGGCGTTTCTTGCGGTGAGCTCGGCATCTGGGCCGATCACACCCAACTCCTTTTGACGGGCGAAGATTTTCTCTCGTAGTACGTCCCAGCCGTCGTCGAACTGGCCCTTGTACTTATCGGCCCACTCCACTGGAACGTGGTGGGGGGCATGGGTCGCCCCAGGTGCGAAGTAGGCAAAGAAGGGCTTGTCGCCCATGAGGGCCTTCTGCTGGTGGATCCAGCCGATTGCCTTATCTGCAAGATCTTCGGTGAGGTGGTATCCCTCTTCGGGCGTCGCCGGGGGCTCAACCGGGTTGGTGCCTTCATAGAGGGCGGGGTCCCACTGGTTGTTTTCGCCGCCGATGAAACCGTAGAAGTACTCGAAACCGCCTCCGCCGGACGGCCAACCATCAAAGGGTCCCATCGGTGACGACTGCCAAACGGGGACTTCGTGGCACTTGCCGAACATTGCGGTCGAATATCCGTTGAGCGTCAGGGTTTCAGCCACGGGTGCTTTGGTATTGGGCCGCAGGGAGTTATATCCGGGCGCCGATGTGGCGATCTCGGTGATGCCTCCCATACCAACCGAATGGTGATTTCGACCGGTAAGCATGGCTTGGCGGGTCGGGGCGCAAAGGGCAGTTGTATGAAATCTTGTGTACTCGAGACCTCCTTGCGCCAATCTCTCAGCGGTGGGAGTATTGACCGGGCCGCCGAAGGCGCTGGATGCGCCGAAGCCGACATCGTCAACGAGGATTACCAGAACGTTTGGCGCGCCCTCGGGTGGAAGGACAGGCTCGATAGGCGGGTAGCTGGCGTTCGGATCCTTGGCGTCATAAGTGGTGAGTCCGGGTGCGGGACGATCGGGGATGGGCAGCGATGACCGGGAATGCCGATCGGGTCTGTTGGGCACTTAGGCTCCTTATTCGTTCATTTCCATTTCGAATGTACCCGAAAATGAAGAGACATCCGGCATCCCCTGGGAGGAGGAAGTGGACGCCGCATGCACCGCCGGTACGATCCAGTCGACGGATCTCAGCCTAACGAGATCCCGACCCCGTCGCGCCGCAGTCCCGTAAGCTCCATTTATGTCCTCTTCTAGCTGGCTCCCCTCCGACTTTGATCCGCCATTGACGTTCGATGGCCCGGGATTTCGTCTCGAACCTCTAGCGCCTGTTCATAACGAACGCGACCACGAAGCCTGGATGAGCAGTATCGACCATATCCGTGCGACGCCGGGAATGGATTGGAGTAAATGGCCGAGGCCGATGACGTTGGAGGAGAACCTCAAGGATATGGAAATGCACTATCAGGAGTTCATCGAGGGAAAGTCATTCACCTATTCAATCCTCGACGGCGACGAGGTCATCGGATGCGTGTACATCTATCCGGGTGACTCCGACCCATCTGGTGCCGATGTCCGATCGTGGGTCACTCAAACCCGATCGGAAATGGATGAGGTCGTATGGAGGAGTCTTTCCGTTTGGCTTCAAGAGAACTGGCCTTTCGCATCAGTCCGGTACGCGCTGCGGAGTTGAGTCGCTCTCGGGGGCGAATCTCGAATTCGCCGGGTAGGATCGCCGACGACGAAGGAGAATTTTGAGCGACACGCTTCTGATCATTCATATTCTGGCGGCCGCGACCTGGATCGGTGGCTCCTTGTTGCTGGCATTTGCCGGTCCCAGAATGGCCCGGGCCGGTGGTCCGGCAGCGGGCGCCTGGATAAACGTTGTGCTCCAGGCAGTACCCCGATTCTTTATACCGGCCGCGCTCCTTACGCTCATCTCCGGACTCGGTCTGGTATCCAGCGATGATCAGTGGGACTGGTCCAACGCTTTCGTCGGCATTGGGATCACGGCGGTGATCATTGCCCTCGCAATTGCCATCTTCAATAATGTTCCCGCTTTGAAGGCGATCCTTCGGGCCGCACCCTCTGGCGACATGGAAACCGTCTCCGCTAACGCCCGGAGAGTTTTGGTCGGTGGGTCAATTATCTCGTTGATTTTGATCCTGACCGTGATAGCGATGGTCCTGCATGTCGGTGTCGGGTGATCTCGTTGGCAATCGCGAAACTCAGTCGACGTCATAACCCTCAACGTCGATGACTTCCTGGTCGTAGTCGTTCTGGCGGGCCCGTCTAGTGGCCCCGCCGGATGAAAACACGGCCACTCGACTGGAGAAGCGTCGGGAAACAAATCGATAGGCCAGGTCACGTATCCGGGGGAGGAGAAGCAGGAAACCGAGGATGTCGGTGATGAATCCAGGGGAGATCAGAAAAGCACCGGATACCAGCACGGCTGCACCGTCACTGAGTTCGCGCGTTGGTAATTCACCCTGGTTGACACGGCCTTTGAATCGGTCCATGACCGATATCCCTGCCCGGCGGACCAGGGCCGAGCCGATGAGAGCAGTGGCGATGGCCAGACCCAGTGCCCATCCAAGACCGATCCAGGATTGCACCCAGAAGAAGGTTGCCATCTCCGCCAGCGAAATCAGCGCAAAGATTCCGAGAAATCTCATCTGGACATAACGGTACCGGCCGTTAGCAGATATCCGACGGGCTAAAGCTATCTACGCCCCGCCCGTGCCCCGGCGCCACTTCCGCCGAGGAAAGTTCCGGCCCCGAGAACAAACCCGAAGTCGTACCAGCCTCCATTGTTGTGGACCTCATAGATGCTCACGTTCTCGGTGAACAAAGAGATTACGAAGGTGACCGGGATGATTATTCCTTGCCAGAGGCCGGTGAAGAAGCCCGCTAAGTCTCCGGAGGAGTCAGGCACGTCGACAGCAGGATTCTCCCCGGCGACACACGCCGAGAGAACGATCACGAGGCCAACGAGGGTCAAAAAGAGTCTCAATCGGCTCTTAGCCCCGGTCGGTTGGGTAGAAATGGTTTCCAACTTATCCAGAAGCAATGTGGCTTCCTCCTGATTTTGTGCAGATTGGAACCACGTTACTGGTTCAGGAGAATGTCAGACGGGCTTCGGTCTCGTCGCCGACGATGTTGCCGGTGGCCACAAAGCCGTGTTTGAGATAGAAGGGGTTGGGTGATCCCTTCCCCTCGACCCAACTCGTGAGCATCGTCGTGGCTCCCATCGCCTTGCACTCGTCGACCATCAAAGCGAGGACCTTGCTTGCGATACCACGGCGCTGGTGGTATTTGTCGATGAGGAGTCGCCATAGATAGGGCTCGGGGTTTTCATCGGAGACTTCGGCGATCATTACAAACCCGACGTACACCCCGTCTGCCTTGATCCCCCTCATCCAGGGGACCAACATTATCTCGCGGTCTTCATCCCATGGGAACAAATAGTCGATAAAGGACCAGTCCATAGGTGCGACGAACTCCTCTTGCGTCTTGTGAGTTTTCAACCTCCATACGTCAAGCTGGTTGAGATGATCGATGGCAACCAATTCGACTTCCTTCGGGGAATTTCGGGGGCGGTTGCGCCACTTCTCCCAATCCTCGCGCAACAACCCGTATATCCAGTCGTCAGAAACTTCTCCGTCCAACCAGAAGGATGAGCGGGTGTGCCCCTCGAACAGGAACCCACACCTCTCCAGGACCATGGCTGACGCCGGGTTGTCGGGGTGGAGCCCTCCAAAGATCCGGGTGACATCCAAGGTCTCGAACAGGTAATCGACGAGGGCTTGGAGCGCCTCGACGGCATATCCCTTACCCCAGTGGGCCGGAGAAAACGTATAGCCAACCTCGGCGGTGTGACAGTCCTGAGTCATGTGAAGGGCCAGGTCGCCGATTACGTCACCCGTTTCACCGTCACAAACACTTGCCATCCACCACTCGTCGTTCTCTGGCCCATCCATCGCCTCGTTCTCTACGGCGATCTTCTGGGCCTTTTCAAACGGAAATGGTGTTGTCCAGTTCTGATATTTGGCGGCCTTGGGGTCGCTGCGTCTCTCAGCGAGAGATTCGGCATCGTCGGCAGACATAGAGCGGATCAAAAGACGCTCGGTTCGGATTGGGGTAAACACGACGGGATTGAACCACACGACAGTCTTTCAGGTCGGCGATTTCTGGTGGGGCGGGTAACCCTTGGCTGTGGCACAATTCCGCCGATATGGGATTCAACGAGGGCAATCTGACATTCCGGTTCCTGTTGGAGATCGGGGCCCTAGTCGGCCTCTATCGTCTCGGTTCGCATTTGGGATCGGGTGGTTGGCAGTTCGGCCTGGCGGTTGGGTTCACCTTGGCGGGATTGCTGATCTGGCCGACCTATCGAGTCCCGGGTGATGCCAGCGCCAAAGGAAACGCCCCACTCGCTGTATCCGGCAAGACCAGGCTTGTCATTGAAGTGGTCATTTTCAGTTGTGGAGCCTGGGGATGGTTCCTGGCCGGTCCGGTGTGGTTTGCCTGGACGTACCTGGGTGCGTTGGTGCTGCACCATGCGCTCTCTTACGACCGAATTGGCTGGTTGTTGCGGGTCGATTCTGCCGGGCAGCCGCCGTTTGTAAGTTCCTAGGCTTCTAGCCCGAGGGCCACGGCCGAGTGCACGGGCTGGGCTTGATGAGGGGCCGCAATCGCCGTATTCGCAGTTACCAGGGGCACCGTCAGCTCAAATACTGTCCAGCCCCGACTCCTCTGATATACAACGTCGCCACCCATTAAGCGTGCAAGCTGGCGCGCCACGGCTAACCCGAGCCCAACTGAATCGGGTTTCGACGTTTCGCCTTCCACCCGGTAATAGGGGTCGAAGATTCGTTCGACGTCCCCGGCCCTTACGCCGTGACCGTTGTCTCGTACCACGACGACGGCGCTGTTTTCTCGGGCGCGAACCTCGAATTCAATGGTGTCGCCTCCGTATCGGATGGCATTGGTAAAGAGGTTGCGCACAATCTGCCGGGTCCGAAGGGCATCGGCGTGGGCGGTTACTTCGTCGCCGAGAATCCGGACATTGCGGTCGGTCTTTGTGAATGCGACTATCTCTCGACATTCGTCGAGCAGCGGGATGCTGGCCGCCTGGATGGTCAGATTCCCCGATGTCGCTCGTTCGGCCGTCAGGAGATCGTCGACTAACTGGGATACTTCCATGCTCTGGCTATAGATAAGCGAGGAGATCTCCTCGATCTCTTCCCGGGAGAAGTCACCGCGCCCCTTATGCAGTTCGCCGGCAAAACCAACCACTGCCGAAAGCGGTGTTCGTAGTTCGTGGCTTACCGATGCGATGAATCGATCCTTTGCCTGGGCCAACTCCATCAATCCTTCGCGAGCGGCTTCCCGCTCCCAATACGCACTAACCATTTCAGCGGCTCGCATGAGACCCTCGACCTCTATCTCGGTCCAATTCCCCTCTCGGTCGTAATCGGTATATCCGATGGTCCCGACCCAACGATCGCTGATCCGGATGGGAGCGATCAACTCAGCCCTGATTCCCTCCGCCAGATATTTCTTCCGTACTTCGCCCTTCAGGTCTGAGGTGATCACCATCGCGTGTTTGCCCGAGCGGAGCGCATCCTCGGCCGCGGCCAGACCCTCATAGTCACCTGTGGTCCACGGATCTGCCCGATCAGGATACCCGTCACTCTCCGCCCACGCAACGATTTCCCAGGTGGTGTGGCCCAATGGATGGGTTCGATTGACGTCGACATAGGCATAGTCGGCATCGGTGGCGCCGAGAAGTGCGTTTAGGGCCTCGGTGAGCGGATGCTCGGTACCGCGTTTTAGAAGTGCTTGCGAACAACCGGCAATTGCACGCTGCACCCTGGCATGTTTCGCTTCGATCTCGGACGTCCGGGCGAGGTCCCTGATCAATTGCTGTACCAGCCAAATGACCAGAATCTGACCGGGAATCGCGAGCAGTAGCAAGCCAACTTCCTGACTAGGTGGGTCGGCGACAACCAGCACGGTGATTATCGCCCAAACCACCATGACGCTGCTTATCAACCAGGTCGACTTGTGGCTGGCGGGTCGGGTGGTGATATGTACGACCACAAGGAGGATGAGGACGGCGAGGGTGGACCCCCGACCAAACTGTGATATCTGCGATCCTGTGATCGAGTCGAAGAGTGACACCGTGGCAAAGGTGATAGCCGCGATCTGGGTGAAAACGTGAGTGCGGTACCCGTTTCTTATTTCAACCAGCACCAAACCGGCCAGTGCGACGTTGATTCCAACCCTTATGAAACTGTCTGTCGAAGGATCGCCAAGAAAATCCCAGACGATTGCAATCGGGACGAGAAAAACGACCAGCAATAAGACCCGTCTGCGCAGGTCGTGCCGAGATGAAATGGCAGTCGGGATCACTGACTGATATATCGTCGATCCTGAGCGATTCTTGATGTCAACGGCGACTCAGCGCGAAATTGCGATTTTTCCCAACTGGCCACCCGAGTCTAGAAAGGCCATCGCTTCGGGCAGGTCGTCGAATGCGAAAGTCCGGCTCACCGGGATGTTGACACGTCCCGAACCAACATATTCGGTGGCTCGCGCAAACTGGGAATGCGTCCCCATCGTCGATCCGATGATTTCGAGTTCCTTGAAGAAGAGATGAGGAAGGGTCAACTCGAACTTGGGTCCGCTTGTCCCTCCACAAATGGCGATCCTCCCACCTGGTCGGGCGGCTTTCATCGATTGGCGGAGGGTTGCCGGGCCGACATTGTCAACGACCACATCGGCGCCGCCGAGGGCAGACACTTCCGAACCAAAGTCCTGATCAGAGAGGAATCCACCGGTCGCTCCCTGTGAGATTGCCCAGTCGATCTTCTCCTGTGAACGGGACGTAACAAACACGCGGGTGTGAAAAGCCACTGCGAAGGCCATCGCGGCGGCAGACACTCCACCGCCGACCCCGACCACCAGGACGGTTTGATTCTCCTGAAGGTCGGCCCGTTCCAGCATACGTAGAGCAGTGACCGATGCGAGACCGAAGGATCCGGCCACGTCCCAGTCCATAGCAGCCGGCTTTCGAACGGCGTTGATGGTTGGAATCACTACTGACTCGGTGAGGGTGCCCGATCGGTGCTCGCCGAGAATTTTGAAGTCGGTGCAGTAGATGATCTGGTCTCGCTTGCAATAGTCGCATGAACCGCAGGAGGTAGACGGGTCGATAATGATTTCGTCGCCGATTTCAAATCCGCCAACACCCTCCCCGATCGCATCGACTACTCCTGCACCGTCCGCACCAAGAATGTGGGGGAGCGAGTGCGGTTTGGGCAAGCCCCGGCTTACCCATAGGTCGAGATGATTGAGTCCGCTGAACCTGAGTTTGATTCGAACCTCTCCGGGTTTGGGTTGGGGTTCTTCGACCTCCACCAGTTCTAGTGCGTCGAGTCCGGTCGTGTCGTTGAGGTGCCAGGCCTTCATCGGTGTGAGGGTAGCCTCCGGGGGCACGTCATCAAGGAGGGTGCTTGGGCAACGAGATTCCGTCCGATCGCGAAGTTCATACAACATCGGTCAAGGTCCGGTTCTACGAACTCGATCCCTACGACCACGTCAACCACACCAACTATTTTTCATACTTCGAAACCGCCCGGATCGAATATCTGTCGGAGATGGGATGGGGTCTCGACGTTCTTAAAGAGAATGGCTGGCAGTTCGTGGTCGTTGAGATCAAAGCGCGCTTTCTTGCCGCCGCCCGATACGGCCAGGAGCTGGTAATTCACACCTGGGTCGAAGAGGTTGGGCGGGTCAAGTCAACATGGCACCAAGTGATGTTCCGGGGCGATGAGAGAGTGTGCGAGGTCTCAGTAACCGCAGCTTTCACTGATCTTGATGGACGCCCCCGCCGCATTCCTCGTGAATTCGCCGAGTACATGGAGGGATACAACACTCGCGAGTAGGTTTGAGGCTTCTTTCAGTCTTACCGAAGCAGGACATCTCCTTCACCATCCTCTAACAACTGAGGTGGATACTTCTACAAGCAAACCGGATTAGGAGTTTGAGATGCGCCAGAAAGTGATAGCAGTCGCAATCGCCGGGGGATTGGCAGTGGGCGCGGGTCTGATCGCGATAACCGTTGCCACCCCTGGTATCGCGATTGCTCAAGACGATCAGAACCTGGAGGGAAATAGTGAGCGACCACACGACAGGAATGGCACCCTTCTCGAAGAAGTATTGGATGATCTCGTCGCTACCGGGAAGATCACTCAAGAACAAGCAGGAGACATCATCGACTCGCTCGCTGCTAAGGCCACGGAAGTCAGGGCCGAAAGAGAAGAACTCCAGGAGCTGATTTACGGTTTTCTCGACGATGACGTCATCAGCGCAGACGAGCTAGCCCAACTTCCCGAAGGGCATCCATTCAACGATCCCGATGGGCCCTTCGCCAGCGCCTTGGAGGACGGGCAATTGACCCGAACCGAAATTCAAAGTGCCAGGCCCAAGAATCCGGGTGACCTGAAACCTGGTGGCCCGTTCAAGAGAGGGGCTCGGTTGGGTGCGCTACTCGACGACGGTGGAATTGACCAAGCCGAATACGACGGATTGTCCGAAGCTCACCCATTGAAGCAAACAGATGTCTCGCAATATCTCGAGGACGGTGTCATCACCATCGACGAGCTGCGCGAGATCCGAGAGTCGCAGTCAACATCAGGCGACGCCGCCTGACTATCTCTCCTCCCCTGCGACCAGGTTGAGTAGCGCCCCGGTTTCCCCGACCGGGGCTTACTCATTTATGGCCACTGCCGGTCTTGGTTGATCAGCCTAAGAACTCAGAGACCCAGGCCTCGGCAGGCTTTTCGAGAAGCTCATCCAGTCGGCCGGTCTGGATGATGGTCCCGTCTCGCATCAGGGCGAGCCGATCGCACAAGGCGTCCGCTTCCTCACGATCGTGGGTGACAACGATCGAAGTTGATCCCCGCTCCTGGAGAAGGGCTCGAGTGTCGACGATGAGACGTTCCCGTAAGTTCCGGTCCAGCGCACCGAGGGGCTCGTCGAGCATTACCAAACGGGGCCGAGGAGCGAGAGTTCTTGCTAGAGCAACACGTTGCTTTTCTCCACCGGAGAGGTCTTCGATCGATCTCTCCTCAAATCCGTCGAGGCCAACCCAATGCAAGGCTTCTCCAACCGACTCCTTCTCGGCCACCGATACTCCAAATCCGACGTTTTCACCCACCGAGAGATGAGGGAATAAGGCGTACCCCTGGAACATCAATCCAAACCGGCGTAGGTGTGTCGGCGTATCGGTGAGGTCGATGCCGTCCCATGCCACCAATCCGGTCTCTGGTTCCACGATTCCCGCGATGGTACGGAGCAGAGTCGATTTGCCAGATCCCGAAGGGCCGAGAACACCGAGAATTTCACCATCTTCTACCCGGAGAGAAATATCGTTGAGGATCTTGGATCCGCCGAGGGTCACCGAGAGGTTCCTTATTTCAAGCATCAGAACGACCCGACCTCTCCGGCCCGGAAACGATCGATTCCAAGGATGATTGCCCCCGCAAGAATTGCGAGAATCACAGATAGGGCCATGGCCATTCCGAATGAGCCTGACCCGGGACGTGATAGCAGTCGGAAGATGAGGGTGGGGATGGTGGCTGTATTCGGTCGAGCAATGAACGCCGTTGCACCAAACTCCCCGAGCGAGATCACCATTGAGAACCCTGCCGCCACCAGGGCAGCACGCCCAACGAGGGGGAGGTCTATCCGGCGCCACACTCGGAATGGTCTTGCGCCGAGTGTGCTGGCGGCGCTGCGGAGGTCCGGGTCGATGGAGCGCATAGTCGGGAGGACGATCCGAACGACGAACGGAATCGCCACGAGGGCGTGGGCTACGGGTACGAGAATGATCGAAGCCCGCAGGTCAACCGGCCATCCGAGAGCGATCACGAATCCAAAGCCGACGGCCACTGCAGATGTTCCCAGTGGCAGCATGAGGGCGGTATCAAACCAACGGGAGAGGCCACCTTCTCGATTGCTGACATAGGTTGCGGCTAGTAGTCCCATCGTTAGTGCGATCAACGTCGCCATCACTGCAAACGTGAGGCTGTTTCGGATGGCGTCCAACGGATTGCCGACAAGCAAACTATCCGTGAATAGGTTTTGGTAAGACCCCATCGACCTGGCGACGAGAACGACTATCGGAACAGCAAGGGCGCCCAGAGTGAGAATCACCGCGGCATACACACCGATCTTGGTGCGACCCCTGGGAGTGGGTGGCGTCTGCCCCGGGTTCAACTCCCACGAAGCAGAATGCCTCTCCTGGTATCGGGAGTAGAAGTAGAGGGCGCCGGTGACACCCACCAGTTGCACCACCGCGAGGGACGCGGCCAGCGGAAGGTCAAAGAGAACAATGGCCTGTCGATAAATCTCGACCTCCAACGTCGCGTAGTCGAACCCGCCCAAGATCAAGACGACACCGAAAGAAGTGAAGGTGAACAAAAAGACGATCGAGGCCGCGGCCGCCAGAGAAGGGCGAAGCAGGGGTAGCGTAACCCGTCTCAACACCTGCCCCGGAGTCGCTCCAAGCGTCTCGGCGGCGTGGAGTAGATCGGGATTGAGCCTTCTCCACTGTGTACTCACTGTGCGGACGACGACAGCGACGTTGAAGAAAACATGCGCTGCAAGGATCGCGCCCAGCGAATCGCGCCAGCCCAATGCTACGAAGGCTGTTCCAACAACCACGGTCGGTAGTACAAACGGAACGGTCACCAGGGAAAGTGCGAGGCTACGGCCTTTGAACTGATACTTCCCTACCGCCCATGTCAACGGTGCCGCAGCAATGAACGTCAGGACTGTGGATAGGGTCGCCTGCCAAAGCGTGAACCAACCCACCTTGATCAGGCGCGCCTGCAATCCGGTGGCCCCGATATTGAGTTCGCTAAGGCCCAACCCGAGAATCCGGATCAACGGGTAGACAAAAAAGTAGCCGAGGAAGACAGCCGGGATTGCTCCGACGAGAACCCACCCCCACCGAATCCGACTCACTAGCCCTCCATCACAGCGACCCATTGCTGGATCCACCGTTCACGGTTGGCGGCGATACGTGATGGCTCCATCTGGGCGGGCGACTCGGGGATCACCGTGTGCTCGACGAACTCTGGAGGTAGAGAAGCGTCCATATTCGCGGGGAAAACGAACCAATTTAGGGGGATAGTCTCCTGGAATTCCACGGACAACAGGTAGTCGACCAGTTCTCCCGCAGCCTCCGGATAGTCGGTGCCGCGGAGAACTCCGGCGAATTCAACTTGTCGATAACAGCCGGCTTCGATGACACCGGTCGGTGCGATCTCCAACGGCTCATCGGCGAAGATGACCTCAGCCGGTGGTGACGAGGCATACGAGACGACTATCGACCGGTCGCCTCCGTACCTGGCAAAGTCGTTGTAGTAGGCGGTGTTCCAATCGGGGGACACTTTGACTCCGGCGGACTTGAGGTCCTGCCAGTAATCCAGCCAACCGTCTTCGCCATACTCCTCGATCGTTGCCAACATGAAGGCGAGTCCCGGAGACGAAGTCGCCGGGTGCTCAACGACGAGGGCATCTGCATATACCCCGGCTCTGAGATCGTCAAGGCGGGTGGGGATGTGAAGCTGTGTTGAGTCGAACCACGCCTTGTCGTAGTTGAGGCAGACATCTCCGAAGCTGATCGGGGTGACCAGGTCTTCCGGTGCAAGTTTGAGGCCCGGGGGCACCTTGTCGATCAGTCTCGATGTGTGCGTGGCGAAAATGTCGCCGTCGATGGCGCGGGAGAGAAACGTGTCGTCGACGCCATACATCACATCTGCAATCGGATTCCCGGAAGTCAACACCGCCGAAGTAACCATCGATCCGGCATCGCCAGCGGCAAGAACTTCTACCTCGATTCCGGTCTCGGCGGTGAAGGCCTGGAAGGTCTCGGCCGTAGTCGCTTCGGCAAATGACTCATGCGCAACCAATCTCAGTACATCCGGCCGTGCGTTCGGCTCGGATGAGCATGCGGAGAGAAGCAATGCAAACAACAAGGTCGTCGCCAGAAAAATCCGCATCATTAACTCCTCATATCGGGAGTTGTCGCGGTGGAGTGTCCCTACGCCAGCATTACCAGGGTCAGGTTCGTCCGGTCGGAACCTCGAGGTTCCCTCTCAGCCCAGTCTCACCGAGCTCCCGTTCGAGACAAAGGCTAGTGAGCGGCCCCCACTAGTACGGTCCGAATGCCAAAACGGTGTTGTGCCCACCAAACCCGAACGAGTTGGAGAGGGTCGGTCTTGCCTCCCATGAGCGGGTTTCTTCCACGATGTTGTTGAGGGGAATCTCCGGGTCCTGGCTATTCATGCCGATATTGGGGAGTAGCTCGCCCCGGGTCATTGACTCGATGACAATGGCAGCCTCGATCGATCCTGAAGCTCCGAGTGCGTGGCCAGTTGTGCCCTTGATCGAAGAAATGGCCGGTTGCTCCCTGCCGAATATTCTGTTGACGACCATCCCTTCGGTACGGTCGTTGAGTTCGGTCCCGGTGCCATGGGCGTTGATATAGCCGACATCGGTCATACCTATGTCTGCGTCCTCAATTGCCAACCGCATGGCCCGCTCCGCTCCGTCACCATCAGGGTGTGGGGCAGTGATGTGGTGTGCATCAGCGGTCGACGCCCCACCCAAAACCTCTGCAAGGATCGTGGCCCCACGGGCCTTGGCACGTTCCAATTCCTCCAGCACCAATACCGCCCCACCCTCGCCCATGACGAACCCATCACGATCGATATCGAACGGCCGGCTTATCCCGGATTTGGAGAGGGCACGCGCGGCCGCGAATCCCTCGCGTGCCGAATTTCTTGCTGCTGCCTCGGCCCCGCCGACGACAGCCACATCGGCGTATCCCCATTGGATCTGCCGCATTCCGTCGAGTACCGACTGTGATCCGGCGGCACATGCAACCACAGGAGTATTGGCCATTCCGCCAAATCCGTACCTGATTGATATAGCGGCGGCGGCGGCGTTTGCCATCATCATCGGGACCAGGAACGGCGAAACCCTGGGTTCATCCTTCTGGCTCTCGTTGACCAGATTCTCCAGCGATTCCAAACCACCTATCCCGGTGGCCATTGAAACTGTTACTCGATTCGGATCACCAACAAAGTCGCCGGCTTGCTGGAAGGCCTCATCAGCTGCTACCAGTGCGAACTGGGTGAATCGATCGAGACGCCGCGATTCGCGCACCGGAATGATCGGGTCGGGGTCCCAATTCTCGATTAGCTTGGGGCCGTCGTGCGTAGGCCCGGTATGCAGCCCTTTCCAGATGTCATCTATGCCGATACCTGGTGCGGCGACGGCACCGATTCCGGTAACGACGACTCTTTTCTTGTCCATGGTCCTATTGTGCCTCATTCGTCAATCTGGAAACAAGGAACGCTGCAATTTCTGCATTCCACCGATCCACCGGTCGTAATCGTTGGCCTTATTTTGGATGTAACGCTCTACTTCGGGATGGGGAAGGATGAGGAAATCCTCAGCGCGAATTCCTTCCACGACTGCATCGGCGACGTCCGAAGCAGGGATCGCATCCGGCTCCAACAATTTGCGGAAGTCGATGTCGACATCGAGGAGTGGGGTGTCGACCCCCATCGGGCAGAGACAGCTCACCTTGATGCCCTTGTCGCCATATGTGACGGCGAGCCACTCCGAGAACGCCACGGCGGCGTGTTTGGTAACCGAGTATTGAGCTGCCTTGAGATTGGTCAAAAGCCCTGCAGCTGACGCGGTCGAAAGAAAATAGCCCTCCCCGCGGCTCAGCCAATTCGGGATTAGATGCTTAGCGGCGTAAACGTGCGACATGGTGTTGATCTGCCACATTCGCTCCCATTCTTCCGATGCGGTCTGTTCGTCGCCCAGGAAGCCGATTCCGGCGTTAGCGCAGAACAGATCAATCGGCCCGAATAGTTGGTTGGTAGTGTCGATCAGCATTTTGTTGTCCGTCTCAGAGGACACATCAACGGCAATCGGGGTTGCGCCAATTTCAGTGCCGAGACGCTCGATCGCCACCTCGTTGATGTCAGCCAGCACCAGGCCGCGCGGTGACTCTTCTGAGATGCGACGCGCAATCGCCTCACCGATTCCGCTCCCGGCACCGGTGACCACGACAACCCTGTCTGAAAGTTCCACACCGGCACGTTAGCTATTGGCCCTCGCGTCAGCGTTGGCAGGGTATTGTGCCCACCATGACCGAACGCGGAGCGGGAGTAACACTGCCTCTGAGCGAGAGAAGGCTCGATTGGTTCTTCGTTGTTGCGTTCTCGTTCTTTATCGTGACCTCGATCGTCACCGACTCGGTAAACGGACTCAACAGCTCGCTGGATCCAAACTCCCCGTACTTCGTCGAGCGCTTTGTGTACGACGCTTATGCCCGACTCGCCGACCCCCTATTGATCCTCAATCCACCCCAGGTGAGGTGGTCGGCGTTCATTTCCGCCTTTGTCTGGCTGCCTATGTACTTCTTCTTCTTGTTTGGTTTCATCAAGGGGTGGAATCGAATCAGGATTCCAGGTTTGGTATATGGCGGGGCGTTGACCCATGGGATGATCACCTACATGGCAGAGGGAACTCTCGGTTTCATGGCCACCGAAGGCTGGGCCGACCCGTTACTTTGTGCTGGCTGTGTCGAGCCTCAGACCTGGCGATACCTGATGGCCAATCTTCCCTATCTGATTGTTCCGGCGCTGATGATCATCCGGATGTGGAAGCCGAATCCGTTCGGGTCTCCCCCCGATGACGAAGCTGGGGACCGAGTTCTTGTTGACCTGACCGGCGACGAACCGGTCGTCTCGATCGGCGGGGTGCCGGTAAAGGACGTCACCGTCGTGTTATCCCACGACTCCTAGAGGTCAGCGGCCTCCAGCAGCTCCGCTCCGCCCATGATGGTCGGGGCCAATCCATTCACTTGGGGGAGAAGGTGCTCGCCGTAGAAGCGGGCAACCGTCACCTTGTCCCGGGAAAAGTCTGAGTCGATTGGCATGGCAGCGAGGGCGCCTTGTGCCATTAGCCAAGCACTCGTTACGGTCGCCAACTGGTGCAAATACGGGGTTGCTCCGGCAAGCGCGTCGTCTATATCGCCTCCGGCAAGTTTTGCAAGCAACCAATCTGATGTGTCGGTAACGCTTTGCAGGGCGCCGGTCAACTCGGTCCCGAACGCGGCCAGTGCTTGGTGAGAAGCCAACTCGGCACATGTGTCTTCGATCTCGGCGAACATCCGCTTGACCACAGCCCCGTTCTCGATGGTCAGTTTCCGGGTGAGGAGATCGATGGCTTGGATTCCGTTTGTTCCTTCGTAGATCGGAGCGATTCTGCTGTCCCGAAAATGTTGGGCGGCGCCAGTTTCCTCGATGTACCCCATACCTCCGTGGATCTGGATTCCCAGCGAAGCCATGTCCACACCTATGTCGGTGCACCATGCCTTGACCAGGGGTGTGAGGACCGCGACCCGGTCGGCGGCGCGCTTCTGCCGGTCAGGGTCCTCGGCGTGGTCGGCGTGGTCGGTCTCGGAAGCGGTGTAGTAGAGGAGGGCCCTCATTGCTTGGGAATAGGCCTTCATGGTGAGCAACATCCTGCGGACGTCGGGGTGTTCAACTATTGCAACGTCGTCGAGCGAATCCGATCCAGTTTTTCGGCCCTGGATCCGATCGTGGGCGTAGCCCAGAGCCTGCTGATAGGCGCGCTCGGTTATAGCAAGACCCTCAAGCCCAACCCCGACACGGGCTACGTTCATCATGGTGAACATGTTCCGCATGCCTTCCTGTTCCTCACCGAGGAGGTAACCGACGGCCCCCTCCCCGGCGTCGCCAAAAGAGACGACACATGTCGGGGATGCGTGGATGCCGAGCTTGTGTTCAAGCGACACGATCTTCAGGTCGTTTCTTTCGCCCGGATTCCCCTCACGATCAGGGACGAATTTCGGCACGATGAACATCGAGATTCCTCTGGTCCCTGCTGGTGCGTCTGGAGTGCGGGCGAGCACCAGGTGGATCACGTTTTCGGTCAGGTCTTGGTCGCCCCAAGTTATAAAGATCTTCGTCCCGAAAATCCGGTATGTCTCGTCTTCCGTGGGTTCGGCGCGGGTGCGGAGTGCTCCAACATCTGAGCCTGCCTCCGGCTCCGTCAGATTCATGGTCCCTGCCCATTTCCCCGAAGCCAGGTTCTCGAGATACAGCTGCTTCTGCTCCTCCGTTCCATGTGCGATCAGGGCATCTGCGGCGCCCTGAGTGAGCATGGCGCAGAGAGAGAACCCCATGTTTGCCGTCTTAAACATCTCCTGGATGACGATGCCAACGGTGTAGGGAAGCCCCCCACCAGACCAATCTTCGGGCAAGTGGGCCGACGACCAACCAGACTCGACGTACTTCTGATACGCCTCGCCAAATCCCTTCGGGGTTACCACTACGTCGTCTACCAGCTTCGACCCCTGTTCGTCGCCGGACTGGTTCAGTGGAGCGATTACCTCAGAGAAGAATCGTCCAGCCTCCTCGAGCAGGCCATTCACTGTGTCCGGGTCCGCGTGTTGAAAACCATTCAGCTTTGCGACGTTTTCCAGGCCGGCAATGTGGTTCAGGACGAAATTGATGTCTTCGAGCGGTGGCTGGTATCCGGACATGTCATAAGGATACCGATCCGAACACCCTCAGTGTTTGGGCTGTTCAACTGACCTGGATCTCACTGGTGATTGAACGGTGGGTGATCTCGTACCCGAGGTTTGCGTAAAGCTTGAAGGCATCGGTTGGGTTCGCAGTGTCAACGCCGATGGCGGAATGAGTCAATCCTGCCGACTTAAACGCAGCGAACGACCCTTGGAGAAGGGCTGTTGCCACTCCGCGCTTCCGGAAGGTCTGGAGAACTCCGAGCACCTCAACCCAGCCATCTCGTCGACCCAGAAGTTCCTCGTCTTCCGGAAAATGAGCATTGAGGGCCACGCCGACCACCTCGCCGCTCGCCATCGCGAGAAGCGAAAGGTCGGGACGGGTCCCGGTACCGTTGAGCTGGTACTGAAAGCTCACAGCGTCCGTAGGTGTTGAACCCCAGTGATCTGCGAACGACTCGTTTACCACGTTCATGGCCTGCTCATCCAGCGAGCGGTCCCAGGGGACGATTTGCACGCCGTCGAGGTTTGCCTCCGGTTGGAGGCCAATGAGGGGTTTGAGCATCTCGGCAAAGAATCGGATTTGCTCGAACCCAAACCGCTGATAAAGCCGATGCGCCTCCTCGATCCAGTCCCATTCGTCGGCCCTGAGATACTTGGGCAGATCATTCTCTACGGAAAGCAGCAGTTCAGTGCCTCGTTCTATTTGCCATTGGAATAACTCTCGACCTAGACCCTGACCCCGGTATTCGGGATCGACCCATCCCTGCAGGTAAGCCCGCTCTTGTCTCACCCCGCTGGGTCGGTGCCAAATCTGACCGTACGCGACCAGCAGGCCGTCCTTCCAGAACCCGAGGCTGTCGGTGTCGAGGATGAAATGCGGTCGCCCCAGTTCTTCGACCACCTCATCGAACGGTGTCACCATGGGGGCGTTCCACACGGTCTCCCATCTCCTGTACAAGGAATGAAGATCGGCGGCGTCGGCCATTGTCAAGGGACGGTTTTCCATTTGTCGGGAAACACTACGAAGAAGTAGCGCTGCGATGGGCGGTATTTATTGGATTGTCGGTGGTAATGCCCCGACCAAGGCGGGCAACAATTCTCCGATTGGGCCGTCGAGGCGCGCCGCGGCGAGATGGTCGGCTTCAGTCTCACCCATATTGATGATGACGACAGGAACGGGTTTGAACGCGGCAGCGAGGACGACATCGGAGGCGGGATAGACGGCCACCGTCGAGCCCACGACGATCAAGGCGTCGGCACCGGCGAGAAAGTGAAATGCCCGATCCATGGTCAACGGGTCCAGCATCTCGCCGAACATCACCACTCTGGTCTTGATAAGCCCGCCACATTTCAAACAGTGGGGGTCTTCCTCGCCTTCCGCCACCCGGGCGAGAATGACATCGGTAGGCCATGATTCTCCGCAATCCAAACAAAGAGAATCCCTAAAATTTCCGTGAAGTTCGGCGACCTTCTCCGAGGGCAATCCTGCTGCTTGTTGCAACCCGTCGATGTTCTGCGTGACTACGCCGATCAATCGACCGTGTCTCCACAAATCGACTACCGCGTGATGTCCCCGGTTGGGTGCCGGGTCTCCCGCTCCCCAACGTTCACCGGTGGCGTGCATTCTCCAACCGCGTGCCCTGAGCTCTGAATCGGCGAGGTAGCGATCGATCGTGAAATCCTCCGGATCGACTCTGGTCCACAGGCCGTTGGGACCACGAAAATCGGGAATGCCCGACTCGGTGGAGATGCCGGCTCCGGAGAAGATCAGGATATTTCGTTTGTCGGTCAGGATTTCGATCGCGGCGGCAAGGGTGTCCACGTCCCAATATTGGCATCATTTGGTGGCATCCCGGCATGCATCTCACCGATCATTTTCTCCGATAGTCATTCAAGGAACGGGGCCGATGAGTCGATAGGAATAGGACCCTCACCCGATGTAGGAGACTTCATGAACCGGTTCCGGTTGTCAGCAAAGCTGGCACTGGCTGTAATCCCAATTGGAATAGTCGCGTTGTTGGCGGCTGGATTCATCGCCAACTCGTTCTTGAAAGATTCAGCCGCCCAAAGCGAATCGGCGCGGGTGGCGATAGTCACGGCTGGTGCCCTTGAAACTCTTGACGCAGTTTGGGACGAGCAGACCCAGGCGCGGCAGTTGTATGTGTTCTTCGATCCGGCCGCGGGAAGTGGCTACGCGGCGTCTTTGGAGCAATCCGACGCCGCCGTCGATCGGCTCAAGTCGTCGATAGCGGCACTGGCCGCAGCGACCGGGGGTCTTTCAAACCAGGTTGCGCTCTCAGCCGCCGAGCAGGTGGATGACATTTCTGCGGCACTCGATCGGGTTCGATCAATCGATAATCCAACCAGCAGCGACGTCTCGAGCTACGACGGAATTGCCGAAGGCGTTCTCTCTCTGATACCTAAGTTCTCATCGCTGGTATCAGACCGAGACCAAGCGCGCGACCTCTCGACTTCATACTTCCTTGCCGAGGGCGGCCAGGTCTCGCTTGAGCAAGAACAATTGGTCGAGGAGTTTCAGGCAACTGCCTTCCCGACGTCGTCTGCTACCGCTACCTCCAACGCCCGCAACAACCTCCAGGCAACCCTTGAGATCCTGGAACGAGATTTCGCTTCTTGGGGTTTGAGAGCGAGCCAGACCGGCAACCTGGCCAATCAGGAAGTACGGCAGTTTGCAGAGCCGAGGCCCGTCGACATCGATACGTTCCCGGCGCAACGTAACGATGAGATCCTCGGCCTTTCCGTCGGCCTTGCCCAGAATGTGGCAGCAGAATCTTCAGCAAACGCAGCACAGTCGGAACGCGAGGCATATCTCGTTGCCGGGGTCGCTGCGATCGTCCTCCTGCTCGCGCTATGGGGTGCGTACTCGGTAATCCGGTCGATCGTGCAACGAGTGCGTGGAGTAACTGCGGCCGCCACCCAAGTTTCCGAGGTGGATCTCCCCAACCTTGTGGAAGCCCTTCAGAACCCGAGCGGGAATGCGCCAGTTCTTCAACCAACCACCATCGAGGCCGCCGGGTCGGACGAGGTGGGAGAACTTGCGCAGTCGTTCGTCTCACTTCACACCACCCTGATCGAGGTCGCAGGCCAACAAATGGAGATCCTCCGTCGGGGCGTTTCCGAAATCTTTGTGACGCTCGCACGAAGGAACCGGAGTCTTGTCGACCGGCAGCTTGCCCTTCTCGACGAGTTGGAGTCGCGAGAAGAGGATGCCGAGACTCTGGGCGGGTATTACAAGCTCGACCATCTCGCAACCAGGATGCGTCGCAATGCTGAAAGCCTCCTCGTGCTCGCTGGTTCTGAGCCCACCAGGGTTTGGGACAACCCCCTCGATGTCAGTGAGATCATTCGGGCCGCGCTTGGTGAGGTCGACGAGTATCAGCGCGTCGACATCATGGCCCTTGAGCCAGCGCTTGTTTCCGGCCGGGCCGTAGCCGACATCGCCCATTTGATGTCGGAGCTACTCGACAACGGCACTCAATATTCATCGCCATCCGACAGGGTTCGAGTGGCTGGACTCTTTGATCCAGATGGATACATGCTCACTGTCTCCGACAGCGGAATCGGCGTTACCGACGCCAAGCTCGCCGAGTTCAATGCGCTGCTCGAATCACCTCCGGTCCTCGGTCTGGCGTTGCAGCCGACGCTCGGTATGTATGTGGTCGCCCGCCTTGCCGCCAGGCATGGGGTCAAAGTCCAGCTGATTGCTGGATCACCAGGTCTCACCATCCGGGTGTTGCTTCCTAAAGAACTGATCGAGCCTGCCAAGGCGAAGGAAACGCCACAGGTTATCGAGTCCCCCGACAGAGTTTCGTTAGCGAGCTCGATTCCATTCACGCCCGAACCAGTTGTAACTCAGGGCGGTGTTCGGAGTGGACACTCATTCGCCAACAGTTCAGACGAGCCGACCTTCGCGCCGTCAGAGAAGACGACCCAGAACGGGGCAGGCAACTTGCCGGGATCAATTGTTGGAAAGCACGAGCATCCCGGTCGGCAAAAGGGAAGTCGGAGTGCTCCCGACGAGACCTTTGCCGCGCCAGAACGTGATCAAGAGGATGCGTCGGCAGGGAATGCGGAGGTTCAAGGGTTGGTCAGACGAGTTCCCGGCGACACTCTCCGGTCGACTCAGGATGACTTCGAGTCGGTTGCGCCAGAGATCGAGCCGATTGATCGGATAGATGTCGACGATGATTCGCCATGGTGGACGAAAGATGTTGTGAATCCGGGAGCCAAGCCGGAAGAGAGTCGTTCCCTTTGGGACGAAGTCGAGCCTGCGGAATCCGAGGCTGAGCCTGCGGAAGCAGAGGTCGGACCTGTGACATCCGAGGATGATCCCGTCTTATCCGAGGATGACCCTGTGGTACCAGCAGCCGAGACCGTGGTATCGAAGGTTATTCCTGAGATCCCCGTAGTTCGCTCGGTTGAGCCGGCCGCACCCAAGGTTCCAACTAAGTTTGCTCCTGCCCGAAACGACACCACCAAGGCCAAGAAGGAATCGACACCAGAACCGGGGGTTTCGGTGGCGGGTCTTCCGGTACGCACACCAGGGGTTTCCTTTCATGATGATGATGATGGTGGAGCCAGTTCGGCTGCCAGCGAGTCGGGTGCGATCGGCATCAAATCGGCCCTCACATCGTTTGCTGGCGGTCGCAAGGCAGCCGATAACGAGTTCGAGAATGAGGACGACGACGATGGAGTGGGCGGATGAGTGCTCACGCCTCCAACCTGAACTGGCTGATCGATCGCTTCGCCCAGACAGTCCCCTCAATGCGCCAAGCCGTCGTTGTCTCCTCTGACGGTCTACCGCTGGCCCTTTCCTCAGGCGTCGAGCGCGAGACCGCAGAGCGTCTTGCCGCCGTCTCATCAGGGATGATCGGGCTTGCCTACGGCTCGGCTGGTCGCTTCGGCGCTGGCTCGGTGTCGAACGTCATCATCGAAATGACTAACGGCTGGCTCTTCATAACCGGGATCCGCGACGGGAGCCTTCTCTGCGTTCTCACTGAACGCTCCACCGACATCGGCGCCGTGGCTTATGAGATGGCAGTGTTCTCCGAGAAGGCAGGAGACATGCTTACCCCTGAGGTTCGCGAGGAGCTCAAGGCCGACCTGGTGGGGTTGAACTGAACCGATGGCACGGCATTCCGCTGAGGGACGGCTGGTAAGGCCATACACGATGACCGGAGGTCGGACCGGCGAGGACGCGCCGCCGATCGCACTTGAGGGGTTGATTGCCGCCACCCCCGATGGCCGCAAAGCGAAACACCAATACCGATGGGAGGCCGAGAGGCTCATCGAACTTGCCGGGGATGGGACCGCCCTCATCGAACTGGCGGCATTGATGGATGTTCCGATTGGCGTTGTCCGGGTTCTAGTCGCCGACCTTTCGAAGCGAGGTTCAGTTGTAGTGATGGACTCCGTTGGTGGAAATCCGACTGACCTCGATGGTATCGCCTACGCCAATCTGCTCAAGAAGGTCCTGGATGGAATCCGAAGTCTTTAACCCACGTCCCCTCCCGGTGAAGATCGTCATCGCCGGTGGCTTTGGTGTGGGCAAAACTACATTCGTGGGCGCGATCTCGGAGATTGAACCGCTGCGGAGCGAGGCATTGATAACTGAGGCCAGTTCCGGTGTCGACCAACTTTTCGCCGACGGGACCAAAACCACCACCACGGTGGCGATGGACTTCGGGAGAATTTCGTTGAAAGACCAACTGGTGCTCTATCTGTTCGGCACTCCTGGCCAGGATCGATTCCATTTCATGTGGCACGAACTCTCCAGGGGGGCAATCGGAGCTGTCGTCCTGGTAGATACCCGACGTCTCGACGCCTGTTTTGCCGCCCTCGACTTCTTCGAACAACGAGAGATCCCCTTTTTGGTCGTCGTCAACACGTTTGACGGTCGGCTGAATCACGGCCTCGAGGATGTACGCGAAGCACTCAACGTCTCGGACGACGTTCCGATGGCCTATTGCGATGCACGGGTTCGGGTCGATGTGCAGAACATCCTTGTCCAGCTGGTTGAGTACGCCCTGCTCAAGGCGCTTCAGGAGATTCCGGCCTGATGACCGAACATGACGAAGCCACCATTGTCAAGACTTCCGACCTCGACCTCCTGGTCAAAGATGTCGAATCGACCAGGGAGCGTCTCGCTGCGGCCGAATGGGCGTTGTCCCAGCTCAGCGAGGTCGACGGCGTAACCGACGAACACATCAGTGAGCTAATTGAGGCCGCCGTCGTACAGGTAGATCAGATCTGGGCCGATGCACGCGTCAAGGTGGAGGGGCTGGTGCGCGATGCTGAGGAACTGAAAGCGATTGCTGCTCGACAACTGGAAGAAGCTGATGCCCGAGCCCGAGAGTCAGTTGCCAGAAAAACCCAGGAACTACTCGCCGACGCTGACCGGTTGCAAGACGCCGCCAACGAAAAGGCGAACCGAATTATCGCCGAAGCCGAAGAACGCGCCCGGCAGACCGAACAGGCAATGGATGCCCGATTGGCCGAAGCAGAATCGATGTATGAGCGAGTCGAACGGCACGTAGCAAGCCGTGAGGCCATCCTCGCGGAGGTCCGCGGGAAGGCAGATCAGATTGTTCGCAATGCCAAGGTCACCGCCGAGACAATTCGCGATGAAGCCGTCGAGGCGGCAAAGAGAACCACCGACATTGCTTCCATTGAAGCCGCCCGCCTTGTCCAGGTTGCCAAGGACGAAGCCCGGTCGCAGCAGGCTCGGGTCACGGCGCAAGAACGAGACGCCAAAGAGCGCCTCGCCAAGGCCCGCTCCGAGATCAACAGCTAGACATTGGTGGACCCCAGCGGGGGTCGCCGCTCGAAACTTCGCGGTACCGTGGTATTCGATGAAGTGGATCGAGTTAAACCTGAACATCGACGCAACCGTGCAGTACAAGATCCTGGCGTCGCTGGTTGTGATTGTCCTGGCAATGGTCGCCCGTCAGTTGACGTTGCGATATGTGGCTTCCCGGGTGGTGGAGGGGGACGACGGGGACGCCGTTTACCGGGCACGCAAGATCGCCACGTACATCTCTTTCGCTGTCATTGCCATAACTCTCAGCTTCGTCTGGATCGATGCCTTTGATAACTTCGCCACCTACCTCGGCCTCGTCTCTGCCGGTATCGCCATCGCCCTGTCCGATGTCCTCAAAAACATGGTGGGCTGGGCCTACATCCTGAGCCGGCGTCCGATGAGCGTCGGAGACCGTATTGAGGTCGGGGGCACCCAGGGCGATGTGATAGATATCCGGCTGTTTCGATTCACCCTTATGGAGGTGGGCAACTGGGTCGATGCCGACCAATCGACGGGTCGCCTGATCCATATCCCCAACGGCGTCCTGTTTACACAGCAACTCGCCAACTACACCGAGGGGTTCACTCACATCTGGGAAGACCTGCCGGTTCTAATCACCTTCGAATCCGACTATGCAAAGGCGGAGGAAATCTTACGACGGATCCTTGCCGATCAGTGTCCTGATGTTGAAGCGACCGCAGGCAAGAAGATCAGAGAAACGGCACGCCGCTACCACATCAGAGTCGGTGCCTTGACCCCCACCGTCTACCTATCGGTAAGAGATAGCGGCGTTCTGTTGACTGCCAGATATCTGATCGACGCCCGGTCGCGGCGGGGCACCGCGCAGGACGTTTGGAGGGCGATCCTCGACTCGTTCGCATCCGAGCCGAACATCGAACTGGCCTATCCGACGTATCGGATCTTCCAGCCAGAAGGTCCATCACGGCCCTAGTCCGCTACTTCTTGAGCTCGTAAAACCGCCATAGGTCGTTCTCGATCGGTAGCACTTGAATCCCGGTGAATCCGGCGTGTTGTGCGTAGCTCTCGAGGGTTGACGGCCTCATCACGGTGCCGGTCCCGACCGACGGTTGGTGTGACATCCCGTCCGGCAGGCAAACAAACATTGAGAAACCGTACATCAACCGTTCGACATCGTCAGTTCGTTCGCCGAATGCGTCTCCGACTGCCTCGTCCATAACCACGACGATTCCGTCGTCGGCAACCATCTGTCTCATCTTGGCCAGGACTCCAACCGGGTCGGACATGTCGTGAATACATTCAAATGCGGTCACCAGGTCGTAGCCCGTCTCCACGTCGGTGGATGCGGGGTCAACGGTATGAAACGTCACTCTGTCGTTGACTCCCGCCGCCGAGGCGTGTTGCCGGGCGGCTTCCATCGACGGTTTGTCGACGTCGTAACCGTCAATGGTGACATTCGGGTATGCCTGGGCCATGCCCACCGACGACCACCCCTCCCCACATCCGACATCTGCCACGCGGGCACCCGACTCCAGCTTGTGGTGAATGTAGGGAACCGACGGGAACCAGGTGGACCCGAGTTCGTTAACAAACCACGGTCGGTTCATCTCGGCCTGGCCGGTGCGCATGTCCGGGCCATATTGCGCCCATGGAACCCCACCGCCGGTTCGGTAGGCGCCGAGCAGGGCCGGTAGTTGGATCCCACCGGCGACCACTAGCCTGACAAATGGCGTGAGGTACGCCAGGCTATCGCGATCGGTCAATACCTCTGCGTGGCCCGGAGGCAAGGAGTACACCCGTAATCCGGCGTCCTTTCCCGGATCGTCGGCTGTGAGCAGGCCTCCAGTTACCTGATGCTCCAACCATTCGGTTAGATAGCGTTCGTGCATGCCGCTCGCTGCGGCGAGGGGGGCGAGCTTTGACGGACCCTGGGCCAACAGTTCGTAGAGCCCGAACTTGTCTCCGACATAAATCGCCCAGGTGTCGAGTGCTCCTAGAACACTCTCGAATATCCGGCCAGCGAAGTCATCGGCCGATTGGTGTGTTGTTTCGTTCAACGCCATCTCCTCCTAAAAATCTACGATCGATTTGGGAGATTACTGATCGAGTCGATACGTATGCCTTGAGGATCGAGGTTGGGGGCTTGGAAAACTAAAACGAAACATGGGTCCACCCGTTTCCGTCCTGGTCGGACACGCCGAATTCCTTTTTATTGCAGCTTTGTCCTGTGGAGCCATATCGAATGCCGCTTTGGGGAAGCTAGTCGGGTTTTGGTGGTGGTCGGCCGCTGGTGGTGTAGGTGTGGCCGAGTCTGCTGGTCCATTGGTAGTCACCGCCGGGTAGCGGCTTGTAGGTCCAGTCGTATTTGT
>JBBKXI010000166.1:0-45822 GCA_037969415.1 Acidimicrobiia bacterium | reverse complement strand
TGAACTTCCCATTGCCATGCTCGCCTGTGCCCGACTCGGGCTGGTCCACTCAATCGTGTTTGGAGGATTCTCTGCCGACGCCCTTTCAAGCAGGATTCTCGACGCCGAGGCGCGGGTCGTGATTACCCAGGACGGGGCTTGGCGGGGTGGGAATGTGGTCCCGCTAAAGGCCAACGCCGATGCTGCGTTGACTTCAACACCCGACGTCGAGAAAGTGATTGTGGTCAACCGCACTGACCATGGCGTCGACATGGCCGAGGGACGGGATGTTTGGTGGCACGATCTAGTCGAGGGCCAGAACACTGAATGCGATCCCGTGGTGTTGAACGCGGAAGATCCGCTCTACATTCTCTACACCTCCGGGACCACAGGAAAGCCGAAGGGAATCGTCCACACTCAGGGTGGTTATCTCACCCAGATCACGACGACGCATTCATACGTCTTTGACATCAAGCCCGACTCAGATGTCTACTGGTGCGCCGCCGACATTGGTTGGGTCACTGGCCACAGCTATATCGTCTTCGGGCCCTTGGCCAACCGGACCACGGGTGTGATGTATGAAGGTGCTCCAAATTTCCCTGATTTTGACCGTCTGTGGCAGATCATCGACGAGTACGGCGTCACCATCTTCTATACCGCCCCGACCGCCATCCGGGCCTTCATGAAGTGGGGTGACGAGCATGTTGCCAAACACGAAATGGCATCGCTTCGACTTTTGGGGACGGTGGGAGAACCGATCAATCCTGAAGCTTGGGTGTGGTACCACGAAAATGTTGGCCGGGGACGTTGTCCAGTTGTTGACACCTGGTGGCAGACCGAAACCGGTGCCATCATGATCTCGCCATTGCCCGGTGCAGTGGCGACCAAGCCAGGTTCGGCCACAATCCCATTTCCCGGGATCAGCGCCGATGTCGTCGACGAAGAAGGCAACCCGGTCCCGTTCGGAGGTGGAGGCTTCCTCACGATCACCGAGCCCTGGCCCGCGATGGCGCGGACCATTTACGGTGACGATGACAGATATGTCGAAACCTATTGGTCTCGATTTCCCGGCAGATACTTCCCAGGAGACGGCTGCAAACGTGACGACGACGGGTACTACTGGTTGCTCGGCAGGGTCGACGACATCATGCTGATATCGGGTCACAACATCTCCACTACGGAGGTTGAATCTGCCCTGGTTAGCCACCCCGCTGTTGCCGAGGCTGCGGTGGTGGGCCGAAAGGACGATCTAACCGGTCAGGCGATCGCCGCATTTGTCACCCTTCGCGGGTCGATAAAGGGCAACGAAGACCTGCTGGCGGAGTTGCGGGAACACGTTTCCAATACTCTCGGACCGATCGGCAAGCCGAAGTCGATCGTGTTCACCGATGACCTTCCAAAGACTCGGTCGGGAAAGATCATGCGGCGACTTCTCAAAGACATCTCCGAGCACCGCCAGCTAGGGGACGTCACCACTCTGGCCAACCAGGACGTGGTCAACGAGATCGCGTCAAGGGCGGCATCGGTTAGCGAGGACTGAGCCACCAAAGCCTTCGAGATGTAAGCCAAGAGACCAACCCGGACACTCATATGTCAGAAAGGCAAAAGTGTCCACGGAATCAGATCGAGTCCAACCCAGCGTTAGCCAGAACCGGTTTGACCGTCTGTTCGACGATTACCACCAGGCGATCTACCGCTACTGCATTAGGCGACTTGGCCGAGTGGATGCCGACGACGCTTCCGCCGAAGTATTTGCGGTGGCATGGCGCCGGATCGATGACGTGCCAGAAGATGAAGCGACCCGGGCCTGGCTCTTCGGTGTCGCCTACCGCGTAGTCGGCAATCAGTTTCGCAGTGCGCGTCGAAGAACAGGTCTATCGAGACGAATCGCGGTGCAACGGATCGAGGAACCTCATGAAGTGATTGATGCCAACCCCACCGCAGATCGGGTCCTCGAAGCCCTCTCATCCCTCGGCTACGACGACGCCGAGATTCTACGGCTTTCGGTGTGGGATGGATTGTCTCGAACTGAGATTGCTCATGTTCTGAAGATCAAAGAAAACGCCGTCGACCAGCGTCTTCACCGGGCGCGAGCCCGACTCAGGTCGAAGTTCGAGAGCCTGGCGGCGACCAGCGAACCCGAGGAGGCTTCGGCATGATTGAACTACTTGAATCTCTCGATCCAGCAAAGAATACGGAAGTGGACTCCGTTGAGTTGCGCGCTCTCGTTGACGAGAAGGTAGGGCTTTCCACACAGATGCGACCGTCGGTCTCTCGTCGATGGAAAGCTTGGCCGATTGCTGCTGCTGGGTTTGCCGTCGTGGTGGTTGCCGTGGTCCCTTGGTTGTTCCAGCCCGATCCGATCAACCTTTTGGTGCCCGACCTAGCTTCTTTGAACGGTACGGCAGGAGTCGACCGATTGATTCCTCTGGCGGCCGGAGGGGTTCAGACGATGGATGTAGACGGCGAAACGATTTGGGTGATGTCGGCCCTTGCAGGCAAGCTGCAGAAGGTATCTGCTCTATCGGGCGCAATCGAGGCCTCGTATGACATCGATGGTCATGTGGAGGGAGTGGTCGTCGGCGGTTCGTATCTATGGCTGAGTAGCTATGACCATGATGGTGAAGTCCTCAGATTTGACCCTGAGGCCGGTGGCGTTGATCTGGTCATTCCAATCGGGGGTATGCCCGGTGGGTCGGAGTGGTTTGGCGAGCGACTCTGGGTGAGCAATCAGTCAGGCGACATGTTCGAGATATCTGCCATGGGAGAGGTGCTCTCAACGCGCCGGGGCGACGTAAAAGGGCAGGGTATGGGTTATCTCTGGATAAATGACCCTGATACCGGTCTGATCTCGAGTGTGTCGCCCGACGGGGCGACGGACGAATTCGTAATTCCAACTGTGGAAGGCGCTGACACCATGAGTGGGTGGGGCATTCGCAAGGTGGCCGAGGCCGGGGGATTTCTGTGGCTGATGGATGGCGACTATCCGTTCGGCACCAACTTGAGCCGGTTTGACCCTGAAACCGGAGAGTTTCGGTCCATGGGTGGGTACACATTTGGACTATTGGACATGGTCGAGCTTGGAGGGTCGCTCTGGGTCACGTCGCACACGGATCACCTTCTCCTCAAGGTAGATCCAGACTCGGGGGAAGCTGTCAGGTATGCCGTACCAGGGAAGGTCGGTGGCTTGTCGGTTGTCGACGATGAGATTTGGGCAACCTTCTACCAACCGGGTGGTGCGTTGGTGAAGCTGGGGCGGGAGCAAGACCTGGTTGAGTCGAGAGACGTCGTGTTCGATGATTGGAGCCTCTACCCATATCGGCTTCTGTGTACAGGGAGTTCGGTGGAAGGCGGTCCGACCATTCTTCTGGAGCCCTTCGATTGGATCGACTACGGGTCGTGGTCGGTAGTCCAGGCGCAACTGTCGGCGTCGGGCTATGTGGTCTGCGCCAATGGCTACGTCGAGGGTGAGAGCACGCCAGCGCAACGGGCCGCCGATCTGAAACAAGCGTTGGACGAGAGTGGTCTGCCCGGGCCGTACCTTCTGGTCGGGGCCGGCGATGGAGCGCATTCCGTCAGATTGTTTGCCGACGGGCGTACCGACGTGGCCGGAGTGGTCTTGGTTGACCCGATGCCGTTGGGATTCGCCATGTTTTATGACGATCTGCTTCCCGGATGGGGCCATCCGCCGTGGTCTGACCTCGATGTGGGTGAGTCCGGGGCGCTGGGCGACCTTGGTGGGATCCCTCTGACCATTATCGGTCAGGACTCGAGTTCGGTTTTCGGAAGCGATCGATTCATCGTTGGGGCCGGCCGAGAAACCGCGGAGGCCTTAGATGAGTATTGGCAAAACGGCCTTGAGTTCTATGCGTCACTTTCAACCAACTCCAATTCGGTCGTGGCAAGCGGCTCAGGCCTGGACGCGATCGTCTCAACCAAACCCGACGTCATCGTTGCCGCAGTTCTTGCACAGCTCGGTACGGAACCAAATTGATTTCTGGATACGACTCATCGGCTCCGGTTCGAGGCCTATGGCCCGACCCGATTGGAGGCTGGTCAATTGAGGACGGTTGCTATCAAGTGGCTACCGCAGCCACTAGCCATGCACCGAAAATAAGTAGGCCGCCGGTTAGTTCGATGCCGATAGAGAGCGCAACCTGGCCGGTCGACTTCTTGGTCGCCGGCCACGCCAGGTCCCGACCCACCCGACGCCATTCCATCAGGTAGATCCCGACTACGAACCCGATTGGGGCACCGATTATCGGGATGGCGAAAAAGCCGATGAAAGCGCCCAGCGCAGCCACCAGCATCGTCGAAGTTGGGATGCCGGCCTCTTTGAGGTTTCGCCCGGGAATGATGTACTTCACCGCGATGGCGGTGACAGCCAGTATGACCGAAAGGACGAGTACCGACCATCCGATCGCTGATGATTCCTCGAACGCCCAGACGAACACCGCGGCGACGATGAGTAGTAAGCCGGGGAGGACCGGTAAGACGATGCCAGCAAGTCCAACCAGCATGGCAATCCCGATCAGGATCTCGCCGAAAGGGTTCAACCGCGTCTACCCAGGAAGTCCGGATGCAAGGGCGCTCACCTCGGCGGTGCCGCCCGTGAGGATGGGTTCGCCATGGCCGACCAGGACAACGTCGTAGTCGAAACCGGCAAGCTTGCGTACCGACTCATCCGCCAGGGTCACGTCTTCGGTGAACTGGGGATCGGCGGAGGCAGAGGCGAGGGCACCTCCCCGGGTGTTCATCGCATCTCCGACCACCAGAATGCCAGCGGTCGGATCGAGTACCGAAATGCTCCCCGGGGTATGCCCCGGAGTTCCGATGACGTCGAGTCCGAAGACGTTGTCACCGTCTCCGACCGAAACCGGGCCCTGGGTACCTTCATCGGATGAGATCGGAGCAAGTGCGTTCAGATCTCCTTCCCCCACATAGAAATTGGCGTTGCTGGCGAGTTCAGATACAACCGAGACGCTTCCGACATGGTCGGGGTGTTTGTGGGTCAGGATGACACTGGTGACGGCGTCCCATTCCAGTCCGGCAGCGACGAGGGCTGCTTCGATGTGGCCCTCCGACCCAGACTGGCCTGTATCGACGAGTGCGGCCTCTCCACGTCGAAAGAGGATGTAGGCAGAGACGAAACCCAGATTGACCCGAGCCCATTGCGTTCCTTCGGGCATGGTCGTGCTGGTCTCTCGGCTGGCGGAGGTTGTGGTGGTTCCGATTGACGTGGTGGTTTCGCCGACGGGCACAGTGCTGGACAAACCGGCCAGAGTGGTCGATCCTGGTTCGCTGGTGCAGGCCGTTCCGAACACGACTATCGCCAGCCCGGCCTTACCCATGTCTTTGATGGCGGCGCGCCTACTTATCGCCCGACTCAGCTCCATCCGCTCACTCTACTGATGGTCCCGGATTGATCACCGATCCACCGTTCTGTGTCGATAAAACGTGCCATAGGCTCTGCGAGTTCAGGTGGTGAGCGCGACATCCCGACTCTGAGGAGGGCTGATGGGTGAACCCGAAAAGACACGCCGGTCAACCGATGTGTAGCGTTGCGGTATGGCTACGAAGATCACCCTGCCCGAATCCGAACTACCAACGCATTGGTACAACATCGTTCCCGACCTCCCGGTGGCCGCCCCACCGGTACTTCATCCGGGTACCCATCAGCCAGTTGGGCCTGACGATCTCGCTCCGCTGTTCCCGATGGATCTGATCCTCCAAGAGGTATCCCAGGAGCGGTTCATCGAGATTCCCGAACCGATCAGAGAGGTATACCGGAAATGGCGTCCGACGCCGATGTATCGCGCTCACGGGTTGGAGCAGTTGATCGGTGGGCCGGCCCGCATCTACTACAAGTACGAAGGAGTCAGCCCGGTGGGCTCACACAAGCCGAATACCGCGGTGGCACAGGCCTATTACAACGCCCAGGCAGGCGTGAAGAAGATCGCCACCGAAACGGGAGCGGGGCAGTGGGGTTCAGCTGTCGCCTTTGCTTGTGCCTTGTTCGGCATCGAATGCGAGGTGTTCATGGTGAGGGCCTCCTATGACCAGAAGCCTTATCGCAAGGCCATGATCGAGACCTACGGAGCGACGATCCATCCATCGCCGTCCGATCGCACCGAAACGGGACGGAGGATCTTGCAAGAGACGCCGGACACACCGGGGAGTTTGGGAATGGCCATCTCGGAGGCGGTGGAGGTTGCTGCAACCAATGAGGACACCAAATATTCGTTGGGGTCGGTCCTCAACCATGTCCTCATGCATCAGACTGTTATCGGCGAGGAAGCCCTGAAACAACTTGCACTGGTGGAGGAAACTCCCGATGTGGTGATCGGTTGCGCTGGCGGTGGTTCCAATTTCGCCGGTCTCGCATTTCCTTTCGTCAGGGAAAAGCTAGCGGGAAAGATGGATCCGGTTATTCGTGCAGTCGAACCAGCCGCCGCCCCTTCACTCACACGGGGGAGTTATCAGTTCGACTTCGGCGACACAGTAGGGATGACCCCTCTGGTCAAGATGCACACATTGGGTCACGACTTCATTCCTGACCCGATCCATGCCGGTGGCCTCAGATATCACGGGATGGCACCGTTGGTCTCGCTGCTCGTCGATGAGGGCATCGTCGAGGCGGAGTCGCTCCATCAGACCGAGACCTTCGCCAAAGGAGTCGAGTTCGCCCGGGTGGAAGGGATTATTCCCGGCCCTGAGCCCACTCATGCTGTGGCGTCGGCGATGAATGAGGCGATCGCGGCGCGCGAAGCAGGGGAGGAGAAAGTGATCCTCTTTAATCTTTCCGGACACGGCCACTTCGACATGGCTGCCTATCAGGCCTACTTCAACGGTGAGCTTGTCGATTACGAGTATCCGGCCGAAGCGATTGCTGATGCCATGAAGAACGTTCCGGTGGTTGCCGGCTGATCTCCCTTTTGATGAGAGGTTTGGCCGATGGTCATCCGACCGCGTGTTCAAGGCAGCCTTGGTGGACAGGGTGTACCGTCTGTCCCGTGCTTAATCGGGATACACCCCTTCGGTCTTTTCCAACATGACGACGCCTGAGGAGAGTGGCCCCCCCGCTGATCAGGATGATCTGGGAATCTCACCGCGTTACACCCAGGTCCGATCCTTCTGGCGTCTTATGGGGTATGCCGTTTTACTTGGTGTGCTTGGCGCGCTTGCCGGACTTGTGTTCCTGGGACTAACAGGCCTTGGGGCGGATTGGTATGGCGTGACTGGCCTCGGCTGGTTCAATGGCAAATGGTGGTGGGTTTTCGTGGCGGCTAGTGCTGGGCTGTTGGTGGGGGTGCTCCGCAGGGCCTTCCATATGCCCGAGGAGCCAGCCGGGATCATCGAGAATCTCAAGGCCGCCGAGGTGGAACCCACCAGCGTTCCTGCGCTTGTTGCTGTGTCGGCGGTCTCGCTGATCGGCGGAGCCAGTTTGGGTCCCGAGGTAGCACTCGGATCCATCGGTGGTGGTGCAGGCACCTGGTTGGGCAGGCGACCCGGGCTCGACGCCGATGAAAAGAAAGCAGCGGCTCTTTCCGGGATTGGTGGGGCGTTTGGCGGTCTTTTCTCGAGTCCCCTGTTGTCGGTGGCCCTTGTCCTCGAGGTTGCCCAGGCCAGCCGGAAGGTGAGAGGCAGGGCTTTCTTTGCCACGGTTGTTTCGGCATCGATCTCGTTTGGCGTCTACTTCGCGATCGCGGGCAGCGTGTTCCTCGGGCTCTATGACGTCCCGGCGTTCGACTTTGAGGATTGGCAGCTCCTTGCCGGCGTAGGTCTCGGTTTGCTCGCAGCCGTAGTGGTGGTTGTGGCTGTCGCAATCGGCAACGTCGTCAAGAAGCTGCTCGGCCGTCTACCTAAATCCGCGCTAGTAACACCGGTAATCGGCGGTTTCGCATTTGGGCTGGTCGGTGTCGCACTGCCCCTCACTCTTTTCACCGGGAGCGACCAACTGGGCATCATCTTGGACAACGTCGGTTCATTGGGGATCTGGCTCCTTCTGGCAACGCTTTTGGCCAAGATGGTTGTGTTTTCGGTGAGCTCGGTAAGCGGCTTCATCGGTGGGCCGATCTTTCCGATCCTGTTCTTAGGTGGACTTTCCGGTGTCATTGTCAACGTGTTTTTCCCCGAGGTGCCACTGGGTTTGGCATTCAGCTGCATGCTTGCGGCGGTACCGGGAGCAATTGTCGCTGCACCCTTCTCCATGGTTCTCCTGGTGGCGTTGCTAACTCAGATCGGCACTCTTCAGACTGCACCGGTTCTTATCGCTGTTGCGACTTCGTATCTTGCTATCGCGGGAATCCGGTACGTGATCGCTCAGCGCTCACCCTCGGTGCCCAGCCCCTCGGTTACCTAGTGGTCTGTCGGCCAAACAGCTGCTCTCCTCGCCCGGGCCGCTTCAGGACCTCCAGACTTGCAGTACGCAGAAAACCAGACTTGAACATCGCTTTTCCGATCCGGTAATGGTTGCATAGTCCTGGCCGCGGACCGATGGGTAACTTGTGAGCGACAATCCAGAACGCAGAATCAAGACAAGACTCGAGGAGAGCTCAGCAGGCGTTCTCCTGAGGGAACGATATGGGATGGTTCTCCTCTTGATTTTGGTCGGCTATCTCCTTTCAGGGTGGGACGAATCAGGTATTGCAACTGCGGTCAATACTGCTCTGTGGTTGATGTTGTTGCTTATCACCCTTTGGGCACCCGGCGTGCCAAAACAGGTCCGAAGGATCGGGGTAGTTGCGATTCTCGTATTGCTGGTGACGTCAGTCTCGCTGGGTTTTCTTTCCGCCGGGGATGCACAGGGGTGGCGTCTCTTGTTGCTGGCGATTGCTCAGCTTGCGGCCATGATCGCCATCGTTAGCCGGATTGTGCAGCACGATCGGGTTGGCCTGCAGACCGTGATGGGCGGGGTCGCCGCCTATGCACTCATCGCCTTCATGATGGGAGCGATTTACAACGGCGCCGATCTGCTGACGGAGCCGGCTTTCCTCAACGGGATCGTCGATAGCGGCGACTACACCTACTTTTCGTTCGTGACTTTGACGACCGTCGGCTTCGGAGACATCACCGCAGCGACCGATCTGGCCAAACGACTAGTTGTGATTGAGGCATTCGTAGGCCAGGTATTCATCATCGTCTTCGTTGCCAGATTGGTGTCCCTGTGGGGGAAGCCGATTCGAGTCGATTGAGTCTTCGTTCATAGCCGGTGATGTTGGTCCGACCCGCCGATACTCGTCTTTACTGCTTCGCCAGCGCTTGTTCCAGGTCGGCGATCAGTTCACCTACCGGCTCGATACCTATCGAGAGTCGGAGGAGGTCGTCGGGGACAACCGACTCCGGAGGTTCGAGGACGGTGCGGTGCTCGATCAGACTTTCCACACCTCCTAGCGATGTGGCCGGGATAAAGGTCCGGGTCGATGTTGCCACTTTGTGGGCTGCATCGAAGCCGCCGTTGACCCGAAGCGACATCATCGCTCCGAACCCACGGTCCATCTGTTTCGCTGCGATCTGATGGCCGGGGTGCGACTCCAATCCTGGATAGAGGACGGACTGGATAGCGGGGTGCCTCTCAAAGTGCTCCGCGATGGTCATGGCGTTCTCGGAAGCCCGGTCAACCCGCAGATAGATGGTCTTCATCCCTCTTAGAAGCAGCCAGGCCTCGAAGGCGCCCATGACGGCTCCGGTGTGGGTCCGAATCCATTTCACCTGCTCCCAACGATCACCGCCCGCTGCGCTGATGAGTAGTCCGCCGAGAAGATCGGCGTGGCCGTTGTAGAACTTGGTTGCGGAGTGGAATGTGAAATCAGCACCTAATTCGATGGGTCGGGTAGTCAGTGGGCTCACAGTGGCGTCTACCGCCAGCTGTGCTCCAGCCGAACGGCTTGCAGCAACGGCGGCCCGAATGTCGATGACATCCCAAGTCGGGTTGACCGGCGTCTCGATCCAGACCAGGTCGGGCCGGCTCTCTTCGATTGCAGATTCCATCGCTCCGTGCTCGGTCTGGTCAAACAAAGCCAAGCTGATCCGCCCCTGGTCGTGGAGACGTCGCAGCCACAATTGGCCACCGTGGTACATCACCTGGGGCGCGACAACACTCGCACCGTTGGGGACGGTCTCTATCAGAGCAGTAAACGCCGCGAGGCCGGACGCAAATACCCGGGCATCGACTCCACCATCGAGGCGGGCGGCAAGTTCTTCAACGGGAAGGTGATTCGGAGCACCGTGCCTCGTATAGAGGTAGTCGGAGATGAGGTTGTAATTCTCATCTCTTGCATAAGTAGTTGAGGGGTGGATTGGGGGGACTACAGCACCGGTATCCGGATCGATCCGATGCCCACCCTGAACGACGTCCGCTTCGATGCTTCGTTTCATCGGGCGACGTTACACCCTTCGTTCTGTGTCGATCTTGTCCCTATGAAGTCGAGATCGATACACACCGAAGAGATTGAGCTCTATCCGAGGACGCAGTCTTCCTCTCCGGGATGGAGTGGGCGTACCAGAATCTGGATGTTCTGGGCGTCTCCCGATTCGGAGGGATCCATCCAGAGTGTTGCTTGGGTGGCATCTGAAAGGGCGCTGACTGTTGCGGGATCGAATGCCTTGCACGTCCACGTTTGTTCGCCAACTGTGGTCAGGATTTCCCAGTCGTTGGGATTGTCACCTTCGAATGGCCAGGGGCGGATGTCGACGAAGTTGGGATCCTGCTCGGCATAACTCGGACTGGCCACCACTCGGTAATTCTTCGGCTCGTACGGTGTTCCGGTGACAGTGCCGCTCAGTTGGTGGAGATAGTCGAAAAGTTCGGCAAAGGCAGCTGTTTCGTCTGACTGCGGTTGGTCGGAGATCCCCAGGGCATACACCGAGTATGTGTGCACTCCCTCTTGGTCCCAGTACCTGATTACCTCGGTGGACGCATCCGCGACGTTGGTGACTGAGTTGTCTGCTTTGTTGTCCATTTCCTCGATCCCCATGTCCTCGACCAACTTGACGATCTGGTCGTATTGCTCGACGGTGAGCTCACCGGCGAAGACAGCCGGAATCAGGGCACCGGGGTATTCGAGAGTGGTAACACCCGGGAAAATGAACTGTTTATCGCGGGTCACGGTGAAGGTTGGACCCCGAGCGATATTGAACTCAACGGGAACGAATCCGCCCTCGGATGACACCTGGATCAATGGCTCGTCGACAGAATCCTCCGGCGGCCCCACGACCTCTCCAGATCCACAAGCTGCGAGTGTCAGGGTCGCTGCCAGAGCCAAAGCTATTGTTCGAACCGTTTTCCTCATGCTTGGTTTGACGCGAATACCCGTCTGCGCGGTTCCCCGATCAGTTTGCGTGTCGCTGGGACAGGCCACGCGGTGATTCTCACAAAAGCAAAGGTCGGGTTCACTTGCCGGTGGCTGAGAAATGCTGGTAATCCTTGAGCGACGTCCAGGTTCCTCCCCAGACCCATCCGATGCCGTTGAACGCCATCACCACTTCATCGCCAGCGTGGATCATGCCGGTGGCGTCTTTGCTGCGATCGGCGTATGGGGCACCCGCGGGTGGGAGGATTGTGGAACCCTTGACGTATGGGTTGACCAGCGGGTTGATATCGATGGCATGGCCGTAGGAATGCTCTGAGTAGGACGTTCCGCCGGTAACCAGACGGCAATTGAAGGCGCTGGTGTTGTTCGCAGCCATGCTTGCGTTGTCGTCGCCACCGTATTCCTCGATCAATTCCATCCGTTCGATGGGGAATTGGGCGTCGTAGAGGATTTGGAACACTTTGGTAACTGCTCCTACCTGAACAGCGGCCACCACCAGCTTTCCGTTCCGGACTTTCCCGTCGTATCCCCAATGGCTCATCGTCAGAATTCGAAGGTCGCCGACATCGACCGGGCATCCCGGTTCCCATGACGCGAACAACTGAGCCGCAGTCGGAGTCGAGACCGTAATCGAGAATGGTGGCCGTGGAATGGTGGTCACCGGAATTGTCGTCGAAGGTGTAGGTGGCGACGTCGTACTGGTGAGAGTCGTTGTGGTCGTGTCATCCGACGTCGTGGTCGTTTCCATGGTCGTCGTTGTGGCTGGCAAAGAACTTGTAGTTGCAGGCCCGGGTGAGGTTGTCGACGAGGAGGTGTGGATCGTGGTGTCAGCTGCCTCGCCCGGGGTGTCGTCGCCCCAGAAAACGAAGAGAAGAACCAGGCCGATTCCTAGGGTCACTGTGAGGCCGACAGCGGCTACCGCAAACTTGTTCATCGGCCCGGGTTACTTCTTATCGCGATCTCCTTATTGGGACTCCCAGCTGGTGAGACCCTCGTCGACGAGATCGATCGCCCAATCGAGCTCTTCTCTGGTCGTGACCAGCGGCGGAATGAATCTGAGGACGTTGGCGTCCGGTCCGCACTCGATGATTATCAGCTCACGATCAAAAGCGTGCTTCTGCACATGTGTGAAGGCCTCGGCATTAGGAGTACGGGTGTCCCGGTCTGCGACAAACTCAACGCCGATCATCAGGCCGAGCCCACGAACATCTCCGATTGTCGAGTGTCGTTCAGCCAGCTCGTTGTATCTCTCAAAAGCATGCTTGGAAAGATCACGCGCATGCGGAAGCAGACCCTCCATGGTGTCGATCACGGCAATGGCAGCGGCAGTGGCCACAGGATTACCTCCGAAGGTGGTCCCATGTGAGCCGACTGGCCAACCATCGATACGCTCTCTCGAAGCTCCGTATGCCGAGAGGGGAAGTCCGTTGGCGATTCCCTTACCCATAGCCATGATGTCCGGCTTGGCGTCGTAATGATCAGCAGCGAACCACTCTGCCGTCCGGCCGAATCCGGTCTGCACCTCGTCATATACGAGGACGATGCCATGCTCATCGGCGAGTTCTCTCAAGGCAGTCAAGAACGAGTTTGGCGCCGGGTAATAGCCACCTTCCCCTTGGACTGGCTCCACCAAGAAACACGCGATGTTCTTTGGCGAAACCACATGCTTGAACATGAGCCTGAGTTCCTCGAGGGAGTGGGCCACCGCCGCTTCTTCGCTCATTCCCCAGCGATAGGGATGCGGAAACGGAGACACAAACACCGATCCCAGCACAGGGTGGTATCCGTCACGGTATTTGGCGTTGGAGGTCGTGTAAGCCACGGAGCCCATCGTCCGGCCGTGAAAGGCGCCTCGGAACGCGATCACACCCTGCCGGCCAGTTGAATGCTTGGCCAGCTTGACCGCAGCCTCAACGGCCTCGGCGCCCGAATTGGCGAAAGCAAACTTCTCGATGGAGGGGGGAGTAATGGCGCGAAGTTTTTCGGCGGCAATTACCAACGGGTCATAGCGGACGATGCATCCAGAGTGCATCAACTTGTCTATCTGGGCGTGGGCCGCCTCTACCACCGCGGGATGGTTGTGGCCCAGGTTGGTTACTGCAGTCCCGCACGCAAAATCTGCCCACTTCTTCCCATCAACGTCGGTGATCCAAATACCCGAGGCCGAATCGGCGTGTATGTCGGTGTCGAAGGCGATCACCGGTGCGATCACGTCGTTGTGACGGTCAACAAAATCGTTCATTTAATGCTCCTTTCAAATCCAAACTAATAAGACGAAAATGAGCAGGTTCTACGGCGCGGCGTAGAGTCCGCGCCGGTCATGAATCGGGGTTACGACGGGCACGACGCGATCCTAACGAATCGGCCGTGCCTATCGCTTAGTACTTGATGCTTACGACGATTGCCGAGATGCCCTCGAGGATCAGCAGGATGGCAAAAAGCGTGACCAGGAGCGAGGTCGAGAACGCTGCATTGAAGAGAATCAAAAGACCGATCAGGAGGCTGAAAAGTCCAACGACCACCGCACCCCAGTCCTTGCTCCTGAAACCGCCGAATAGTGCGGTCAGACCGACGAGAGTTCCGATGACACCGAGGACGACTCCGATGGCACCCTTGAAGATGTCTGTTGCCTCGCCAGGATTGAACAGAACGAAGACTCCCGCCGTAACCCCGAGAATCCCGAAGACCAGCTTCCACCCAACGTCCTCACGGTCGATCATGAGAGAGAACAAGGTGAAGGCCCCCTGAATCAGCCACCACAGTCCCAACATCAACATCAACAGGGAGAGGGCGTCGTCCTGACGGAAAAGGAGTATCAACCCGAAGATAATCGCGGTTACCCCACCGAGTAAGTACGCGTACTTGATCGACTTTACATCTGACATCGTTGCGCTCATGGGGCAACTTTAGATACACGGTGCACGGGTTTGGGCGATTACCAACCCCGCGAACCGGCTGCGTTGGGGAGCCGGGCTTCTTCGCTGTAGGGGAACACCTCGATCAGTTCTCCATTTCGGATCCGGCTCTGGATGGCCTGCCAGGATTCCGCCTGGAACAGATCTCCATGGCGCTCTGTGAATAGCGAACGCAACTCTGTGGTCATCCCGAGAAACGACTCATGCTCTTCGGGAAATACGTCTCGGTCACCCACCGGATACCACGGCTGGTCGGACATGGCGTCGTAGTCGTCCCGGGGCGGGGGGATCTCCTTGAAGTTGACCTCGGTCAGCGGTGCGAGTTCGTCGTAGTCATAAAAGACCACTCTGCCGTGGCGGGTAACGCCGAAATTCTTGATGAGCAGATCGCCAGGAAAGATATTCGTCGACGCCAGATCCTTTATCGCCTGGCCGTAGTCGAGGACGGCGGCCGTCTGCGCCGAAGGATCGGCGACCTTGATATAGAGGTCGAGGGGTGTGATCCGCCGCTCCACATAAACGTGGCGGATAACCACTGAATCACCTTCTATCGAGGCGCTATTGCCAGCCTCGTCGAGCAGTTCCTCGAGCAACTCTGGCGTAAACCGGTCAATGTCAAATTTGAGGTGCTGGAAGTCCTGGACATCCATGAGTCTCCCCGCCCGATCATGTTGGAAGACAATCCGATACTTCCGCATGATCGCAGCTCGGGTGGTTTGCTTGGGCGGTGGGAAGCGGTCTCTGATGATTTTGAACACGTCGTCGTAGCCGGGCATCGTAAAAACGATCATGACCAAACCTTTGGTCCCCGGAGCATGCTCAAACTTCTCGTTGGAACTCCTCACGTGTCTGAGCAGGTCTCGATATAGCTCCGTTTTGCCATGCTTGTTCTGTCCGATCGAAATGTAGAGCTCGGCGACTCGTTTCCGGGGCATGAGGGAGCGGAGAAACGTCACGAGAGCACCTGGGTTTGGCGTGTCGACGTGAAAGTAGGACCTGGTGAAACTGAAGAGAATCGAAACTTCATTTTCACTGAGCAGAACAGCGTCGCACTCGACGCCGTTGCTCCTATTCCGGAGGGAAACAGCCAGGGGAGCGTCCAAACCGCCTGAGTAATGGATGAGGCCAATCAGATATGCTGCCTGGCCTCGATAGAACACCGAGTCGACCAGTTCGATTGCCTCGACTTCTGACGATCCAGCGCTTGCCGTCACCCGGCGTCCGAGCTCGGTCGTGTCCCTCTCGATGTCGGCATAGGGAACGGAGGGGGCGAAATGGATGAGAACCCGAGAGATGAGGTCGGTGACCGAGCCAGTTATTGAGAAGAGGCGGGTGGTCTCGTCGAGAGAAGCCCCGACATGAATGCCCGAATCGACAAACTCGATATCCGGGTCGACACCCACGGTCTCGAAGATTCTTCTGGTGATCGAATTGTGGAAAGTCTCGGCAAGTTCCCGATTCGGATTGGAGTCGATCAAGGTTGAGTATGCGGTTTTGATCTCTTTCCACAAGCCAGGATCGTTGCTTCCTGCACCAAGGTGTCTAGCGATATCAGAGACAACGGCGGTCACCGTCGCTTGGTAGAGCAAGAGCCGCTCCACACTGTCGGACTGCATTTCCGCCCACTCGCGTCCCTCGAATCGACCTGGTGCCCGTTGATTGATCGCACCAAACCGGTTCATATAGTCGTCGTGCCCCTCGGCGATTTGCTCCGCTACCCAGCCCACCATGGCCCCGGTGCTGGCCAATGGGTCTGAAGGTGGCAATTGATCAACCGCCCGACGTAGAGACCAAGGCCAATTGTCGTGATTGGGCTACCAGGCGATCGTCCTCATCCCAAAAGAGGCCGTCCTCTTCGATGTATCCACCCGTGATGAAATGGCTTTTGAACTGGCATCGGAGCCAGCCCTTCGCCCGCGGATTTCGGATATGAACGGTGAGTTCGAGGGTCGGGGTCCATCCGATCGGAAAATTGGCAGCGAACGCTGTCGGGGGGAAGGCGTCGGAGCTGAGGATCAGGGCGAAGGGATCGAGTTCCTCGTCGTCTTTGAGATGAAACCACCCCTCGACCAACGGCGCCGATTGGACGGCTCCAGAGAAGAATCCGGCAGCGAACTCCGGATCAACTCGGATGTCTAGCTGTCCGAAGATTGGGGGCGGAAAGGGTTCCTCAGTAGCCGGAACAATTGGGAGACAAACATCTGGGGGAGGCATATCCGGCGGTGAAACATCGCTGAGGAGGATTTCGCTCTTTTGTGCAGCCGGATCGTCGTAGGTCCCGAGTGTTTCGAGAATTATTGAATCGTCTTGAGTCATCCGGGCTCGGACAACGGAGAATCGACGCCCGTGACGGACTACCTCTGTTTCGACTGTGACCGGACCGGTGTGTCCGGGACGGGTGAAGTGTCCGGTGACGGATACCGGGTCCCGACCACCTACAGACATACTCGAGGCCCGGGCGGAGATCGCCTGCATGTATCCACCGTTGGTGTTGCCGACAATGTCCCAGTTTTCAGCGAGGCTGGCCCTCCACAGACCCTTTTCGACAGCCTCGACCCCTGTCGCTTTACGGAACATCATGCGAAGCGGAACCCTGGCGCCTCGGTCACTATTCCGATGGGCTTCGCCCGATGCTGGCTGAGGCCGGCCACGGTTTCCCCGACATCTGAGGGGCGGACGATGACACAAAACCCGATACCCATATTGAATGTGGCGAACATTTCAACCTCGGAAACGCCACGCGATGCCACCTCAGCGAAGATGTCGGGTGGATTCCAACTGTCACGCTCCAATTGGACTCCCAATGTCGGGGGGACGGCGCGGGGTAGGTTGCCGGGGAGACCTCCACCTGTGATGTGGGCGGCGGATTTGATGAGATGTGCAATCGCGAGGATCGATTTGCTGTAGATCACAGATGCTTCGAGAAGTGACTCGTCATTATCTGGTTCGGGGAAAAGGCCTCGAATCAATGAGTATCCGTTCGACCGCAGATTGGGTGATCGAAGCCCGACAATAACGTCACCGACCTCGACGCGGTGTGGCCCGAATTCCTCACCTTTTTCGACTACCCCCATCACGGCACCGGCGAGATCAACTCCATCCACATCCATAACCCCAGGGTGTTCGGCGGTTTCACCACCGAGTAGGGCACATCCGGCCTCGGTGCAGGCCGCAGCAATCGAGGCGACGATCGACGAATCCCGCTCCGGATTGAGTTTGCCCACAGCCATGTAGTCGACAAATCCCAGCGGTTCTGCTCCCACTGCTGTCAGGTCATCAACACACATCGCCACCAGGTCGTATCCGACACCGTCCCAGAGGTTGGAGCGTCGCGCCACCTCCAACTTGGTCCCAACTCCGTCGGTCGACATCATCAACACCGGGTTCTGGTACCTGTCGGGCATCTCGATCCCGGCGGCAAAACCGCCAAATCCACCAATCACGGCATCGCTCCAGGTCGCCCTGACCATCGGAGCAATGGCGGATACATGTCGCTCGGCCCCTTTGAGATCGACGCCCGCATCGCGATAGGAGCTTTGGTTCATTTCCGTTCGAGATGGAACTTGTCGGTCACCGATTCGATATCAGTTGGATAACTACCCGAAAGGCACGCGGTGCAAAATCCCGCCTCAGCGACATGGGTTGCTTCCAGGAGCCCGTCGAGCGACAAATACCCGAGGGAGTCGGCATCGAGATGGTCTCTGATCTCGTCGACCTCCATCCGCGCGGCAATGAGGGTTGAGGGGTCGGATGTGTCCATTCCGTAGAAGCAGGGCCATCGATACGGGGGAGAAGAAACCCGCAGGTGGACTTCGGAAGCCCCGGCCTCGCGGACCATCCGGACCAATTTCCGGGTGGTTGAGCCCCGCACGATCGAATCGTCCACAAGTACAACCTTGCGGCCACGAAGATTCTCCGGAATCGGGTTCAGCTTCAACCGGATTCCCTGGTCGCGCAACATTTGAGACGGTTCGATAAATGTCCTGCCGACATAGCGGTTTTTGACCAACCCGTCCGTGTAGGGAATCCCGCTTTCCGCCGCATAGCCCTGGGCAGCGGGAATGCCCGATTCGGGGACAGGGACTATGACGTCGGCGTCGATCGGATGCTCCCGTGCCAGATGTCGTCCCATCTCATGACGGGCTGAATGGATATTCCGCCCATAGATCTGGGAGTCGGGACGGGCAAAATAGACGAATTCGAAAAGGCATAGGCCGGGGGTGACTTCGGCGAATGGAAAGCAGCTGTGCACTCCGCTGGCATCGATGGTCACCATTTCGCCCGCCTTGACCTCGCGGACAAAAGAAGCACCGACCAAGTCGAGAGCAGCGGTCTCCGAGGCAATTACCCATCCACCGTCGGCCAGTTTTCCGATACACAGCGGACGAAACCCGTTGGGGTCGCGCAGGCCGATAACCCTCCCCTGATCCATGATTACCAGCGAAAATGCACCCTTCCAACCCGGTGCCACTTTCATGAGGGCGTGTTCGAGGCCACGGGCGTCGGAGCGTTCGTCGTCGATGGAGCGGGCCAGGCTCTCGGCCATCAAGTCTGAGTCGGTCGTCGCCGTGGCGATGCCCAATGACATGGCTAGCTCGGCGGTGTTGGTCAGATTCCCGTTATGGCCAAGAGCAATGCTGGTGTTGCCAATTTGACGGTGGGCGGGCTGAGCGTTTGCCCAGCTGTTGGAGCCGGTGGTTGAGTATCGGGTGTGGCCGATTCCGAGGTGTCCGTCGAGGCCGGCGAGGGATTGCTGGTCAAAAACCTGGGCGACGAGCCCGAGGTCCTTGAAGACGGTCACGGTCTGACCATCGGAGGTGGCTATTCCGGCGCTTTCCTGGCCCCGATGTTGGAGAGCGAACAGGCCGAAGTAGATCAGTGAGGAGACCGACTGTCCCGGCGCGTAGACGGCAAAGACGCCACACGCCTCTCCGGGGCTGAAATCTGTTTCTAGGGCAGCCTCGTTGGGCACGTTCGCATCCTACCCAGCGCGCCCGTCTTCCCGTAGTTGCGTCCGCCTACTTTCGTTTTGTGAAGGGAATTTGTGGCTAGGGCACAATTTCGGTTCACAGAATGGTGAGAATGGGGTGATGGATCCGTCCAGGCAAGCGATCGAGCAGGTGTTCCGTGAGTCCTACTCGATGGTGCTCGCTTCGATCTCGCGTATGTCTCGCGATATCGACCTCGCCGAAGAGGCAGTCCAGGATGCTCTGGTCCAGGCATTGCGGGAGTGGCCCAAAAAGGGGATACCCGACAATCCTCCTGCCTGGATTTCGACAGTCGCCCGAAGGCGTGCAATCGATCGGATCCGGCGACGCGACAATCTGGCGAGAAAGCAGCTTGTACTTGCCGGATACCGTCAGGTTGAGATCGATCAGGCCGACCCGGAGTTGGAGCCTCCGCCAACGTTTCGCGATGACCGTCTCGAGTTGATTTTCGCCTGTTGTCACCCCTCGTTGTCTACTGACAAGCAGATTGCGCTCACACTTCGAACGGTCGGCGGTCTCACAACACCCGAGATCGCCAGTGCTTTCCTGGTGTCAGAGACCACCATGGCGCAAAGACTGGTGCGGGCCAAGACGAAGATCCGCGATGCCGGAATTCCTTTCAAGGTGCCTGAGCACCATGAGTTGACTGATCGCCTTCCGGCCGTTCTCTCGACGGTGTACCTGATCTTCAACGAGGGATATTTCTCGTCAGGAGGAACCGACTTGATCCGGAGCGATCTCGCCGGAGCAGCCATCGAACTCGCTGGAGTCATCGCAGAATTGATGCCAGACGAGTCAGAAGTGTTTGGTCTTCTGGCCTTGATGCTCTTCCAACACAGTCGCCGCCGGGCGCGAGTCGGCTTGAGTGGTGAAATCGTCCTTTTCAAGGATCAGGATCGAGCACTGTGGGATCAGGCAATGATCGAGGAAGCGCGCCGGGCGCTCGAGACTGCCCGGGCAACGACAATGGCCGGACCCTATCTCCTTCAGGCCGAAATCGCTTCCGAGCACTCTTCGGGGTCACCCAACTGGCGCCGGATCGTTGATTGGTATGACGGTTTGGTCGCGATCTACGAGGCGCCGGTGGTCCTGCTCAACCGTGCCGTGGCGATTGGTGAGGCTTTTGGATGTCGGGAAGGGTTGGCCGCTCTGGAGCCACTGACGGATGTCCTGGACGGATATCACGCTTTTCATACCGCCCGGGGCCATTTCCTCACCAAATGCGGAGAGGAAAAGGAGGCTCTGAACGCCTATGAACGTGCTCTGCCTTTGGTCGGCAACGATGTCGAACGGAATTTCATCGAGAAGAGGATCACCGAGGTCACCGAGCGCTAGGGCTTCGGTCAAGGAGCCACGTCTTCGCTGTCCCGCCGGAACGGAACTCTCCCCCCAGAGCGGAGCGATGTTTTACTGTCCCCCGGAACGGGGGGAAGGCTCCGCCGAGCTTGCTCGGCGGTAGGAGGGACTTCAGGCACCAACTTTGGCTTTGCGCGCGGGTTCTGAGTCCCCCTTACCTTCAGGTCCTTTCCAGACCTGAAGGAACCTTTCCCCCCTCGCTCCGCTCCTGGGGGAACAGTCGAACCGGGAGAACAGTCGAACCGGGGGAACAGACAAACCGCCTCACCGGGAGCCGCGGAAGATATCTGGTGCAATTGGATCTTGTTCCCGTCTTCGGGCGGCCAGTCCTGACAGGTACTGGTTGGGGAAGGGGTGGCCGGTAAATCCGAGGTCGATAGCGGCGTTCATCGTCCAGTAGGGGTCGACGAGGTGCGGTCTGGCCAGAACACAGAGGTCAGCCCTTCCCGCCACCAGAATGTTGTGCACGTCGTCGATACTCGACACCGCGCCAACGGTCATGGTCGGGATTCCTACCTCGTTGCGAATCCGGTCGGAGAAGGGGGTCTGATAGAGCCGTCCGTATTCTGGACGGGCATCGACGCTGGTTTGGCCAGTCGATACGTCGATGATGTCGCATCCGTGTTCCTGGAGGCAACGAGCAAGCTCGACCGCGTCGTCCCCATCGAATCCACCGTCGACCCAATCAGTTGCCGAGATCCTCACCGACAGCGGTCTGCCAACCGGCCAGACTTCGCGGACACGATCGAAGAGCTCGAGTGGGAAACGCATCCGATTCTCGAGGGTTCCGCCGTATTCATCGTCTCGCTGGTTTGCCAGTGGACTGAGAAAGCTCGAGGCCAGATATCCATGGGCAAAGTGCAACTCGAGAAGATCGAATCCAGCGTCGGCACCACGTCGTGCCGCGGCGATATGATCAGCAACCACTTTGTCCATGTCGTCGCGGGTCATCTGGCGTGGAGTCTGGCTGTCGGGCCGATACTTGATCGGTGAGGGAGACATGATCTCCCAGTTGCCATGTTCGAGGGGCTCGCTATCTCCCTCCCACATCAGCTTGGTAGAGCCTTTGCGGCCGGAGTGTCCGATCTGGAGCCCGATCTTCGCCTCGCTGTGCTGGCGGGTGAATTCAACGATCCGCTTCCATATCTCCGCCTGTTGGTCGGTCCATATGCCGGTGCAGCCGGAGCTAATTCGGCCTTCTGGCGACACGCAGGTCATTTCGGTCATCACCAACCCAGCCCCGCCCACGGCGCGGCTCCCCAAATGAACCAGATGCCACTCGCTGGGCATCCCTCCTTCGGCGGAATACTGGTCCATCGGCGAGACGACGATCCGGTTGGGCAGAACCAGGTCGCGAAGCTGAAAGGGATGGAACATCGGCGGTGTCTCTGGTGAGGTCGGCACCGGAGAGCCGTGGTCTGATGCGGCATACCATCTATCAACCGACTCCATATACCCGGGGTCGCGCAGGCGAAGGTTGTCGTAGGTGACCCGCTGACTCCGGGTCAGCATGGAGAATGCAAACTGCTCTGGCTCCTGACCGATGTACCGATCAGCGCCCTCAAACCATTCCAGGCTGGCCTTTGCCGCCCGTTGAGTGGAATCGACAATGGGACGACGATCACTCTCATACGCACGTAGTGAGTCGGGCAAGGCATTGTCGGAGAGGAGGTGGCCGGCCAGGGATATGGCATCCTCGAGGGCGAGTTTTGTTCCCGATCCCACCGAAAAGTGGGCGGTGTGGACTGCATCGCCCATCAGCACCACGTTCTCGTGGCTCCATCGTCGACACGAGATGGTGGGGAAATGTAGCCATCGTGATTTGTTCCCGGTCAGTGAATGTCCATCGAGATGTCGGGCGAATAGCCCCTCGGAAAACTTGAGCGCCAGGTCGTCGCTCTCCTGCGGTCCCCACTCGCGGTGTTCGTTTACGTCGAGGTCGAGCGTCGACCATGTCTCCGGCGCCATCTCCACGATGAAGGTGCTGGCGGTGGCGGAATAGGGGTATATGTGCGCCCAGACCATGCCATGCTCGGTGTTCTCAAAAATGAAGGTGAAATCATCAAACACCTTGTCGGTTCCAAACCAGATGTATTTGTTACGTCGCGGCTCCAACGTCGGCTCGAAAACATCGGGGAAGCTATTTCGGATGAGACTGTGTGCTCCATCGGCGCCCACAATCACATCGGCTCCGGCGAGCTGTTCGACATTGGTGATCTCTGCCGAGAAATGAAGGTTGGCGCCAACCTCCTCGGCACGTTCGGTCAATAGCTCCAGCAAGGTGCGTCGACCAACAGCGGCGAAACCGTGGCCTCCGGAGCGGATGACCTCGCCTGAGAAGTGACGGACCTCGATAACACCCCATTGCCGGAATTCAGCGGTGAGCGAGTCGTAGAACTCTCGGTCAGCGGACTCGATGTTTTCCAGCGTTTCGTCTGAGAAAACGACCCCAAATCCATATGCGTCAGCGGGAGTATTGCGTTCGTAAAGGTCGACCTGGATCGATGGATCGTTTTTTTTGAGAAGGATGGCCAGGTACAGGCCCGCCGGGCCACCACCAGATATCGCGACAGTTCTCGGCTGGCTCAATCGCCCAACTCAATCACCAAAAGAGATGCCCAGACTCCGGGCGGCACGGACCCAACTGTGGTCCGGTGGAACCGACCTGGGGCCACGGGCAGGGATCTTCAATGGGACAGCTTCGGTTCTCTCACCGCGGGCGGCAACCATGACGCCGTGGACCCCCTCCTCGATGTAGTCGGCGCATGCTGTGCCCAGCCTTGTCGCGAGGAGCCTGTCTGCTGGTGAGGGAATCCCTCCTCGCTGGACATGTCCAAGAATGGTCACTCGGGATTCGAGACCGGTCAACTCGCTGAGTTGTGATGCCATGTGGCTGGTGCCGCCGACCCGGGTTCTGTCGAGTTCTTTGATAGCCGCCTTGAGCCTCTTTCGCTCGTCCCCCGACGCATTTGCCCTTTGTTCTATAAGAGCGTTTCGACTCGCCGCTGATTCCCGGCTGATCGCACCTTCGGCGACCGCCACGATCGAGAACTCACTCCCAGCGGCCTTGCGCGCGATGATGGAACTCGCCACCGTCGCCACATCGTGGGGTACCTCCGGAATCAGAATCACATCTGCTCCGCCAGCCAGTCCGGCGCCGAGAGCCAACCACCCCACCGTATGGCCCATCAGCTCGACGACCATGATGCGGTGATGGGAGTGGGCAGTGGAGTGGAGCCGGTCAATTGCCTCGGTTGCGATTGTCATTGCTGTGTCGAAACCGAAAGTGACGTCGGTCCCTGCGACATCGTTGTCAATTGTTTTAGGGAGAGTCAGAACGGGGATACCAACTTCTTCGAGTCTGACCGCGTTGCGGGCTGTGCCGTCACCGCCCAGACAAACCAGGGCATCCAGCTCGTGCTTGTCGGCGACCCTTTTCATCTCAGGTCGCCCGTCGATGACAGACCCGTCCGGCATTTCGACCTTGGTGCAGTTGGTGCGACTGGTCCCGAGAATGGTCCCGCCCCGGGTGAGGATGCCGGAGATGTCGTCCGACTCCAGGGTGGCGTAGCGATTCTCCAGTAGACCCCGAAACCCGTCATAGAAGCCGATCACAGTCATCCCGTGGGCCCTCTGGGCAGCCTTCCCGACCGCTCGAATAGCCGCGTTGAGGCCGGGGCTATCACCCCCGGCAGTCAGAATTCCAATCGTCTTCGGCATCAGGCCGATGCTAACCCCGAAAACTCTGACCAACCGCTCCACTCCCAATTGAAGCTGCACTTGGTTGGTCCGGCCCGGCCGCCGCTAAAAAGCTTCTTGACTTCAAGTTAACTTGAACTTGTACGATCTGCTTATGGAGATCAAACAGGGTGTAATCGAACCGGATATGACTGTGAGCACCGCAATTGTCACGGGCGGTTCTATGGGTTTTGGCAGGGCACTAGCTACAGAACTTGCCGGCCAAAATTGGAATCTGGTTATCGATGGACGTAGTCGATTCGCTCTCGACGAAGCCGCTCGCATGCTCGAAGCCATAGGGCCGGGTCAGGTCCGAGCCATCGCCGGTGACGTTGCCGATGAGGGTCACCGCTTCGAGTTGGTGGAATCGGCGATTGAACTAAATGATTTCCGAGTTTTGGTCAACAATGCCAGCACTTTGGGACCGATTCCCCAACCCCGGCTGAGCGAATACCCGGTCGATGCACTGAAGACCGTCATCGAGGTAAACCTCCTGGCACCGCTCGCACTTACCCAACTTGCTATCCCACATCTGCGCGCTTCCGGCGGGACACTTGTCAACATGACGTCCGACGCGGCGGTCGAGGCTTATGAAGGCTGGGGGGGATATGGGTCCTCCAAGGCCGCTCTCGAACAGATGTCAAACATCCTCGCCGTCGAGGAACCCGACATTTCGGTTTACTGGTTCGACCCTGGAGACATGAGAACACAGATGCACCAGGACGCTTTCTCCGGTGAGGACATCTCAGATCGGCCATTACCGGAATCGCGGGTACCCGCCTTGATCGATCTTTTGACCAGTGGTTTGCCGAGTGGTCGGTACACCGCCGAGTCGTTTCTGAGCCCATCGGCATCGAATTGAGCCTCGGTCTGGCGCGCGCGGTAGGCGAATTTCTCGAAGGCTTCATAGTGCCGGATGGTCTCGCCGCCCCGTCGCCACCGGAATCGAGAGGTCTGGATCGGGACGGAGTGCGGTTGATGGTTTCAACCGCTGCAGGAGTGTCCCATCGGTCCTTTACGGATCTGGCGGCAACCTTGAACCCGGGCGACCTTGTAGTGGTCAACAACTCCCGCACGTTGCCGGCGTCGCTGGCAAAAGGTGATCGGGTATTCAATGTCTCAACAATCCTCGACGGCGGGTTTGCTGTGGTCGAGCCCAGAACTAGGGTCGCTGTCGGTTCGATTCGCGACCTCGACGCCGCCCCAGGAAGGTTCTCCTTACCAGGCGACGGAGCGATCGAGTTGCTCAGCCCGTATCCACATCGATCACCAAGCCAGCGATTGTGGCTCGGCACATTCGACATTGGCCGTCCCCTCGTTGATCACCTGGTTATGTACGGCGAGCCCATCAGGTATCCACATGTATCTGAGGCCTATCCGCTGGCTGACTACCAGACCATTTTTGCCCGCGAGCCGGGATCTGCCGAGATGCCCAGCGCCGGGCGTCCATTCAGCGGCCGCGTGCTGGCATCGTTAGCCAGCCTGGGGGTCGGCGTCGCCCCAATCACCCTCCATACCGGTGTCTCCTCTCTGGAGTCAGGCGAACAGCCCTATCCGGAGCGGTTCCGGGTCTCGGAGACCACCGCCGCTCGAATCAATCACGCCCGGTCTGAACGGGGCAGGGTGATCGCTGTCGGAACGACTGTGGTCCGTGCACTGGAATCGGTCGTGGACCGGCAGGGACGGGTCCATCCAGCTGATTCTGTGACTGACCTGGTGATCCGCCGGCATCGTGCAATCCAATCCGTGGACGGCTTGATCACAGGTTGGCACTACGCGGAGTCGACCCATCTCGACATGCTTGAAGCCATCTGCGGGCGATCCAGGCTGGAGGTCGCCTACCGATCGGCCTTGGACAACGGATACCTCTGGCACGAGTTCGGGGATAGTCTCCTACTGCTGCCTGAGTGATTTCGTCGGACAGAAGGGCGGATTTGTCCTTTGGGTCAATCCATCCGGCGGGGGAGGGCGTTCTTGTATAAATCTGCTGCGTGATCGAGGGGAATCGTCGATCCATTGATGCTGATCTCTTTACCGCCAAAAACTCCAACCTTGAGAACGATGTCGTCAGGTAGATCGACCGTCCCGGGATGGGCGGCCACCAGGAAGCGGTGGGGATCCTCGCAAAAAGGATGCTCGGCTTCGATGGTGACACCGATCTCCGACGCGATCGCAATCTCGGTCGCGGCGACAGCTAGGCCGCCGTCGGAAATGTCATGGAGTACAGCCACACGGTGGGCGAGTTCGACAGCGAATTCGACGACCCGCACGGCCGTTGCAGGGTCGGGGGCCGTCGGCACCCCTCCGTTCCGTTTGCCAAGGACCCTCTGGACCGCTGAGCCGGCCAATGAACCTGATGGCGCCGGCCCCACCATGCAGAGTTCCATTCCCTCTTCTGCCCGGCTGAGACGTGGTGGATTCATCGGCATCGGATCGGCCAGACCCAATACACCCACAACCGGGGTCGGATTGATATCCACGCCGTCGGTCTCGTTGTAGAAGGAGACGTTGCCGCCGATGACCGGGATCCCCAATGCCTCACAAGCTTGTGAGATCCCCTCTACCGACTCGATGAATTGCCACATCACTTCGGGCTTTTTCGGGTTGCCGAAGTTGAGATTATCCACTACTGCCAGGGGTCGGGCTCCGGTCACAGCCACATTGAGAGCCGCCTCATAGACCAGCCGCGCCCCGCCGATTCTCGGGTCGAGATAACACAATCTTCCGTTGCCATCCGTAGAAACCGCTAGGGCTTTGTCGGTCCCCCTGATTCGGAGCAGAGACCCATCCGAGCCGGGCCCGATCACCGTGTTCAGAAAAAGCATGTGGTCGTACTGCTCGTGGATCCACTCCGACGAGCCAATTGCAGGGTCATCGAGAAGCGTCTCAAGGAGCCTGGCGGGTTCGTACGCGGTCAGATCAGGACCGGGGCGGGATCGAACGTCGTCAAGCCAGTCAGGCCGCGCGGAGGGGCGGTCATAGAGCGGTGCGTTGTCAGCGAGCGAAGCGGCTGGGATCTCGGCGACCACTTCGCCGCTGTGGGTGATGGTCAAAGTGCCCCCGTCGCGAACGGTTCCTACCACAGCCGAATCGATCTCCCAGTGGTCCGCAATCTCAAGAACCTCAGTGACGTTCTCCGGTGAGACAAATGCCATCATCCGCTCCTGAGATTCCGACATCAAAAGTTCCGGTGCGGTCATTCCCGATTCGCGGGTGTGGACCCGGTCGAGGTCGACATCCATTCCAACGCCGGCGCGCCCGGCTGGCTCGGAAGTGGCGCAAGATAGCCCGGCGGCACCGAGATCCTGGACTCCGACGACCAGGTTCTTGTCGTACAGCTCGAGACAGGCCTCGATCAGCTTCTTCTCTTCAAACGGATCGCCAACCTGGACCGACGGCCGCTTCGCCCCCGATTCCTCATCGAATGAGGCCGACGCCAACACCGAGGCGCCACCTATTCCATCACGACCGGTGGCGTTGCCGAGAAGAACGGCAATCGTGCCCGGGGTTCCGGCCGTTCCCAGAACGAGTTGTTCCCGCTGCATGATGCCAAGGCACATCACGTTGACCAGGGGGTTTCCGTCATATCCCCGGTCGAATTCGATCTCGCCGCCAACCGTGGGGACTCCCACAGCATTTCCATAACCAGCGATTCCCGAGACCACGCCATTGAGGAGATACCTGTTCTTGGGATTATCGAGATTGCCGAAGCGAATCTGGTCCCACAAGGCGATGGGACGGGCCCCCATGGTGAATACGTCTCGCAGGATGCCCCCCACACCAGTTGCCGCTCCCTGATAGGGCTCGACGAAAGAGGGGTGATTGTGCGACTCGATGCGGAGAGCGGCAAGCCAACCGTCCCCGAGGTCAACTACTCCGGCATTCTCGCCAGGGCCGACTACAACCCATGGAGCCTCGGTAGGGAAACGTCGCAGGTGCTTCCGCGAACTTTTGTAGGAACAATGCTCGGACCACATCACCGAATACATGGCCAATTCTGCGGGCCGGGGATCACGGCCGAGGATGTCGATGACAGAGTCGTATTCGGTGTCAGTCATCCCCAGTTGCTGGTGAACTGGTGGGGCCGCGGTCATACAGAAATCAGCGAGCGAAGGAAACCCTGGAGAAGCACATTCCCCTGGTCGGAGCCGAGCAGAGGATCAGTCGCCCTTTCCGGATGAGGCATTATGCCGACAACGTTGCCAACCTCGTTCGCCACGGCAGCGGCGCGTCCCGACGAGCCGTTGGGATCGTTCACATATCGCATTACCACTCGACCCGTTCCGGACGGATCGACCCAGTTGCCCTCGTAGCTATTGAGCGGAATCCTCACCACCTGGCCCCGGTCCGTTTGGTTGGTCAGAATCGAGGTGGTGTCAGTTATCTCGACGTCGACGTAACGACAGATGAAGGCCAGGTCGCGATTGGCAATCAGGGCACCGGGCAGAAGCCCCGCTTCGCAGAGAATTTGAAAACCGTTGCAGATGCCGAGGACTGGTTTTCCTGCTCTGGCGGCAGACGCCACTGCATCCATGATGGGCGAGAATCTGGCGATCGCCCCCGTCCTGAGGGCGTCGCCATGAGCAAATCCACCAGGCAACACCACGCCATCGAATCCGGATAGGTCGGTTTCTCGGTGCCAGACAAGATCGGTCTGTCCACCGATAGCTTCTAAGGCGTTGGCAACATCGTGCTCACAGTTCGATCCCGGAAACACGACAACGGCCGTTTTCATCTTTCGATCTCGATCTCGAAGTCTTCGAGGACCGGGTTGGCCAGTAGTTGTAGGCACATTTCGGTGACCTGCCGGTGAATCAACTGCGGATCGTCTCCCTCAATCTCGAGATGGAAGACCTTGTCTACCCGAACGGAGGCGACGTCCTTGAAACCGAGATCTTCCAGTGCCCGCTTGATGGTTGTTCCCTGGGGGTCGGCGATCTCCGGTCGGCGTGTGAGCTCGACGCGGACCTTCATTTCTCGGCCAGATAGTCGTCGAAGCTCTTACCGGTGATCGTCTCGTACGCCTCGACATAACGCTGCCTGGTTCCAACGACGATGTGAGCCGGCAGGTCTGGTGCCGGTGGAGTCTTGTCCCATGGCTGGGTCTCCAACCATTCCCTCACAAACTGTTTGTCGAAGCTAGGGACATCTTCGCCTGGCGTCCATTGGTCGACGGGCCAATAGCGACTCGAATCCGGAGTGAGCACCTCGTCGATCAGCAGTAGTTCGTCGCCGGCGAACCCGAACTCGAATTTGGTGTCGGCGAGGATGACTCCCTTTTCCGCTGCATACTCAGTTGCCCGTGTGTAGATATCGATCGACCGGCTCTTCAACTCGTCGTAGAGGTCGTTTCCGAGGAGGTCCCGGGTCTGGGTCTCGGTGATGTTTTCGTCATGTCCGCTCGTTGCCTTGGTGGCCGGTGTGAAGATCGGTGCGGGAAGCTTGTCAGCAAGTTGGAGGCCCGCCGGTAGGTGCTCTGTTGTCGGTCCGCCTCCATCGCGATACTCCCGCCACGAGGAGCCATAGAGGTATCCCCGAACCACGCACTCGACCGGTACGACGTCGGCCCGTCTGACGATCATGGCCCGTCCCCCGAGTTCCGAACGCTCCTCGACCGAAACCCCTTCAAGGCTGGAAAGGTCGGTGGCTACTAGGTGGTTAGGGGTGTCCAGGTAGTCGAAGAAGTGGAGGCTCAATCCGGCGAGGACGCGTCCCTTGTCTGGAATCAGTTGAGGCAGGATGACGTCGTATGCGGAGATGCGATCGGTGGCGACAAATAGCAGGTGATCCCGGTCGATTTCGTAGATCTCTCGGACCTTGCCTGACGCAAGGTGTGGTAATGACAGCACGTCTCGGGAGGCTAACACCGGAAGTCCCATCTACTCAATCACCGTTCCGACGGAACAGACGGCCACATGTGGCACATTCCAGGGGAAGAAGCCGATCCCTCCGCTACTGTCGTGGCTCGATGAGCGGTTTCAACAGAGAACGCGTGGAGGGCTTGTTTGCCGTCGACGCATATGCAGGTGCGCTTGGCGTCGAGTTGGTTTCCGTCACCGATGACAAACTGACCGTTGCGCTCGAGGTCGGGGAGCGTCACCTGAATTTCCTCGGCGGTGGTCATGGCGGGATGGTGTTTTCACTAGCCGACTGCGCCTTCTCGCTGGCATCCAACTCTGCCGGACCTCGTGCAGTGGCCATTGATACCCACATGGTTTTTACGGCCGCCGCCCGGGCCGGCGACAAGCTCACCGGCGTTGCGACCGAACTGTCACGGGGTCGGACCCTTGCTACCTATCACGTAATCGTGACCCGGCAGGATGGACGGGTTGCTGGCATCTTCACCGGGACGGTCCACATCTCCGCAGAAAACTAGACCGGCTCTTCTAACCTTTTTCAGGTTGTCAGTAGTTAAGTACGCGGTATTTCACCCTTGGCGGGTGACGATGACCGTCATCGCCGGGGCATTGCTCGGGATGACGGCCTTCTACGTGTATCAGGTCAATGCCGCGGTGTCTCAGCTGGCGGTGGAGGACTTCGATCCCGATTCGGCCCGGGTAGCAATGGGTCCGTTCGATGGGCGAGATATCACTTTCGTTGAACCCACACAGTACGAAGAGGAACAACTCGACATGGTGGCGTTCCAGGAGGAATTAGCTGCCGTGTTCGACATCGAGCGACCCTTCGACCCTTTTGAGTTCAGCCCGTATTCCTTTGGCGAGCCGATACCCGATGAGGCATATGAGTCGTATCTCCTCATTGGTGTTGATGCATCAGGTTTCCTTGCCGATGCCGTTGTTTTCGCTCTCCAGCCCGCCGGAGGAGGCAAACCGATAGTTGTCAGCCTGCCTCGCGATCTCTATGTGTGGAACGCTTGCAAAGAGACCTTTACCCGGCTCAACGCGGGACTCGGTGGATGTTCCGGGGTGGCTTCGGGTTCGGAAATGATGGCAATCCTCGTCGAGGACTACACAGGAATCCCTGTCGACCATCTCGCCCGGATCAACTTCGCCGGTTTTGCCCGGATGGTGGATGCCTTCGGTGGGACCACCATCTGTGTCGATTACCCGACCCGAGACCTCAAATCACATCTCCTGATAGAGACCACCGGCTGTAACAAGGCAAATGGGGCGACCACGCTGGCGTGGGTTCGATCCCGACATGGAGAGGAATTGCGTGGCGACACCTGGTTGGCGTCAGGTGGGTCCGACTTTGGACGGCAGGGCCGGCAGCAGGACATTCTTTTCCAACTGGCCGGCAAGGCGTCGAACTTCAGTTCACCTGCCTCGCTGGTTTCGAAGCTGTCTGCGATTACATCGTCGGTCCGACTCGATTCACAATGGTCTTTCAGTTCTGCCGTCGCCGCCGGATACAAGTACCGGGGTATCTCGAAGAGTTCCACCACCCGGTTCTCGATCGGAGTCAAGAACTACCGCACACCGCGTGGTGCCCAGGTTCTACTCCCCACCAAGCCTTTCGCCAGCTACCTCCCCTAAATCCACCATTTCTGTGAACGGAAATTGCGTCTCAGGCACCAAAACCCTTCACAGAACGGTTTTAGATGATGCGGCCGGGGTTTTCCGGGTAGGCCTCGCCGCTGAGGACGCGTTGGGGGCCGAAACGGGTCAGGTCGATCGAGGGCGTTTGCCCCGTGATTAGCTCGGCGAGATGCCGACCCATGGCGTGACAGTGTTGATAGCCGTGGCCGCTGAAGCCGGTTGCGAGCAACAGACCGTTAATCCCAGGCCATTCACCGATGATGGCGTTGGCGTCCAGCCGGTTCTGGGCATATAGGCCGGCCCAGGACCTGACCACTTCCAGGCTGTCGAATGCAGGAAGATGGGTGGCGACCTCGGGCCAGATCACCTCGTAGAAATGTGATCGCGGAGCCGGGGTGAAATCGAAACCAACCGGGTCGTCGTCGGTCGACCAGGCCATCAAAACCGCTGGACCCAACTCAGGAAAAACATATGCACCCGATGGCAGAAAGATGGAAGGAAACTGTCCGAACCGAGTAAAGCCGCCCTCGACCACATACACAGTTCGCATCACCGGATCGACCGGGACCGATACACCGACTGTCTCCAGTAACCCTGGCGTCCAGGCGCCAGCAGCAACCACTACGGCATCGGCGTGGTGGGTCTCCCCATTGATTGTCACACCCCTGATCCGGTCGTTTTCGGTAACCAGCGACTCGACCTGAGCAGTCAGACGTTCCACACCGCCGTGGATCGCCCGTCGTCGGTAGCCATTGACCACTCCGTTGGCGTCAACCGGTCCGTCGTCGGGCCCGAAGGTGGCGCCGACAAAGTCGTCCGAAGCGGCCACCGGAAACCGTTCGGCGATTTCGGTCATATCCAACCACTCGACGTTGCCGCCAAAACGTCGCTGATTTTCCAGCCCGGCCATTGCGCTATCCCGCCCGTCCTCATCGACCAGGAACAGATTCCCTTGTCTGCGACGGTCGAGGAGGGGACGCTCGCCGTCGACCTCGAGCAAGTCGCCGAAGTTGTCGATGCACTCCATCCCATACTTGGACATGGCGATGTTCTCGTCGAGATTGAACTGGATCCGAACGTTCGACTCGGAGAGCATGGTCGACGATCTCGCCAGGGTGGGATCCTGCTCGATGACCGTTATCGAGAGGGACGGATCAGTGTGATTGAGGTGGTGGGCAGTGGCCCATCCCGTTGCCGCACCGCCGACGATCAAAACATCAGACATCAACCCACCGCCAGGCTTCTAAGTCGCTCGAACACCACCTGCGACGACTCCTGGACCCGGGCCAGGTCGAAACAACCGTTGAGTGTTTGCTCGTCCAGATCCACATCCGGGTCGGCGGCCAGCAAGTCCCGAAGATGTCCGGACCCGCCCCAGGCGCTCATCGCATGCTCCTGGACGATCCGGTAGGCCTCGTCACGGGTCATCCCGGTCTCGACCAGCGCGAGAAGGACCGGTTGGCTGAAGACCAAACCATTGGTGCCTTCGAGGTTGGCGTCCATCCGACCCTCATCCACAACCAACCCCTCTACCAGAGCGGTGAACTTCACCAGCATGTAGTGCAAGGTGATGGACGCGTCAGGGAGGATGACCCGCTCCGCCGATGAGTGGCTGATGTCCCGCTCGTGCCAAAGAGCGACGTTTTCCAAACCGACCTGTGAGTAGCCACGGAGCAAGCGGGCCATACCGGTCATCCGTTCCGAAAGTATCGGATTCCGCTTGTGGGGCATGGCAGATGAGCCCTTCTGACCCTTGCCAAACGCTTCTCGCACCTCCGACACCTCTGATCTCTGCAGGTGACGGATCTCAGTCGCCATTCGTTCAATTGATGCCCCCATGAGAGCCAGCGCCTGGAGCCACTGTGCATGACGATCCCGTGCGGTTACCTGGGTGGATGCCGGTTCGATGGCGAGCCCGAGTTTCTCGCACACGTACGCCTCAACATCCGGAGGTACCTGGGCATACGTACCGACTGCTCCGGATATCTTCCCAACGGATACCGCCTCGGCGGCAGCCTCCATCCTTCTGAAGTCACGTTCCAGCTCGAAGGCCCACCCAGCCAGTTTCAGACCGAATGTCGTCGGTTCGGCCCAGATTCCATGAGTCCGTCCGATCATGAAGGTGCGCTCGTGTTCGATGGCCTTCTGTTTGACGGCCCGAAAGAGGTCCGCGGTTCGAGCAAGCAGCACCGCCGATGCCTCTTTCAATAGGACGCCCCCGGCGGTGTCGAGGACGTCTGAAGATGTCAATCCATAGTGAACCCATGCGGCTGCTTCAGTGCCGGCGTTGGCGCCGAGCAGGTCGACAAAAGCAGCCAGATCGTGGTTGGTGACAGCCTCGCGTTCGGCAACCTGCTCAGGAGTGGGGCATTCCGCCGACCGGGCCGCACTGGCAATCCCATCCGGCACTTTGCCGAGTTCGGTCCATGCCTCCAGCGCAAGGACTTCAACTTCTTTCCAAACCTGGAGTTTTCTCGGCTCTTCCCAGATGTCTCCCATCTCGGCCAGGGTGTATCGCTCAATCACAGGCACAGATAATGGCACAGCCGTTAACCTCACCTGCCAATGCGGCGGATCACCAGAGACCAGGCGAAGCGGTACGCCCTTGCCGCCCAGGGGTTCGGCGAAGCGCGACCGACCGGAAGAATCGATGCTCGCCACTATCGCAAGGTCGTTAATCGTGTAGGGATGATCCAGCTCGACTCGGTCAACGTCTTTTCTCGCACCCATTACATGCCGTTCTTCTCCAGGCTCGGCAACTACGACCGAGATGCTCTGGACAGCTGGTTGTGGGGTTCCGGCGAGCTATTCGAGTATTGGGGCCACGAAGCCTCTTTGCTCCGGGTTGAAGACCATCGTCTCTGGCGTTGGCTGATGAACCGGCCCGTGAAATGGAGAGCGCTGAACGATCTGATTCAGAATGAACCCGACTACCTCCACGACGTGTTGGAGCAGGTGAACGTATTTGGCCCGATCAAGACTTCAGACCTCAAGGATCCCGGGGCGAAGCCGGGAGAGGGGATGTGGAACTGGTCAAAGGGAAAAGTCGGTCTAGAGGCATTGTTCCTCCAGGGCAAGATCACCGCAGGGGCTCGCCCCAACTTCACCAGGATGTACGACCTCACCGAGCGGGTCATTGCCCCCGAACACATGGGTCCACCCGACATCGACGAGGAAGCAGCTCAAAAGCAACTGATACTGCAAGGGGCCCGTGCCATGGGTGTTGCAACAGCCGAAGACCTTGGCGACTACCCACGATTGCGGATGCCGCAGGTCCGCCCCTTGATCCCGGGACTGGTTGCCGACGGCCACCTTGTCGAGGTCGAAGTCGAAGGGTGGAACAAAGTCGGATACCTCTATCCGGAATCCAAAATGCTTCGTCGACCCACTGGAACGGCGCTGCTCTCGCCTTTCGACAATCTGATCTGGTCGCGGCCCCGGACCGAAAGAATCTGGGACTTCTATTACCGAATCGAGATCTATGTCCCCGAGCCGAAGCGGATCTACGGGTACTACGTGCTGCCCTTCCTGCTTGATGGCCAGTTGGTAGGCCGCGTCGACCTCAAGACCGACCGCCAGTCCAATAGGCTCTTAGTCAAGGGATCGTTTGTCGAGTCGGGTGTTGATCGAGTTCGGGTCGGCAGAGAATTGAAGGCAGAACTGGATCTGGTGGCATCGTGGCTGGGAATGAACGATGTTGAAGTCTTCGACAACGGTGACCTAGCTCCGTTCCTGAAGTGAGGCCTAGGGTGGTCGGATGATCGATATTCCCTCCCTCTTTCCGAAAGCTGCCAAGGGCCCCTATTTGAACACCGCCTCGATAGCGCTGGGGAACCAACCCGCCGCCGACGCTTTGGCTCTAGCGACGGCCGACTGGTTGGAGGGAAAGTTCGACTTTGTCGCTGCCGAAGCCGAAGCCGAGGAATTGCGTTCGTTAAGTGCCTCGTTGATCGGTGCCACTACTGCTGACATGGCGATTGTGACTGGCGCCAGTGGAGCCGCATCGACAGTGGCCGCTCAACTACCCGATGGTTCGAACGGGGCAAATGTGGTGGTGCCCGCGAACGACTTCCTCTCCAACTTCATGCCCTGGGCGCTATTGGCCGAGCGCGGCTACGAGCTGAGAACCGTCGACTCGGTAAATGGCGTCCTGAGTTCCGCCGCCTTTGCTGAGGTGGCCGACTCCAATACCGCCGTGATAGCCACCTCTCTGGTCCAGTCGTCAACAGGTTATCGAGTTGACGTCGACGGCCTAAAGACAGTTGCTCATGACGTTGGAGCGTGGCTTGTTCTCGACGCTTCTCAGGCGATGGGTTCAATCGAAATCAATGTCGACGGAGTTGATGCTCTTTTCAGCTGCAGCCACAAGTGGCTCTTGGGGATTCGTGGAATGGGTCACCTGTACGTCAGTCCGAAGTTGTCAGGTTCTTTCAAACCTCTCACACCGGGATGGAAAGCCACCGCTGATCCCGTCCGCTCGTTCTACGGGCCCGAATTCGAGCTGGCCGAGCGTGCCTCGAAGCTGGACGCGTCCTTCAGCTGGTTTGATGCTCTAGCCAATATCGAGGGTATTCGCATCATCGACGGTATCGGTTCCCCAGAAATTGAAGCGCACAATATGGGCCTCGTCGAGGAGCTTGTGGATCTAGGAATCGAGGTCCCCTTTGATCCAGCGAGTCGCTCGCCGATCGTCTCGATCACAGTGGACGATCCGGACTCCGCGATGAGAAATTTGAGTGAGAGTGGTATTACCGCTTCTCACCGCGCTGGAAGCCTCCGCGTCGCCTTCCATGTTTATAACACGACCTCGGATGTGACTGCGTTGGCCGGGGCCATCCGCTGACGTCTTTTATCTGAGCTCGATCCAGATTATGAGAAGGCGTTGAGGCCGGTGATGGCTTGACCCATGATCAAGGTGTGGATCTCGTTGGTTCCCTCGTAGGTGTAGACCGACTCGAGGTTGGCCATGTGGCGGAAAGCCGGGTACTCGAGGGTGATTCCGTTGGCACCCAGGATTGAACGAGCAGTCCGCGCGACCTCGATGGCGTTGCGGACGTTGTCGAATTTCCCGAAAGAAACTTGTTCCGGCGATAGGGTCCCCGCATCCTTGCGTCGGCCAAGATGGAGAGCCACCAGCGTGCCCCGCTGCACTGCGACCATCATCTCGACCAGCTTTCGCTGCGTGAGTTGAAAGGAACCAATCGGCTTGTCGAATTGCACTCGCTCCTTGGAGTATTCCAGCGCCGACTCGTAACACGCCCGCGCCGCCCCATTTGCGCCAAACGCAATACCGAACCTGGCCTCGTTCAAACAAGACAACGGGCCACGCATCGAAGCAACACCCGGAAGAACGAACTCGTCCGGAAGTCTTATGTTGTCGAAAAGCAGCTCAGACGTAACAGACGCCCGTAGAGAAGCCTTGTGTTTGATCTCGGGGGCTGAGAATCCGGGCGTGTCAGTAGGAACTACAAACCCGCGGATTCCGTCGTCGGTCGTAGCCCAAACAACGGCGACATCGGCGATCGACCCGTTGGTGATCCACATCTTCGAGCCGTTGAGGATCCAATCCGAGCCATCCCTCTTGGCGTTGGTGCGCATCGACGACGGGTCGGAGCCTGAGTCAGACTCGGTGAGACCGAAGCATCCAATCGCTTCCCCCCTGGCCATCTTGGGGAGCCATTCGTTTTTCTGCTCTTCGGAGCCGAACTTCCAGATGGGGAACATTGCAAGGGAGCCTTGCACAGATACGAATGAGCGGATTCCGGAGTCGCCTGCTTCCAATTCAAGACAGGCCAGGCCATACGCGGTGGCCGAGGTTCCGGCGCACCCATAGCCTTCGAGATGCATCCCGAGCAGTCCGATCTCTCCGATAGTCTTGGCAAGTTCCTTGTGGGGGAGCTCACCTTTCTCCCACCATTCGCCAACGTCGGGGATGATCTCTTTGTTGACGAACTGGCGAACCGTGTCGCGGAGAAGAATCTCCTCGTCGTCAAGGAGGGAATCGATATCCAGGAAATCGTAAGGGTCGGGCTTGGTGAAGGAAATCTCGCTCATGTGTCGGTGATGGTATCCGGCCCGGGCATTTCGGACACATTGAATGATGATTAGGGCATGATGAATTGATGTCGCCGGTTGAGAATGTTCGAAGGGCTTGCCTGGGTCTACCTGAGACGGAGGAGCGGATAAGTCATGGTGAGCCGTCGTGGTTCATCATCAAAGGGAAGCAGTTTGTCTCCCTCGATGATCATCATCACGACGAGGATCGGCTCGCAATTTGGTGCGCCGCTCCCGAAGGTTCTCAGAGAATTCACGTCGAGTCCGACCCTGAGATGTTCTTCGTGCCGCCTTATGTCGGTCACCGTGGATGGATCGGTGTTCGAATTGACCGACAACCGAATTGGACTGAGGTCGGCGAGCTTGTGATCGACGCCTATCTGACCGTCGCTCCTGTACGGCTCGTCGAGTTGGTGACAGAGCGCTTTCGGCTATAGAAATTCCTGTGTCGCTCCGATCGGAGCTATCCGGAATTTGCCCTAGCACTCCGCTGAGGGCGCCGGGTAACGCCGGCTACTTGGTGTCTTTGTACTCAGCCTTCGCTGCGTCCCGCGTTGCCTTGGCGGCAGCGACGCTCGACTTGTAGTTGTCGTTGTTCGTCGACTTCGCCTCGTTGTAGTTGGCTTTTGCTTCCTTGTTGGCTGCGTTTTTCTCGGCCTTGGGCAGATCGTTATTGGACTGGACGGCTGCGTCGTAGTCTGCTTTCGCTTTGTCGTTGGCTGCCGCCTTCGCTGACTTTGCATCCTCTATCGCTGCGTCGTAGTCGCCTTTGGCCTGGTCAGACTTCTCATCAGGGCTCATATCGTCCTCCACCTCTTCGGAAGCACTGACCCCATCGCCAATCGCCATGAAAGTGTCGGATGTTTCTTCACCGAGAGAGCGCACGGCGACCATCGAGACAATTCCGATCAGAAGGACCACCAGAGCGTATTCAACGAGCCCGGCACCTCTGTCGCCTTCGCACAGTTTTCGAACATCCATGGACTAGTTATCGACGTGACTAGTCAATCATTGCATGGGTCGTATGGCCCCCATCTGCTTCTACCTCTGACCAGGGGTTTTGCCGCAGGACCCCGCATTACCGCTCGTAGAACCTCAAGAGGGGGCCGCTAAGTGCGGCCCCCTCTAAGACTTGACGATTTGTCGTTCAGTGGATCCGCTCAATCTCAATTCTGAGAACCGCTCGTGTCCAGCCGTGGACTGCGGGGTCGAGGTCCGCCCCGCCGAGTATCCCTCTGTGTCGATGCACTGTGGCGTTCTCAGACAACGCAGGATTGGTCATCCCGCTCAGCCCCGACCCGTCACACGGAGGAACCAGATCAGAATATGACTCCGTGTTGATTTCTGTCCCGGCGTCCCACGCGTAGGCGTAGACCGTTTTGCTTTGGTTGGGAAGCTTCACGCCGGATACTCCTCCGAAACCATCATTGGTACAGATCAACATTCCCGCAACACTGAGGTATCGACTGGCGGAGGCTGCCTCAACTACCGCCGACACTGATTGTCCCGGGAACACCGGGGGCCCGGCAGCTGGCGCAGCGACTTGAACATCATTAACCGCCGGATTTGCGGCGAGTTCGGCGACAAGCACAGGCACATCACCATTTTCTGCGACTTGCTGTAATCCATTGCTGGCATACACACCGCGGTCGAAGAGGCGATACGAGTCATCGTGTGTGGCCACGACATATGGCGTCATTATCTGTCCTGTTGTCAGGTTGGTAACCGTAACTTCGTACCTTCGTACCGACTCAGCCGACGCCGTTAGCGCCAACGTTGAAAGTGCGACGGCGGTGGCCACGGCCAATATGAGTAGTTTCTTCATTCTGGGCATTGAGTTTCCTCCTGGTTTATGTCCCAACATCCAGAATCGGGGATAGATCTTGCACAGGAGGAAACCAATTCTGAACGAATGCGAAACCTTTGGCTGAGGTTGTAAAAATGCCCGTATCGTCGAGGTTTATGACAGCTCCTGCCATATCCGGACAGAGAATCCTCGTCGTCGATGACGAACCGATGGTGCGCGAGGTGGTGTGCGCCTATCTCAGCAGGGAAGGGTTCAAAGTCTTCGAGGCGGGCACGGGAAGTCAGGCGATCGGGTTGATTAATACAACTGACCCGAGCCTGATAATTCTTGATGTAATGCTCCCTGAGGTCGATGGCTTCACCGTGCTCAGCGAGCTTCGCCGCACCAGAGAGACTCCGGTAATTCTTCTAACCGCCCGGTCTGAAGAGTCCGACCGGGTCCTCGGGCTTGAACTCGGCGCTGATGACTATGTGGTGAAACCATTCTCACCGCGTGAACTGTCGGCGAGGGTGCGGACGGTTCTGAAGCGTCTTCAGAGGAACGAAGTTGCCTACGAACGGTTTGACTTTGGCGAGCTGATCGTGGATGGCGGGACCCGTGAGACTTTCGTGGATGGGGATCTGGTCGACCTGTCTCCCAAGGAATTTGACCTTCTCGAATACTTTTGCAGTTCGCCCCGGCAGGTTTTCACCCGGATTCAATTGCTGGAGCGAGTCTGGGATTCATCGCCCGACTGGCAGGATCCAGCCACAGTCACCGTCCATGTGCGCAGGCTCCGGCTCAAGCTTGAGCGAGATCCGCATGATCCAAAATGGATTCGGACTGTCTGGGGTGTTGGGTACAGGTTTGAACCTTGAGGGCGCTTTTCGCGGGTCTCGCCAGCATTCTGGTGGGTCTCACCATCTTCGAAATCACCATGCAACCTCAGGAAAGCGAACGGCTCGAATTGGGGCTGATCTTCGGGGGAATGGCAATCACAATGGGGATCATTGCGATATGGCTGCCACGATTCTCCCGGTCGTTGCATTCCATCCGATGGACTTTCGGAATTCTTTCGATCGTTTCTTTCGCGATTGTCCTGGTGGGAGTGGTAGCCGTGGCCGGACGAATGTTCCTGGACGATCACGACGTGACGTTGCTGCTGGTCGTGCTGGGGTTCGGGATCGTCTCAGCGGTGGGTTTCGCTTTGTCGGTTAGTCAGCCGCTGACCGATGACCTCGAGCGTCTCGCCGACGCTGCCGACGGTGTTGCCAAGGGTGACTACGAGCGAAGGATCGATCTGGAAAGACACGACGAGGTGGGACGATTGGCCGACTCGATTGATGCGATGGTGGCGAGGCTGGGCGCCGCTGAACACGTAAGGACACTTGACGTCGAGGCGCGGCAACGATTCTTTGCCGCGGTCGGGCACGACCTGCGTACTCCGCTGGCCTCGTTGCGGGCTGCGATAGAAGCGCTGCGGGATGGGGTTGCCGCCGATCCCGACCGATATTTGGAGTCGATGGAGCGCGAGATCGGGGTTCTTTCCTCATTGGTCGAAGACATCTATCTGTTGGCGCGCATCGAATCCGGTGGGTTCGACCTGGATCTGACGGTGATAGATCTCACCGAGTTGGCCGATGAGGCCATCGAGGTGGTCCGTCCGTTGGCTGACCGTCGCGGGGTGGCTCTCCGTCTCGAGTCGCCAAGATCGGTCCTCGCTAGTGGCGGGACCGTTGCTATGGGGCGCGTTCTTCGGAATCTCCTTGATAATGCAGTACGTCATTCACCGGAGGGAGCCGAGGTGGTAGTCACAGTCGGCGAAGACGGCTCACCATCTGTATTTATCACCGATCAGGGCCCTGGGTTCGAAGCAGATTTTGTTGACAGGGCTTTCGACAGGTTCGCCACCAATGACCCCGCTCGCGTTCGTGACCGGGGCGGATCGGGCCTCGGCTTGGCGATCGCCGGCGGCTTTGTCACCGCCCTCGACGGTGAGATCTGGGCTGAGCCCGGGCCGGGTGGCAAAGTCGGGTTCCGGCTCCCCGTCTAGATTCTGTTTGTGAGTGTGTTTACCGCACAGGAGGGTGGATTAACCGGCCAGAGTCTTTTCGGCTAGTTCGACCCGGTATGCGGCCAGTTTGGCCCGAAGGTCATCGTCGGTGATCGCGAGCATGGCAACTGCGAGGAGTGCAGCGTTGTTGGCGGCATCGATGGCGACCGTGGCCACGGGAATTCCCGTCGGCATCTGAACCGTCGCGAGGAGTGCGTCTATGCCGTCCAGAGAAGCGTTGATGGGGACGCCGATCACGGGTAGCAGAGATTTCGCGGCCATGACCCCGGCGAGGTGGGCTGCCTTACCTGCTCCTGCGATGATCACCTCGAACCCGTTGTCCGCAGCCATGGAGGCAAATTCGAGGGCCTGATCAGGTGTCTTGTGCGCCGAGAGCACTTTCGTTTCCGACTCGATCCCGAACCTGTCAAGCATCTGGCTGGCCTTCTCCATGACCGGGCGGTCCGAACCGGATCCCATGACGATTGCGACTTTGTGACTCATGGTCGGGGACAGTAGCTCCCAAATTCATATTGTCCTCCCGCTTGTGGAAGCAAGAAGCGGAAACGGGAGAAGAACCCCTGGGTTGAAGAGCCACAGTCGCCGGAACTGAGGGCTGTGGGAGTACGTTTACGTCGTTATGGGCGCCCGATTATGGATTGTCGCTGTTGGTCTGTTGGTCCTACTCGCCGCTTGCGAACCGGTGACGGCACCGACCTCGACCACCGACGTGCTCCCTCCGCCCGACCCGATCGGGCCTACGACATCGACCACCCCGCCGTTCACCCATTCGACAACGACTTCCGAGCCCTCGCGGGTCACCTACCAGGGGGTTCTCCCCGACGGGACCAACTTCCGTGCCCAGTTCCCCGACCAGGTCGAGGACAACCTGATGCTGGTCCGAGGAAGCTTCAACATTCGAACGGAAGAAGGGATCTTGCCTGTCGGCGACGTCCGGTACACCAGAGTCCTCGATCCCGGGGAAGTGGGTTACGTCAACGGGACTCTCCGGATGTGGGCCGACCCGTGGCTGGTGGAAGTAATCTTCGACGAGACTACGGTCTCCGATCTTGAGTTGTTGCCGGACGGCGTCGCTGGGATCGAGCTGTCCACCATCGATGATTTTCCCGTAGTCGACCTTTCCGAGCCATATACCTGGTCGGGTGCCGACCCCCAACTGAGGTATGTATCCTTCGTGGTGGCTACAGGTTGTTGGCCCGAGGCGGCCCGCTGCACGAGCAACAACGCTGTCCAGGTGATTTCTGCGGATGACATATTTGTGGGCGGGGCGGGCCTTTCCGATCTTCAGGTTGAGGGGATGACCCTCGACACTACCTCGCCAAGGCCGGTGTTCGACCCCAGCTATCTCGACCCGGGTCCGCTAACCGAACGGAACTCGGCGCAGTTGATGTGGACCGGCGAGGAGATGCTTGTTTGGGGTGGCAAGGAGAACCGCGACGGTGTGCCCAACCTCATCGATGGCGCCGCGTTCGACCCGGAAACGAGCCAGTGGAGGACGATTTCTCCGATTCCTCTTGACCGCAGAACCGAAGCAAGGGCCGTATGGGCTGAAGACGAAATGGTTGTGGTCTCCGTAGACGGAACTTTTGGCTACAACCCCAGATCAGATGGGTGGCGGGAAATTGGTCTGGGTTTGGCCCCGGTGGAGTCGAACGACCGGATGGTCTATCTCGATCGTGCCGTGTACCTGTGGGACCGAGCATTTTCGATGCATCGAATGGACCTCAACGTCGGTATGTGGGAGACCATTCCGGCTCCCGACGAAATCGCAGGTTTCACTGAGGCTTGGGCGGGAGTGCTGCGCGTGGTCAGTGATCGCTTGGTGGCGATAACTCTTAGCAGCGCGTGCCAGAGCAGAGGCTTCTGGCAGCTCGCCGGCGAGTCATGGCAACCGCTGCCCGAGGTTTCACTTGCGACACCGGTGGTGCCGGACTGCTCGATCCCAGCCCAATCGGCCGCGGTCAGCAACGATCTGTTCATCTGGGAGGATCTCGACCATCCGACAATGGCGTACAAACCTTTCCATAACGAATGGCACGAACTACCGCCAGCACCGCTCGGGGGAAGTGATGGGGCGTCGGGCGGCGTCGCAATGGATGTCGATCGGTTCATGGTTCCGGAATACGGGCGGGGCGCCATCTTTGATGCCCGCACGGAAGAATGGACAGAGATCCTCCTCCCGGGCAGCGGCACCGACGCCGAGATCGTATGGACAGGTGAGGAGTTCCTGGCCTGGGGCATCTACGAATCCTTCGATGCGTGGCGGTTCACGCCGCCATTGGGATTCGCGGGGGGAGACGACACGTCATGAGACGGAGCCGTCTCCTCGCGGCCACGTTCTGCTTGCTAATTGTCGCCTGTGAACCGGTGACGGCGCCAACCACAACGACCATTGACATTCTTCCGCCTCCGGAACCGATCGGTCCGACAACTACAACAGCTCCGACCATCCCGCGGGCACCCGAACGTTCTTCGGAGTACCACGGTTTCCTCCCCGATGGAACCGAGTACACCGTCTTCATCGAAGGGGTGGTTGGCGAGACCATTCAATTCATCGATGCGTCGATTGTCCTCGGTGTCAATGCGATAGGGATCGGTACGTTCCCGGCCGGCGACACCGAACTCGGCTACTCGTTCGAGGATGACGTATACCGGGTACCGGCCGGAGGGGCCGCATACATCGATTTCTATGACCACATCCTCCAAGAGCTTGGTGATGACGCTGAGGAAATCATCAGAGAGTCGATCACCGGGACAACACTTCTCGATCTCTTTCCGGTTTTCAATTTGAAGCCTCCGTTTCGGTGGGCTGAGGATTTTGAACTCCCGGCGGCCATGCAGGTCGCATATCACTCGTTCACAGTTCGCCGGGGTTGTGACGGCCTGGCGGCAGCTTGCAGTGAAACCCGGGCAGTACAGGTGATTCCGATTGATACACAAGAGATTCCCGCCGAAGCCTGGGAGAACCTCGAGGTCTTTATCGAGTCGCCGGCCCCTCGGCCTCTCGTCGACCCCAACTACCTCGATCCCGGACCACTTTCCCCTCGTCAGGGTGCGGACCTGATCTGGACCGGTGAAGACATGATCGTCTGGGGAGGCACCGAAGGACTCGATACCCTGCCTATGCCAGAAGACCTTGGCGCCGCCTTCGACCCCGAGACCAATGAATGGCGTATGTTGGAGCCGATTCCGTTGGCCTTCCCAAGGCAGACCCGCGCTGCGTGGGGACAAGACGAGATGCTGGTTCTGTCTCCTGATGGCGTTTTTGGATACGACCCCATCACGGATTCATGGCGGATTATCACTGCTGAGGGCATGGTTCCCGACTCGGCGCCAGACCGGATGCTCTACCTCGATGGCAGTATCTATGTCTGGGACGGGACGGTCGATTTCCATGTCCTTGAGGTTGCTACCGGTGAATGGCGCGTCTTCCCAGCTCCCGACCCCAGTCCCGCTCACTCAGACGCTTACTTTGGCGTCTTGCGATCGGTTGGCGGAGAGGTCTTCGCCATCGTCGTCTCCGGTGGGCGGTGTTTTGGCATGGACTTTTCCAAGGTCGTCGGAGAGCAATGGGACGCTCTACCGGCTCCATCCGAACTTTCGTGCTCGCTTGCCAATCAGACTGCCGCAGCTGGTGACTCGCTCATTGTGTGGGAAGAATTGGGGTATACTTCATTTGGTTTTTCACCCGATAACACCGCTTGGCGTCCCATTCCGGCCGTCTCGTTGGGTGGGATGGAAGGTCCGTCGGGTCCGGTTCTCATGGATGACGACCATTTCATGGTGCCACGATGGGTCGAGGGTGCGATTTTCGACGCTATCACCGAGGAGTGGACGATGATCCAGTTCCCCGGCCAGAGCTACGACTTCAACACCATCTGGACTGGAACCGAGTTTCTCTCCTGGGGCATGCGCGACTTTCAGACATTCGACGCCTGGCGATTGGTTCCAGCAATCGACTTTCCGTGAGATGCTGATGATCTGGCAACTCCGGCTGGGATTCTGTTCGCCGCGTGCGAGTTGCGGTCGTTTGGCAACCTCATCGGCTGGGTAGGCTCCGTCCGATGACGGAGGGTTGGAGTTCGGAATTCAAGGGGGCGCTGCTCGGCGGCGTCGTCGCC
>JBBKXI010000165.1:0-10506 GCA_037969415.1 Acidimicrobiia bacterium | reverse complement strand
CCATTACCGAGGCTCGAATCACTGACGCTTCGAACCTGGTCGCCACCACAAAAATTGGAAGAAACGCCAGCCCAAAGACAGCGCGTCGCCGGACGCCGAGTCCAAACGGAACAGCCACGATTGCTACCAGACCCAAATACATCGCCACGTTGCTCCCGCTCACAGCGACGAAATGAGACAACCCGGCAAGTTTCATCGCATCCTGAGTAGCTGGAGTGACCCCGGAAACGTCGCCAACCAGGAATCCGGCGAGCAGGCCCCTCGATTCGTCTCCATCGGCCAGAGCCGTTTGAACATGGGAACGCAACCAATTCCCCAACCGACGGTATGGAGAACTTGGACCGGCCAATTTCTCAAGAGATACCACTTCGATCACCTGGTGGGGTCGGCCCCCAACCGGCACGGTGCCGGTCTCGATACGCCCCTCGATATGTACTTGGTCGCCAGCCAAACCAGAGATCCGGGGCAATTGAAGGAAAAGTCGAACACCATCGGCCTCTGCCGTTGCCCAATTGCCAAAAGGCCCGGCACGAACATCGCTCAGTAAGACCAAATCTGACTGGAATGGCCCGACCTCCAACAGGCTCGGACGGGATGTGAACAGCGGGATCCAGCCGGTGATTGCCAGCGCCACGACACACGCCAGGGCGGCACTTGCCACCCATCGGCGCGTATTCCTGGGGACAATCGAATCCAGAACTTCCATGTCTACGGGGGACTGATCAAGTCTCGAATCGACGCCAGCCTGGTCTCTCCGATTCCGGGGACTTCCAGTAGATCCTCCAGGGATTCAAACCTTCCAACTGAATCGCGGTAGGCGATGATGTTCCCTGCCAGAACCGGGCCTACTCCAGGAAGCGTTTGCAACTCGGTGGAGTCAGCTCGATTGATGTCGACAAGGCCGTCACCCGGAAATTGATCGCCACCGGCGACGCCCGGTTGTTTGGCCCGGACCAACACCTGGTCACCCTCGTACACCGGCTGCGCCAGGTTCAACGAGTCGAGGTCGGCACCGACCAGGGCTCCCCCGGCAGCGGCGATGACGTCGGCTGTTAGCGATCCCTCCATCACCCAAACCACGCCCGGATTTACCACCCAGCCAGAAACGTGAACCGGCACGGAGGACATCTGATTCGTGGCGGGGGCACCCAGATCGAGCGGATCGGACACCTGATCTGCCTCGCCGCGAAGACCGGCGACCCCACCCAAAACTGCCCCGAGAATTCCTAAACCGATGACAATCGATCGACCTTTGATTCAATCCCTCCCTACACCGGTATAAATACCGAATGCGAGAGCGGGTAGTAACCCCCTCGTGTCCGCCAATTAAGGTTTGGCAATGCTCGATGTCTCCCGATTCCGAATTTCCCAGGGCAAACCCGTCAGCCTCAGTTCGTTCGATCCCAACTCCAAGGCAGGGTTCGAAGGTGGGAAGGCCGAGGGAAAAGCGGCAATGCCCGACCTGCGAAAGGAACTCTCCGACCTGCAGAACCGTCTCTGGGCGGAGTCGAGCCAGAAGCTGCTTCTGGTCCTGCAGGCGATCGACACCGGCGGCAAGGACGGGACGATCCGAAACGTGTTCACCGGTGTGAACCCTCAGGGCGTCAAGATCTACTCATATGGAAAACCGAATGAGACCGAACTGGCCCACGACTATCTGTGGCGGATCCACCGCAATACCCCATCAAACGGAGTGATCACTGTTTTCAACCGGTCGCATTACGAGGATGTTCTCGTGGTGCGGGTAAAGAATCTCGTCCCGGAAACCGTATGGGGAAAGCGATACCAACACATCAATGACTTTGAAAGAATGCTCTCCGACGAAGGAACCACCATCGTCAAGGTCTTTCTCAACATCAGCAAAGAAGAACAGCGGCAGCGTCTCCAGGCGAGACTCGATGAGCCTGATAAGACTTGGAAATTCCACAAAAGCGACCTCGACGACCGCGCCCTTTGGAGTGATTATCAGGCTGCCTACGAAGCAATGTTGTCCCGTACATCAACCGAACATGCTCCGTGGTACGTCGTCCCGGCCAATAGAAAGTGGTATCGAAATATCGTGGTCTCCAACATTCTCATCCAGACTCTCCACGAAATGAACCCTCAATTCCCGACACCGGAGCAGGGTCTCGAAGGGTTAATCGTTCAGTAGTCGGCGGATCTCGGACGCCACCCGACGGGCCTCCACCTCAGAATCGATTGACATGTAGGCAATGTGATGGCGGGCACCCCAGAAGCGGGCCATGAGGTATTGCCGGACATAGCTGCCAAGAAACCCAACCATCCGCCGGTTGCGCCATTGGCGGACATGGACCAGTTCGTGGACCATCAGATCCTCCAAAGCCGGCCCGGGGTTTTGCAGCAAATCGGGTCGGACGAATATCCGATTCCCGATTGTCATCGCACCCGTGTCCCGGTTCCACACCCTCCTCATCGAAATGGGAGCCGGGTAGACAGTTACGTCATCGGGCACCACGGGACGGATCCGATCGAACAATTGAGGGATAGCGGCGGATCCCAAAAGGTGAGCGGCCGTGGTCATATCAGCCGACGACGATATTGACCAGATTCGGCTCTCTGACAATTATCCTTTTGACCTCTTGGCCATCGATCCACTGGTCGATCTTGTCTGACTCCAATGCGACACGCTCCGCCTCGGCGGCATCGATATCGGCGTCGACATCAACGCGGTCTCGAAGCTTCCCGTTCACCTGCACCACCATTGTCACGGTCGATCGCTCCAACAACGTGGTGTCGGCCACCGGCCACGGTTCGGTGGCAAGCATGGTGCTGTGCCCGGTCTTCTCCCACAACTCATGGGCAATATGAGGGGCCATCGGTGCGAGCAGTTTGATCAGAATCTCCACCACTTCATTGAAACCGGCAGAAGGGATTCCGGACCTGACCCTGTCGACGAGGGCGGTACTCAGGGTCATCAGCGGCGGCACCGCGGTATTGAAATGAAATCGCTCGATATCGTCGGTGACTTTGGCGATGGCACGGTGAGCGTCGGCGATGAGTTCAGACGCATCCGCCGATTCGTCAAACCCGTTGGTTTCGGTGACTACTCGCCAGACCCGGTCCAGGAAGCGCAAGGTCCCGTCAACACCGTTGGTGTCCCAGGCTGCGTCGTCAGTCGGAGGCCCCATGAACAAGTGATAGAGGCGGAGGGCGTCGGCGCCGTGCGACTCAAAGAGGTCGAGAGGATCGACAACGTTGCCCTTCGACTTCGACATCTTGGAACCATCCATTGTGATCATGCCCTGGGTAAACAGCCTGGCAAAAGGTTCCTCTACGGAGGCCAAGCCCATGTCAAAAAGCACCTTCGTGATGAAGCGTGCATATAGAAGGTGGAGAACAGCATGCTCGACTCCACCGATGTACTGGTCCACCGGCATCCAATACCGGGCTTTCACCGGGTCGAACGCCTTTTCGCTGTTTCGAGGGTCGGTAAATCTCAAGAAATACCACGACGAATCGACAAAGGTGTCCATGGTGTCGGTTTCCCGGCGAGCCGGGCCGCCACATACGGGACACGTCGTATTCACCCAGTCATCCAGCGCGGCCAACGGAGATTGGCCCTTCGGTGCAAAGTCGACGATGTCGGGCAGCACCACCGGCAACTGGTCTTCAGGCACCGGAACGAGACCGCACTCCGCACAGTTGACCATTGGAATCGGGCTGCCCCAATATCGCTGTCGCGAGATCAACCAATCCCTGATTCGATAGTTGACCGTGGACTCTCCCAAGCCACCGTCCTCGAGCCAGTTGACTATCTCCGCGATTGCTTCAGATCGGTCGAGTCCATTGAGAAAGTCGGAATTGGTCGTCACCCCGTCACCGACAAATGCCTCTCCGTCATATTCATCCGGCGGCTCGACCGTGCGGATGATGTCCACTCCGTATTTGGTGGCGAAATCCCAGTCACGTTGGTCCTGCCCCGGGACCGCCATAATGGCCCCGGTCCCGTAACCCATCAGCACGTAGTCGGCGATGTAGATCGGAACCCGGACATCATTTACCGGGTTTACGGCATACCGCCCCGTAAAAACGCCGGTCTTGTCACCCTCGGAAAGACGTTCGATTTCGCTGGCGCGACCGGCCGCAGTGATGTATGTGCGGGCACCGGCTTCCTGATCGGTTCCTGAAATCAATCTGTCAACAAGGGGATGTTCCGGGGCCAAAACGGCGAACGTCATGCCGAAGATGGTGTCGGGACGGGTGGTGAACACCTCAAAACTGTCGGTCGAATCGGCCACCCCAATCGAAAACTGAGCGCCGGTGGAACGCCCGATCCAGTTGCGCTGCATGGTGCGGACCCGATCCGGCCATTCGTCGAGTTGATCGAGGTCGGTGAGCAACCGGTCCGCAAAATCGGTGATCTTGAAAAACCATTGGGCCAGATTCTTTTTCTCAACAATGGTGCCGCAACGTTCACAAGCGCCGTCCACCACTTGTTCATTGGCCAGAACGGTCTGATCCTGAGGGCACCAATTGACCGGGGCTTCCTTCTTGTAGGCCAAACCTCGATCAAATAGCTGGAGGAACAACCATTGGTCCCACCTGTAATAGTCGACAGAATGGGAAGCCAACTCCCTTGGCCAGTCGTACATCGCTCCGAGTTGCTTGATCTGACGGGTCATCGTGGCGATCTGGGCCTCGGTGTTTTTCTTGGGTTGTGCACCGGAGGCTATCGCCGCGTTTTCGGCTGGCAGCCCGAAGCTATCCCAGCCCATCGGCGACAGCACGTTGTGACCTGTCATCGTCTTGTATCGGGTGAGGAGATCACCAAACGTGTAATTGCGGACATGACCCTGATGAAGGGCACCCGACGGGTATGGGTACATGCACAAGTTGTAGAACTTGGGACGCGATTCATCCTCAGAAGCCTCGAACGTCTTCTCGTCTGCCCAAATCTTCTGCCATTTGGCTTCGATGCTTTTGTGGTCGTAGGCCATGAAACCTGCAGAGTAGTGAGGCAGCACGGGTTTTAGGTCGCGACGAAAAGTCGCAACTTAGGCGAAACTGCTCCCAAGACGGTACCGTTGGGAATTCATCATCGGTTAACCGATGGTGAATTCCAATTAATGGAGGAAAAAATATGAAACGAACGCGATGGTTTGCTCTCGTTTCCGTTCTTGCCCTGGTTATCGCAGCATGCGGTGGCAGTGGAAGCGGAGAGACGAGTACCACCGCAGGCGGGACCGACACCACCACAGCAGGTGGCGAAACGACCACGACAGAAGCCATGGTTGATTTCGAAGGTCTTGTCCTAGATTCGGGCGGCTGCGGCCACGAGCTCGGATGGAACGACGCAGAGGGAAATCCCGCAACCTACGGGGGCCGTGTAAACACGATCACAGCCGTAGATCAGTACACCGTTGAGTTCGCACTGTGTGGACCGCATCCTGCGTTCCTGGCTCAGATCGCCTTTGGTGTCTTCGGCATTCAGCCGCAAGAGCATCTTGAGGCAACTGGCGGTGCCCCGCTCAACAACCCGGTAGGAACCGGACCCTATGTGCTCAGTGAGTGGAACCAGGGTGACTCGGTCGTTTACGAACGATTTGACGATTACTACGGAACCGCTGCAGCCGCGCAGACCTTTGTCCTCAAGTGGGCAACAGAGTCGGCCGGCCGACTCCTTGAGCTCCAGGCCGACACAGCCGACGGAATGACATTCCCCGGTACCGAAGACCTTGCAGGGATCGAAGCCGATCCCAATCTGACTCTTCTCGACAAGCCTGAGCCCAATGTGTTCTACATGGGTATGACCAACACGTTTGCTCCATTTGACAACGTGGAAGTACGCCAGGCCGTGGCCATGGGAATCGACCGTCAGCGCATCGTTGACACGTTCTACCCCGATGGCTCGGAAACCGCGTCGCACTTCACACCATGTTCTGTTGAGAATGGCTGCGAGGGCGATTCGTGGTACGACTTCGACCCGGTAGCCGCCAAGGAGTTGCTCGCTGGAGCAGGATTCCCTGACGGCTTCGAGACGACGATCTACTACCGCGATGTGACTCGTGGTTACCTGCCTACTCCCGGTGATGTTGCTGCTGACATCCAGGCTCAGCTTGCTGCGAACCTGGGAATCACCGCGACCATCGAGGTGCAGGAATCCGGTGCGTTCATCGCTGCTTCGTCGGCAGGTGAACTTGAAGGAATCCACCTGTTGGGATGGACGGGTGACTACCCGCACGTAACCAACTTCCTGGACTTCCACTTTGCCGAGGGCAATGCGCAATTCGGAGACCCGTACCCGGAGATCTTCGAACCGCTGAAGACGGCATCAGAGCTGGCAAGTGCTGAAGAAGCGGCCCCTCTCTACGAGGAGGCCAACAACGCCATCAAGGAACTGGTACCGATGGTGCCTGTCGCCCATGGTGGTGCCTTCTATGTAGCCGGAGCCGATGTTGAAGGCGCCTATGCCCCACCATGGGGTGAGACCGCCTTCAACCTCTGGGATAACGGAACCGATACCCTCGTCTTTGTTCAGGGCAACGAGCCAATCTCGTTGTACTGCTCTGATGAGACCGACGGTGAATCGCTCCGTGCCTGTGCCCCGGTTGTGGAAGCGCTCTACTCGTACGACGCGGACGGCATCGTCCAGCCGCAGCTTGCGACAGAGTGCGTAGCCAACGAAGACCTGAGCGTCTGGACCTGCACACTCCAACAGGGCGTGCTCTTCCACGATGGTTCAACCTTCGACGCCAATGACGTCGTTGCCTCGTTTAGCGCAGGACTCGATGCTGGGAGCCCGCTCCATGTGGGTAACACCGGCGTGTTCGAGTACTACGACTACTTGTGGAACGGACTGATCAATCCTCTGGAACCGGTTCCAGAGGGCTAGCCCGGCTAGCAACTAATTGATGTGAGGGGAGATGCATTGCATCTCCCCTCATGTCTATTCTCAGAAATCCTGAATGCTTTCATATATCACCAGACGAGTTCTCCTTGCCATCCCGGTACTGATCGGAATCGTCATGGTGGTTTTCTTCTTGATCCGGGCAATACCCGGCGACCCTTGTAGCGCCATCCTCGGCGAACGCGCCAGCGTCGAATCATGTGCCCGATTCAACGAGGCCAATGGTCTCAACGAGCCGATCGTCGTCCAGCTGGGTATCTATATGAAGAACGTCGTCACGTTCAATCTCGGCGAGTCGGTCCGATTCTCCCGGCCGGTCAATCAGATTCTCATCGAACGGCTCCCGCTCACTATCGAACTGGCGATGTCTGCCCTCGTTATTGCGGTCGCAGTCGGTGTACCGATGGGAATCGTTGCTGCCCGCCGCCACAACAGCATCGTGGACGGCGGGACCATGGCGGTCGCAAATATCGGAGTTTCGATGCCGGTCTTCTGGCTCGGATTGATGCTCTCGTACCTTTTCGCCATAGTTTTCAAGGGTACTTTTTTACAATTGCCACCCAGCGGTAGATTGACGGCGGGCCTATCAAACACGCCCTATTACGAAGTTTGGGGTTGGCAACTCACTGAAGAAACTTTTTGGGCGACGGCCAACGAGTTTCTGGGCAATTTCGTGATTGGCAACTCGTTTATCACTGCCGACTGGACTGTTTTTTGGGATGCGACGCAACACATGATTCTCCCCGCTATCGCTCTCGCCACAATTCCTCTGGCAGTTATCGCTCGGATCACCCGATCGTCACTCCTCGAGGTGATGAGCAAGGATTACATCCGTACTGCCCGCGCCAAGGGAGCCAAAGAGGGTTCGGTGGTGAGGGCCCACGCGTTGAGAAATGCCCTCCTACCCGTGGTGACAATTATCGGGCTCCAGCTCGGCGCCCTCCTCGGTGGTGCAGTTCTCACCGAGACAGTTTTCAATCTCGCCGGCGTGGGGCGATCGCTATTTGATGCCATAACCGGACGTGACTACGCCATCGTGCAAGGGTTTACAGTGATAATCGCTGCCGGCTATGTCATGGTGAATTTGCTCGTCGATCTTTCATACGCATGGCTCGACCCGAGAATCAGGTTGGAATGACGTCCGACGACCAAAACAAAAGGATAAGGCGGCTATCCCGCCACGAGGCGGTGGCACTACTCGAGGAACAGTCGCTCAATACCCAGCGCCTCCTCGAGAAGCCGCTGACCCAATGGCGCCTCGCCCTCCGACGATTCCGGGGCCGCAAGAGTGGGATGATTGGATTGGGGATCGTGGTGTTTCTCATCGCAGTTGCAGTGTTCGCGCCGGTCATCGCCCCGTACCCTCCCAATGAGGTCCTGATAGGGAAGGAAGACGTAGGACCGCGTGACCCCCCTTGTGTCCACGTCTTTGGATGCGACGAGAATACCCCCCAACACATTCTTGGAACCGACGGCAACGTTCGCGACGAGTTCTCTCGGATCATTTTCGGATCCCGAGTGAGTCTCACCCTTGGATTCTTCACCGTCACCCTCGCCCTGGTCGTCGGTGTCGTCATTGGTGCCGTGGCCGGGTACAAGGGAGGATGGTTCGACAACGTACTCATGCGATTCATGGATGTGATCCTTGGCTTTCCTTCTCTGCTCCTCGCCATTGCCGTTGTATCAGTACTCGGGCCGGGCCTTCAAAACGCACTATTGGCTATCGCCGTGGTCACGATGCCGGGATATGCGAGGGTGATGCGCGCCCAGGTCCTCGCGATCAAGGAAAGTGATTATGTCGCCGCCTCACAGGCGCTTGGTGCGTCACCTCGCCGTATCCTGGTACGTCGGGTCGTTCCCAATGCGATGACCCCTATCGTGGTCCTGGCGACTCTCGGAGTAGCAACTGCCATACTCGAAGCCGCCGGCCTCTCCTTTCTCGGACTGGGCGCCCAACCTCCAACAGCCGAATGGGGGGCGATGCTGGCCAGCGAACGCAACAACGTGTTCACATCACCCCACCTGGTGTTCTTTCCGGGCCTCGCCATCATGCTCACTGTCCTCGGCTTCAATCTCATGGGTGACGGCCTTCGCGACGCCCTCGACCCGACGTTGAACAAATGAGTCCTGCACTACCGGTACCCGACCCAATCGAGACCGATCTTCCACGTCCGGTGCCAGCGGGCGACATTGTTCTTGAGGTCCGTGGCCTCAAGACCCATTTCGACACCCGTGATGGCTTGGTGAAAGCGGTCGACGAGATCGCCTTCACGGTCAAACGCGGCGAGGTGCTCGGGATCGTTGGCGAATCCGGGTGCGGCAAGTCGGTCACCTCCCTATCCATCATGGGTTTGGTCAAATCACCAGGTGAGATCGTCGCCGGTCAGATCTTCTTCGATGGCGTCGACCTTGCGTCGATGAAGAACGAAGAGGTGAGAAAGCTTCGGGGGGAGGCCATCTCCATGATCTTTCAACAGCCTGGATCGGCCCTCAACCCGGTTTACCGCGCCGGGGCCCAGATCAAGGAAGTATTCGAACTGCATCGGGAATGGAGCGATGACGTCGAGGACGAGAAGGTCATCGAGATGCTCAAGAAAGTTGGGATCCCGGACCCCGAGTCGCGAGCCGATGCTTACCCACACGAACTCTCCGGTGGAATGGCCCAGCGAATCATGATCGCCATGGCGTTGGCTTGTGAGCCCGAGTTGTTGATCGCCGACGAACCAACAACCGCCCTCGACGTCACCATCCAAGCGCAAATCCTCGACCTGATGCGTGATTTGCAACGAGACCTCAATACCGCAGTGGTTCTGATTACGCACGACCTCGGTGTCGTGGCTGAAATGGCCGATCGGGTGGCGGTTATGTACGCCGGCGAATTTGTCGAGGAAGCGGACGTCCGATCGATTTTCAAGGATCCACTCCATCCCTATACGCAAGGCTTGATTGGGTCTATTCCCGTGCTGGGATCGATCAAAGACGACCTCGACACCATTCCCGGCGTGGTGCCATCCCTGATCGACCTTCCGCCGGGATGTCGATTCGCCAGTCGCTGCCCGGCACGAATCGAGTACGGCCTCGAGATCTGTACCGAGGTAAAGCCAAATCTCACCGAGATCAAACCTGGCCATAAGGTGCGCTGCTGGCTCTACGAAGAACATCCCGATGAGTGACAACCTCGTTGAAATTCGTGATCTGGTCAAACAGTTTCCGGTACGCGGCGGATTGCTCCAGCGCGAGGTGGGTCGGGTCAACGCTGTGGCCGGGGTCGATCTCGATATTCGTCGGGGCGAAACCATAGGGTTGGTCGGAGAGTCAGGTTGCGGCAAGACGACTTTGGGTCGGATGTTGGTTCGCCTTCTCGAACCTACCGGTGGGACGATCCAGTTTGACGGGCAGGATGTGACCCACGTATCGGGCAAGGAACTCAAACCGTTCCGAAAACGCGTCCAGATCATCTTCCAGGATCCCTATACGTCTCTCGACCCGAGAGCGCAGGTAGGCGAGTCGATCGCCGAAGGTTTGCGACTGCATGGAGTCGATGACAAGGACGAACGTCACGAACGGGTCACCGACATGCTTGAGCTGGTTGGAATGAAAGGCGGCCATCTCGGTCGTTACCCCCATGAGTTCTCCGG
>JBBKXI010000164.1:0-6074 GCA_037969415.1 Acidimicrobiia bacterium | reverse complement strand
ATTCAAGGGGGCGCTGCTCGGCGGCGTCGTCGCCACGCTGGGTTTGTTCGGCGGCGTGGTTTTGGTCGGCAGTGTCGCCAGCTTCGAGGCCCTCCGACTGATCGAGGCCACGATCCCGACCGGGCAGTTCCTTGCTTCGGCGGCAATCGCAGCCGGTGCAACCGTTCTGGCCTTGATGTTGACCCTTATCGGAATCACCTTCTCCTCTGATCTCATCTTCTCCGATGCTCACTACAAACGGATCCGGAATATCAATGTTCTCGCGACTCTGGTGATAGTGGTCGCGGTTGTCGCCCTGGTGACCATGGCCATCCCGATCGGAGAGGTTGATGAAGTCCGTAATTACTACGCCACTCTCTACTACATTTTCGCCGCGGTCCTCTCAGTCCTCGGAGGCTTGCTGGTGGCCATGGCTTTGATGATTTCAGGGACAGTTCGAAGTCTCGTCGACGCCGCACATCCCGAGGGGAAAAGCCACCTCGTCATCGAGGATCCGGGAGAGGTGACGGAGGAGCGTCAGGCCTGAGCGATGTCGGTGCGAAACTGCATTCCGGGCCAACTGATGGCGTCGGAAGCCCGGTAGGCGCGTTCCCGGGCAGTCGCCAAATCGGGTCCGGTACCAACCAGGTTGAGCACCCGGCCACCGTTAACTAGAAGCTTCTTGCCATCGCGTCGGGTGCCCGCGTGGAAGATCAGCACATCGTCGGGTACATCCTGGATCCCCTTGATGGTTCGTCCCACCTGCGGGTCGGTCGGGTAGCCCTTGGCTGCCAGCACCACGTTGACCGTGGCGGAGTCAGACCATTCGGGCGTCGTCCCTTGCAACACATCGACCAGGTCGTTGCTCAGTCGGGGGAGGACAGCCTGGGTCTCAGGATCACCGAGCCGGACATTGAACTCGAGGACACTCGGTCCATCTGCGGTCAGGACCAATCCCGCATAGAGGAAGCCAGTAAACGGATTGCCATCCTCTTTCATTTGGGCAAGCACAGGGTCGAAAACCCGGTCCATGGTGGTGTCGACCAAATCTGAGGGGAGGTCTTCGACCGGTGAATATGAACCCATTCCACCAGTATTAGGCCCGTTGTCTCCGTCGAGAAGACGTTTGTAGTCCCGTGCCGGTGCCAAGGGTCTTGCCCCGGAGTCGGTGCAGACCGCAAAGACGCTGACCTCGGGGCCTTCGAGATAGTCCTCGATGAGTACCGATGACCCGGCAGCTCCGAAACCACCATCGAAACATTGGTCGACCCACCCATCGGCGTGCTTGAGTGATTCGCTCACTAGGACGCCCTTTCCGGCGGCCAGGCCATCGGCCTTGACGACATACGGGCCGGAGGTTCTGGCGAGATAGTCGTGGGCGTCAGACGGGTTGTCGAACCAACTTGAATTTGCCGTGGCAACTCCTGCCCGTCGCATCACCTCTTTGGCGAAGGATTTCGAAGCTTCGAGTTTGGCCGCAGCCCGGGTCGGTCCGAATACCGGAATACCCAAACTGGTGAGAGCGTCGGCGATCCCGGCTGCCAGTGGTCCTTCCGGACCCACGACGACCAGGTCGACCCCGTGGACCCGGGCCATGGCTGCGACGGCTCCAACGTCTGTCGGCGAGATACCTTCCACCGTGGCTCCGAGCTTGGCCAGCCCGGGATTGCCGGGCAGCGAAATCAGGTCCTTGACTCTTGGCGACTGAGCCAGCTTCCAACCCAGGGCGTGCTCGCGACCACCCCCACCGATGAGAAGCACCTTCATGGCAGGGTTATCAGCTGAGTTCGTTCCGGGCCCACCGACACCCACCCCACGGGAACGCCGACCTTGGTTTCGATGTAACGGACGTAATCGCGGGCTTCGGTGGGAAGGTCTTCGTACTCGCGAATACCGGTGATATCGGTCTTCCACCCGGGTAGCTCGTCGTACTCCGGCTCGCAGTGATAGAGAACGCTTTGTTGGACGGGAAACTCGTCGTATCGCTCCCCGCCCGACGTGTAGGCGTTGGCGATCTTGATGGTGTCGAACGCAGACAGGATGTCCATTTTTGTCAGGAAAAGACTGGTGAAAGTGTTGACCCGGTTTGCGTATCGGAGGGCGACCAGATCGAGCCATCCACATCTACGACGCCGACCGGTGACCGTCCCGTACTCACCACCTAACTCGATCATGCGATCCCCGATTTCATCGTGAAGTTCGGTTGGGAAGGGCCCGGTGCCCACCCGGCTGATGTACGCCTTCGCGACACCGATTACCTCGTCAATCGCTTTGGGTCCAATGCCTGACCCAACCGCGGCCCCGCCGGCGGTTGGATTTGACGAAGTGACAAACGGGTAGGTCCCGTGGTCGATGTCGAGCAGTGTGCCCTGGGCTCCTTCAAAAAGGACCTGCTCGCCCTTCTGTAAACCATTCCAGATCAACAACGACGTGTCGGTTACATACGGTCGCAACTGCTCGGCATACCCGAGGTACTCCTCGATTATCTCGTCGGCGTCCATGGGAAGGGTGTTGTACACGCGGGGGAGAACTTTGTTCTTTTCCTCCAGGGCCGCTTCGACCTTCTGACGGAGGATCTTGGCGTCAAACAGATCCTGGATCCTGATTCCCACACGGGCGTACTTGTCCGTGTAAGTGGGCCCGATGCCCTTCCTGGTGGTCCCGATCTGGTTCTTACCCAGGTAGCGCTCTATCGCGGCGTCGAGCTTGCGGTGATAGGGCATGATCACATGAGCGTTGGCGGATAGGCGGACCCGTGATGGGTCGAGTCCCTTCGATTCCACCTTCTTCATTTCAGCTAGCAGCACCTTTGGGTCGATCACGGTGCCCGACGCGATCACCGGAGTGCATTCGGGATACAGAATTCCAGAGGGAATGAGGGAGAGCGCCAGTTTTTCATCGCCGACGACAATTGTGTGACCGGCGTTGTTTCCGCCCTGGTACCTGACTACGTAGTCGGCCGACTCAGCGAAGTAGTCAACGACCCGTCCCTTACCTTCGTCGCCCCATTGGGCACCCAAAACAACTGTGGCTGGCATGACGTGTGACGACGGTAGTCGCCTCCCGGCCCAGCCAGGAGGTTTGAGTTTCGCCACGGCGAAACTCAGCTTCGCGCCAGCCAACTTTTCTGTGAAGGGAATTTGTGGGCACGACACCAAAACGGTTCACAGAAATGAAGTGGGGCGGTCAGTCTTCCTCCGTCTTGTGTCTCGGGTCGAGGAATTTCACTGTCGAGCCGACGCCAGACGCGATTGCTTTTACCGGAGCGGTCCCGGCGGCGACGATCCCCAGTCCCACCGACTTTGGCAAGTCGCGGAGTCGGGGAACACCGACGAATCCTCGACGGGAGAAATAGGCCCACAGTCCGACCGCAACCAGGGCCATCACACCGATCCAGGCCCAAAAACCCCATGACGCCGCTGATGTCGGAATGAAGTCGAAGTTCATTCCGAAAATCCCGGCAACGACGGTCAATGGCAGGAGAATCGCAGAGAAAACGGTCAGGATACGAACGATCTCATTGGTCTGGTCTGCTACTGCGCCGCGATAAGTTTCCAGCACAGACGAGAGGAGATTCCTCGCCGACTCCAACGAATCCACCACCCGGCTGGCATGATCGGCAGCCTTCGCGAAGGCGTCCTGCCCACTGGAACCAATGGCATGATGGACCGAGACGGACAGATCCTCGAGGACATCTCGCTGTCGCCCCGCAATTCTCCGGAGGGTGATTAGATCGCGGCGAAGAGCGTGAACTTCGGTGAGGGTGCGGGGGTCGGCAGCAAAGGCCAGATCCTCAAGTCCGTCGATCCGAACCTCTAGTTCCTCGATCAGCGGAATCATCTGGCGGCTCCCCGATTGCCCGATCCCCGCAGCAAGCGCGGACGGGGTAGAGATGTCACTGGTGTTCAGTGTCTCGACATCCCACAAGCGATCGATCGCAGCCACAGGGTCGTCGTGTTGGGTGACCAGGACCCGTCGCCCCATCGAAACGGCGACCTGATCGGTGGCGAGGCGGTTGGCAACACCGGTCTCCGGCACCGAGAGCACGAACTGGACTGAGTGGACGCCCTCGTTAATACCCCGGAACAGGCCGTCAATGCTTTCGACAAAGGCGGGCTCAGCGATGTCCAGGTCGGCGAGGATCTGTTCAAAGCCCGAGTGGTCTGCGGAAGCGATGTCGATCCACACCACGTCGTGCTGGCCCAGGTTGCCGGCATCATCAGCTTCGGCTACCTCGAAGCTATCGGTTGGATGCTGGCGCGCGAGTATTCGAATCACACTCCGGATTATCGCAACCATCGTCGCCCGGCCCGGTCTTTCGTCGCCGTGGCATCGCGTTCCGACGGATCAGCCGGCCAATAGTGGCCGATTTTGGAGGAGGAATGGTCGGCCCAGAGACTAGTCCCGCAACCGCGAGGTGTTTGGTGCCACTATTGGCACGCTTATCCGTCGGAACGCGGATTTGGAAACACACCGTTCACAATTCTGCAACTACCGTGAAACGGCGTACGGATACAAAGTTCCAGTTCACCGCCAAACAACAAGGAGGCCAACAAGTGAGCAAGACGGCTGCAGACGTCTTATCCCTTATCAAGGATGAGGGATACGAATTCATTGATCTGAGATTCTGCGACCTGCCCGGCCAGGTCCAGCACTTCACGGTCCCATCGCATCAACTTACCGAGGATTCATTCGGCGAAGGCTTCGGTTTTGATGGTTCTTCGATTCGTGGCTTCCAGCAGATCCAGGAATCGGACATGATCCTCATACCCGACCCCACCACGGCAGTCGAGGACATGTTCCGGGATCGGAAGACCCTCATGCTCTACTGCTTCGTTCACGATCCTCTCACCGGGGCGCCTTACGACCGCGACCCCCGCTATGTGGCGAAGAAGGCCGCTGACTATCTCATCAACACCGGGATCGCCGACATGTCCTATTGGGGTCCCGAAGCGGAGTTCTACATCTTCGATGATGTGAGATTCGGTCAGAACCAGCACTCGGGCTATTACTACCTCGACTCCGAAGAGGGCGCCTGGAACTCAGGACGAGTCGAAGAAGGCGGCAACCTGGGGTACAAGCCCAGATACAAAGAGGGCTACTTCCCGGTCCCACCAACCGATCACTTCCAGGACCTGCGGTCGGAGATGACGGCCAATCTCGAAGCCGCTGGTATCGAGATCGAGGTTCAGCACCACGAAGTTGGGACTTCGGGTCAGGCCGAGATCGATATGCGTTTCGGTGAATTGCTCCGCACGGCTGACAATGTGACGCTCTACAAGTACATCGTGAAGAGCACAGCGTGGAAGGCTGGCAAGTCGGTTTCATTTATGCCCAAACCGGTTTTTGAGGACAATGGGTCAGGGATGCACGTTCACCAGTCGCTCTGGACTGACGGCAAGCCACTTTTCTTTGACGAAGGTGGATACGCCGGTCTATCCGATATGGCCCGCTGGTACATCGGCGGATTGCTCAAGCATGCTCCAGCGGTTCTGGCTTTTGCTGCTCCGACCACTAACTCATATCGACGGTTGGTACCCGGCTATGAGGCTCCGGTGAATCTGGTCTATTCGAGCCGCAACCGGTCGGCAGCAATTCGGATCCCGCAGTACTCGCAAGCCCCAGCGGCGAAACGCCTCGAGTTCCGTTGTCCCGACCCTACGGCCAACCCCTATCTCTCCTTTGCGGCGATGCTGCTGGCAGGGCTGGACGGTGTCCAGAACAAGATCGAGCCACACGATCCGGTCGACAAAGACATCTACGACCTGCCACCGGCCGAACTTGCCGACCTGCCAACTGTTCCAGGTTCGCTCAGCGAGGCGCTACAAGCCCTGGCCGATGACCATGAGTTCCTACTTCGTGGTGGAGTGTTCACCGAGGACCTGATCGATGCATGGATCAACTACAAGACCAAGCACGAGGTCGACCCGGTTCGTCTCCGTCCCCACCCATACGAGTTCCACCTCTACTACGACATCTGAGCGGGTCCTCCCTCGTCCTACCCTCCCCTGTTCTGGCAGGCCAGGCGTCACAGCCCGATCGCGCGCCGGGGATCCGGGCGAGGTCCCATTGCGCCACGTCGTTGCGACTTTTCC
>JBBKXI010000163.1:0-2736 GCA_037969415.1 Acidimicrobiia bacterium | reverse complement strand
ATTCCGGATCTCAAAACCCGCAAAATACCCCGCCGGGTAATCCGTGATGAAGCCGAGCGCGTTCTTGGTCACGCCGGTAACCAACTCGACAATTCTGCCCGAGAGCTAGGGGGTGTGCGAGCCATCCTCGGGCGACAATCAGATCGTCTAAAAGATCTGGGCAACGATGTCGCTGGGCGGGCACGGGACGGATTGTCACGTCATGTTTTGGTACTCGACTCGCTGTCCCAGGTGGTGGCCACCGTGGGTTTGGAACCTACATTGCGACGGGGTTTTTCGGTAGTGACCCGGCCCGATGGATCTGCAGTCAAACTCGCCGCATCCCTAAAAGTGGGTGAAGATGTGAAGGTCAGGATGGTCGACGGTACGGTGGGAATGAGAGTAGAGGAAGAATCATGACCGACAGCGAACTGACCTATTCGGTCGCCCTGGAGGAGTTGCGGGCGATCCATGCCCGACTCAGGGCCGACGATGTCGATGTCGACAACCTCCTCGAAGATGTCAAGCGGGCCTCCGACCTGCTTTCCTTCTGCCGCGAACGCCTCACCTCGGTAGGAGAGCGTCTCGAAGAGGTCCTAACAGATTTCGATTGACCCTCTCGAACACCGTTTTGTGAAGGGTTTTTGCGTCCACAACGCAGTTTTGGTTCACAGAGCAGAGACATATTCCTTTTGTGAACGGTTTTTGCGTCCTGGACACAATTTTGCTTCACAGAACGGTGATCAGGACGAGCCGAGGGCCTCGAGCAGGGTGGTCCAACCGAGACTGGCGCACTTGATACGGACCGGGTACTGACGGACACCCTGGAGGGCTTCGAGGTCTCCCAAAACGGCGCCGGGGCGATCAGGGTCGAACTCGAGCTCTAACCCTTCTTCGAGCGACATCATGGCCCGGAACTTGGTGACAATCTCCTCAATTTCCGCTCTGGTCTTGCCCTTGATCGCCTCGGTCATCATCGATGCTGACGATTGGCTGATGGAACAACCCTGGCCGGCAACGGCGATCTCTGAGACAACATCGCCATCAAAGCTGATTTCTATGTTGATTTCGTCGCCACAGAGTGGGTTTACGCCCTGTGCCGAGGCGTCGAAATGGTCGAGGTGGCCTCGGTTGCGCGGGTTCTTGTAGTGGTCGAGGATGACTTCCCGGTAAAGCTCTTCGAGTGCCACTGTCAGACCCCAAACAACTCTCGGGCCCGGCGCAAACCGGTCACCAGTGCGTCAATGTCGGATTCTTCGTTGTACACGTAGAAGCTGGCGCGGGCAGTGGCGGCAACACCCATCCGCCGCATCAGTGGTTTGGCGCAGTGGTGCCCGGCGCGTACAGAAACGCCTTGTTCGTCGAGGATTGTGGCCAGGTCGTGGGCGTGGACTCCGTCCATAACCATCGAAACCACGCCACCGCGATCTTCCATTGTTGACGGTCCCTGGATCGACAGCCCGGGAACGTCGCCGAGGCGTTTCAGGGCAACTTCCGTTAAATCCTTGTCGTGCTTGAGGATGGTGTCCATGCCGATCGAGTCGAGGTAGTCGATGGCGGCGTGCAGCCCAACCGCCTCGATGATCGGCGGGGTTCCTGCCTCGAAGCGCGCCGGTATGGCGGCCCAGGTCGACTCATGAAGCGTGACGTCGGCGATCATCTCCCCACCGCCTTCAAACGGCTCCATCTCTTCGAGGGCGTCCAAATTGCCCCAGAGAACACCGATTCCAGTCGGTCCCAGCATTTTGTGTCCCGAGAACGCGACGAAATCGGCTCCCATCTCGACGACGTCAACCGGGGAGTGAGGGACGAGTTGCGCCGCGTCGACGAGAACACGGGCGGCAACGGAGTGGGCCAAATCTGCAAATTTCCGCACCGGCGGCATGGTCCCCAACACATTCGACATCCCGGTAATTGCAACTATTTTGACATCCGGTCCGATCATCGACTCGAACGCGGCGAAGTCGAGCCGAAAGTCATCGGTCATCGGGATGTGGTCAAGGGTTGCCCCGGTTCGTTTGGCCACCATCTGCCACGGGACCAGGTTCGAGTGGTGTTCGATCTCAGAGACAATGATCCGGTCGCCCTCGCTGAGGTGTTCCATTCCCCAACCGAAAGCGACCATGTTGATGGCGGTGGTCGTTCCTCTGGTGAAGATGACCTGTTGTGGCGATGGCGACCCGATGAAAGAGGAAACCCGGGTCCGAGCCGCTTCGTATGCTTCGGTTGCCGCGATCGACAGGGAGTAGGCACCGCGGTGGACGTTGGCATAGGACGTTCGCGCAAACGTGTCCATGGCGTCCAGGACAGAAGTCGGCTTCTGTGACGACGCCCCCGAGTCGAGAAAATGTACCCCGTCAGAGATGATGGGGAAGTCAGCTTTGAGGTGCGATAAGTCGGTCACTACTGAGTCAACGTGGAACGGAACGAATCGTATCCCTCTTCTTCAAGTTTCTTGGCGACATCGGGTCCGCCACTTTCCAGGATGCGCCCGTCCATGAATATGTGGACGATGTCGGGCGTCACATAATCGAGGAGACGCTGATAGTGCGTGATGATCAGAAACCCTCGTTCGGGGCTGGTGAGCTTGTTGACCCCTTCGGCGACTGTACGGAGAGCGTCGATGTCGAGGCCCGAATCGGTTTCATCCATGATGGCGAGGTCGGGTTCGAGCACGGCCATTTGGAGAACTTCATTTCGCTTCCGCTCCCCGCCGGAAAAGCCTTCGTTGAGGTAACGGTCGGCAAAGGACGACTC
>JBBKXI010000162.1:0-8681 GCA_037969415.1 Acidimicrobiia bacterium | reverse complement strand
CCCTCCGTTCGACTTCGTCTCCGGAGGGGGAGTAAGTGTCCCACTGGGGGATGGTGTGACTGTGAAGCACTGTCAAGTGGGGTGGACCTTTAAGAGTGGGTTCTGATTCGGAATTGCACTTAGTAACCTATTCGTTGCCCCACTGGGGGATGGTGTAACCGGAAGCACGGCAGGTTTTGGACCTGTAAGAGCGGGTTCGAGCCCTGCTCCCCCAGCGATCAATCACTGAAAGGCTCATTTGCCAACCCATGTGATCGTCCTGGCCGCCGGCCAGGGCAAAAGAATGAAATCCGACCTGCCCAAAGTGGCCCATAGGGTCGTTGGAAGATCTCTCGTCGAATGGGTTATCGGGTCGGTAGCTCCCGCCAAACCGGATTCTCTGGCGGTGGTCCTCGGCCACGGAGCCGATGAGGTGAGGCCGTTGCTCGGATCCCAACCGGTAGTTGGCATTCAAGAACATCAACTCGGTACCGGCCACGCGACGAAGGTCGGTCTAGGCGTTCTTGGCGAACTGGACGATAACGACACCGTGGTGGTGCTCTACGGCGACATGCCATTGTTGACAACTGAGCTGATCAAATCATTGGTTGCAAGACCCGAAGACATCGGAGTTGTAATGGTGACAGCCGACCTGGACGACCCGTCCGGCTATGGACGGATCATCCGGGTGGATGGTGATGTCGTCGGGGTGGTCGAGGATCGGGATTGTGACGCTGAGCAGTTGTTGATTGCTGAGATCAACGCCGGGGTTTACGCATTTCAGGCGGGGGCGCTGGTCGATGCCCTGGAAGCGATTGGCTCCGATAATGCCCAGGGTGAACAATATCTGACCGACGTAATCGGAATTCTCGCCTCCAAAGGTGTAAAACTGAAGGCTGTCAAAGCCGAAGCAGAGGAAGTGATTGGAATCAATTCCCATGATCAGCTAGCCGAAGCAGGGCAAATCCTGCGGCGTCGGATCAATAGCAGGCACATGGAGGCAGGGGTACAGATTGTCGACCCTGACCACACCTACATCGATCCTGAAGTCGAGATTGCCCCTGGAGCCACGATTTACCCTGGTGTTCATCTGGAGGGTTCCACCAAAGTGGGGGCGAATGCACAGGTGGGTCCTGACGTTCTTGCCCGTGACTCGCAAATAGGCAGCGACGCATTGGTTTGGTACTCAGTTCTCCGCTCAGCAGTTGTTGGTTCCCACTGTGAAGTTGGTCCCTACGCTTCGCTTCGGGCCGGAACAGTCCTTGCCGACCGTGCCAAGGTCGGTACATTCGTCGAGACCAAGAACGCCAAATTGGGTGAGGGTGCAAAGGCACCGCACCTGACGTATCTCGGCGACGCAACTGTGGGAAGTGGCACCAACATTGGAGCAGGGACGATCACCTGTAACTTCGATGGTTACGAGAAGCATGCAACGGTGATCGGTGATGACGTGTTCATCGGATCCGACACCATGTTGGTAGCGCCGCTGACCATCGGAGACCGTGCCATCACCGGGGCTGGCTCCGCGATCACGAAGGATGTCGAGGCCGATGCGTTGGCCGTGGAACGAAGTGACCAAAAGGTCATCCCTGGCTACGCTCGGCGGCGAGCTGAGCGGCAGGCGAACAAGAAGGCCGAGGAGTAATTGTGGACGTCGTTTCCCGGAACCGGATGATGCTTTTCTCGGGTGGGGCGAATCTGCCCCTGGCCGACGATGTATCAGAGATGTTGGGGATTTCCCTGGGCAAGCTGGAGCTTTCACAGTTCGCCAACGGCGAGCTGTACGCAAGGCCACTGGAGTCGGTCCGGGGAGCGGACTGCTTCGTAATCCAGAGCCACTCGTCGCCGATCAACGATCACATCATGGAGCAATTGATCACGATCGACGCACTGCGACGTGCGTCGGCACGACGGATAACCGCCGTAATGCCTTTTTACGGATATGCAAGGCAGGACAAGAAGGTTCTTCCTCGAGAGCCAATCACCGCCCGCCTCGTCGGTGACCTTTTCATGACCGCCGGCGCCGACCGTCTTGTGTCTGTCGATCTCCACACCGGACAGTTGCAGGGCTTCATCCAGAAACCTTTTGACCACCTCACCGCGATCCCGATGATCGCGGATTATGTGGCGGATCAGATCGAAGGCCGGATCGCAGTGTTGTCACCCGATGCCGGTGGTGTGAAGAGGGCGGAGCGCTACGCTCGACGGCTCGGGGATGCATCCGTGGCCTTCATATACAAAAGACGAGACCCGAACGAACACAATGTTTCTCAGGCGCTATCGATGGCCGGGCGGGTCAAAGATAAGCACGTCGTGATTGTCGATGACATGATCGACACGGCCGGAACCGTCTGCAACGCAGCCGAGATGATGCGGGAATACGGCGCATTGAGCGTCAGGATCGCGGCAACTCATGCGATTCTCTCCGATCCCGCCATCGACAGGCTCAAGAATGCGCCGATCGATGAGGTTATCGTTACCAATACTTTGCCGGTGAGTGACGATGCTCTGGCTCTCGACAAGCTGGTTGTTCTGTCGATTGCACCAATAGTGGCCGAGGCTCTCCAGGCTATTTTCATGGACTCTTCCGTCTCGGAAATATTTCTCGGAGACAACGCCTAAAGCGTCGTTCTAAAACATTCCGGTTTGGCGACAGCCTCCCTACACTCCCCATCTGTGAGTGCCCGCCATAGCCAATCGCCCTCTCCGGATCAGAGCAGGGCCAGAGCAGTTCTTATCGGTCTGATTGTTCTTTTTCTCGTCGGTTTCATATTCCTTCGTGGCCGTGGGGAAGGGGGATCCACTCCACCCGTTGCTGGAGAAACGACAACCACCATCCCCGCCGGCGGTGAAACCACCACACCGGGTGACGGATCGACTACCCCATCCGATCCGGACGGGTCAACATCATCGTCCGCACCGTCCAATCTGGCTCCGCTTCAGGGTGTGAAGCTCGAGGTTGTATATGACAGCCCGAACTTGTCCGATGATGTCAAGTTGCGACAACCCGTTTCGCTCACATCACCGCCGGGTGATAATCGGATCTTTGTTGTCCAGCGCGGGGGCGTGATTCGGATCCTCGATGAAAACTATCAACGTCTCGATCCGCCATTCCTGGCTATCGACGATCGTGTCCTTGCCGGGGGAATCGAACAGGGTTTGCTCGGAATGGCTTTCCACCCCGACTATGCAACCAACGGGCGCTTTTTTGTTTATTACACCGACAAAGGCGGGAATCGCCAGTTGTCCGAATTTCATGTGTCGCCAACCAATCCGGACCGTGCCGACCCCGATTCGGAGCGCGTCATCTATGAGCTGGAACAACCAGAAAACTCGGTCGATATCCGGCATTACGCTGGTCAGCTGGCCTTCGGTCCCGACGGATATCTCTACAATTCTCTAGGGGACGGAGCTGACTCCCGGGCCCAGGGTCAGGATCCCAACACCATGTTCGGTACCGTGTCTCGACTCGACGTCGATAGTGGCGACCCATACGGCATCCCCGCTGACAACCCGTTCGTCTCAGGCGGAGGCGCGCCCGAGGTCTGGGCATACGGACTCCGCAATCCTTGGCGTTTCAGCATTGATCCCGTCGACAACCTGATCTACATCGCCGATGTAGGACATGCCGATCAGGAGGAGGTCAATGTCGTATCGATTTCAGAAGGTGGCTATAACTTCGGTTGGTCCGACGTGGAAGGCACGAGGTGTTTCCACGTCCAGGACTGCGACCTCTCGTTGTACGACGCACCCGTCCTGACGTATCTTCACGGTTCTGAAGCCGACCAAGGATGTTCGATTTCAGGTGGATATGTTTACCGGGGTTCTGAGATTCCGGAACTGAACGGCACCTACTTCTACAGCGATTGGTGCACTCAGTGGATCAAGTCATTCAAGATGGTGGACGGTCAGCTGACCGAGTCTAAGGATTGGACTGCGGACCTCGGCGGCCCAATTGGTCAGATCAATACCTTTGGCGTCCGGGGCGACGGTGAGCTGTTTGTGGCGACCTATGACGGCCGTATCGCCAAATTCACGGCTGTTCGATAGCCGGCAACGCCACATATTCACCGGGGTAGATCAGGTCGGGGTCACCAGACCGCAGCGAACCAAGATTGGCGTCGATCGTTTCCCGCCAGTACGGGCTGATCTCCCGATTTGCCACGTCCCTATCTAATACGTTTGCGAGATGGGCCGCCGATAGCTTCCAGAGATGGTCGCCCCGTTCTACGACCACCGTAACTGTCGGGTCGGACGATGCCTTCATTTCTACCGGGAGATACCCTGTCTCGCCAGCCTTATCCGCGATCGCAAGCCCCATGAACCCATAGAGGAGCGCCACCATCAGGCAAATGAAAAATGGGCGGATGTTCATCGGTCTAAAATACGTTGCCGTTTGAGTGATTGGAAGAGGGTTACGATCTGTCGGTACTCAACAACTGGATGTGAATTGTGAAAGTTCGAATAGGGGTAGCCGACTCAGCCAAGCTGATTGAGCTTGATGTCGATGATCCGAAAGGGTTCAAGAAATCAGTAGCTGATGCCGTCGCGTCAGGAGATGTCGCTTGGTTCACCGATTCCAAAGGTCGCGAAGTGGGAGTTCCGGCAAGTCGGATCAGCTATGTCGAAATGGAGACCGACGACGCTGATCACAGTGTTGGCTTCGGTCCCATCGGTTGACCCACTTCTTCGGTTTGTGTCGATTATCAGTCACTTAGGGTCCGGAAACCGACACAAACTGATCGATAGCGGTCCTGCAACTAAACAGGGCCCTCCAGATGGAGAGCCCTGTGGGTAAGGAGGGGAGATTGGCTAGGCGGAACGTCTCCGCCGCTCGGCCAACCACCGCTTGCGGAGTCGACGACGGTCATCTTCGGCAAATCCGCCCCAAACGCCGGATTCCTGGTTGGTCTCCAGGGCGTACTGCAGGCAGTCTTCTTGAACCATGCAAGTAGAGCAGATTGCAATGGCGGCATCGATTTGCTCGATTGCCGGTCCGGTAGTTCCTACCGGGAAGAAGAGGTTTGGTTCGGAGTCTTTGCAAGACGCAAGGTCTCGCCAGTCAGTGGTTATGGGGGTTGTTAGCACAAAATTTCCTTGGGTTTGTGATGTTTTTCACAAGGGTCGGCGGTGTTTTACACCGAGAGCCGATGGATTCAGTATCGAATTTAGTGTCCTGACTCCTACTTGTAAACGAGTTTCTAGGAATTCTTTTCTTGTCTTCTGAAATTTCTATTGTCGGCCACCGTGGATTGCCCACCAGGTTCCCCGACAATTCGTTGCCAGGGTTCCTCGCCGCCGCCCAAATTTGTGACAGTGTCGAGCTCGATGTTCGGCGATCTCTCGGCGGCAAGTTGGTTCTTTCGCATGACCCAACCATTGGTGACCTCACGGTAATCGAAACCCCGTGGCCGATACTCGCGGAGATTGACCTGGGCGAAGGGGTCAAGCCCTGTCTACTCGACGAGGCTCTCGCAGCCCTTCCCGAAACGCCGGTCTTGATCGAGGTCAAGAACTCACCCGCCGAACCCGGCTACGAAGCCGATTCGCGGTTGGCCCTTGAAGCGGCCAGTCGAGCTCGTCTCACCGATACCATCATCTCGTTTAACTGGGAAGCTATCGAACGAGTTCGTCAGAATTTCCCTGATGTGGCCACCGGCCTCAACGTTGGCGGTCTCGGCAACATCCATGAAGCCGTCTCACGATGTTTGGACGGTGGGCATCGCTATTTGGTTCCCGATGTCGACCTTTTGCTTAAATCAAACGAAACGATTCCCTACGACATCGAGACCTTCGTTTGGTCGTCGCAGAGGTTCCGAAATTTTGGATTCGAGATCGATGAGTTGGTCTCCCGCGGGGTCTCAGGCATCATTACCGACGACCCGGAATCCACCAGAGCGCTAACACGGAGCCTCCCATGACGATCAAAGATGAATTGGCCACCGAATTGAAAGACGCGATGCTGTCCAAAGACGCACTGCGACGCGATGCCATTCGACAGATTCAAACCGAAGTTTCGGTGGTGAAGAGTGACCCCGGGTTTCATGGAGAAGCCGACGATGCTCTCTATGAGAAGGTCATCGGAAGCTATGTCAAGAAGATGGATAAGTCCCGGGAGGAGTACGAGGGCTACGGCGACCGTGGTGCCGCCATGGCGGCAAAACTAGAGTTCGAGGTGGATTATCTCCGCCGTTGGCTACCGCAAACCTTCGATGAGACGGCAACCAGGAGTTTGGTCACCGATGCCATCGCTGAACTCGGCGTCGCCGGAGACGAGAAGTCTGCCGGACGGGTGATTGGCCATCTGATGCAGACCCACGGCAAGGATGTTGATGGTGGCCTCGTCAACCGTCTGGTGCGCGAGGAATTGTCGCCGAGTTGAACCTGCCCCGCTACGAACCAATGCTCGCCACCAAATGGCGGGATCCCTTCGACGATGAAGGCTGGTGGTTCGAAGTCAAGTGGGACGGGTACCGGGCCATTCTGGGAAACGACGGAAGAATTCGAGCGCGGTCGCGAAGGGGGATTGATTTGGTCCAGCCCTTCCCTGAATTGGAAACATTGCCCATCCCATCTGGGGTAGTCCTCGATGGTGAGATTGTGGCCTTTGACGAAAACGGGCTGCCCAGCTTCGACCTCATTCAGAAACGTACCGGTTTTGGCGGGTCGGGGACCGGATCCAGGGTTGCGGTCAACTATGTGGCCTTCGACGTGCTGTATGCCAAAGGCGCCGATGTGACCGGACTTGGACTCGAGGAGCGACGCTCGGTTCTGGCGGGCCTCGATTTGCCGTCGCCAATCATTACACCTGAACAGACCCCTGCCGCGGGGAGGGCACTGTTTGAAGCAATCAAGGGCCAGGGACTCGAAGGGATCGTCGCCAAGCGGTCCGGCTCGAAGTATCTGCCCGGGAAACGGTCCCCGGATTGGCGCAAAGTATCCGTAAGACGACAGATGCGCGCCGTGGTTGGAGGCTGGGCCGAAGGCGAGGGAGGACGATCTTCTACTTTCGGTTCGTTGCTCCTCGGGCTCTGGGACAACGAGGAATTGCGCTTCGTCGGAGCGGTGGGCTCGGGATTCGACGATCACGCTCTCGGTGCAATACGGTCAACACTGGGCGAAATCGCCGTCAATTCCTCGCCATTCCATCCAAACGTGCGGTATCCGGGCAAGCTCCATTGGGTCAAGCCGGCGCTGGTGGCGAATGTCGAATTCAAAGAATGGACCGCCGACCACCACCTCCGCGCTCCGGTTTTCAAGGGTATCGAGATCGCCGACGTCGGCTCGATCGATTGGGCGAGCGAAGGTCCGGGTTCTAACTAGCTTTCTTGGTCGCCTCGACCGATGCCTTGAGGGCTTCGAGCAGGTCGACCACCTTGGTTGGCTCCGGTGAGGAGTCGACGGCGACGATCTCTTCACCAGCCACCTTCTTGGCGGCGAGCTCTTCGATTTGTTCTCGGCTCCTATCGACATATTCTTCTTCAGCGAAAGGTCGGGTGAGGTTATCGATTAGAGAAGCGGCCATTTCGACCTCCTCTTTTCGAATCTCGAATTCGGTGTCGAGGTCCTCGAACTCGGCTGCCCTGATCTCGTCGGGCCAGTACATGGTCTCCATGACTATCACGCCATCTTTGGCCCGTAATGTCGCCAGCTGTTGCTTTTCTCGTATCGACACTTTGGCCACCCCAACGCGTCCCTTCTGTTCGAGGGCCTGTTCCAGGATCTGATACGCCTTGATTCCGGTTTTCTCCGGAGCGAGGTAGTAGGACTTCTTGAACAAGATGGGGTCGATCTCGTCTTCGTCGACGAACTGGACGACGTCGACCAGCTTGTTGCCTTCCGTGCTTGCTGATTCGAGTTCTTCGTCGGTGAAGACCACATAGCGGCCCTTCTCGAATTCGTAACCCTTCACGATGTCGTCCCAACCAACTTCTGTTCCGTCGGCTTCGGCGACCCTCTTGTATTTGATCGCCGAGTGGTCGTCTTTGCGAAGTTGTTTGAATTTGGGGGACTTCTCGTCGGTGGCGCTGTAGAGCCCAACGGGAATTGTCACCAGACCGAAATTGATTGCGCCTTTCCAGATTGCACGAGCCATAACCCCATTCTAAAGGTGACCGGTGACACAAAGTTCGCGAGAACCGTGGTTCGCAGTATTGCTCACAGTCGATCGACTCAAGGCGTTTAGGGATTGTTTGGCGGTGTCAGGTATTCCTTTGACTCATGAGCAAAGCCGTCCAGGCCGACAGCGAACACAAAATCCGTGGATCAGTGGTCCTCCCCGAGGATCGGTTATATGACGACCAACGGAGAGTTTGGAACGGTCGGGTAGATCAGCGCCCGGAATTAATCGTCAATTGTGAAGGTGCCGCTGATGTAATTGCAGCTCTCGACCTTGCTCGGTCAATCGACCTCCCCATCACCGTTCGGGGCGCAGGGCATAGCGTGGCCGGCAAGTCGGTCGAAGACGGTTCCGTTCTTATTGATGTTTCGGCGTTGAACTCGGTATCGGTCAACCCGACTTCACGGATTGTTCGCGTTGGCGGCGGCGCCAACTGGGGACTAGTCGATTATGAGACCCAAGCTTTTGGTCTTGCCGTGACCGGAAGTAGTGACTCTCGAACGGGTGTCGCTGGCACCGTTTTCGGTGGCGGCAATGGATATTTGGCGAGAGCTTTCGGCCTGAGCATTGATCACCTACTTTC
>JBBKXI010000161.1:0-11971 GCA_037969415.1 Acidimicrobiia bacterium | reverse complement strand
GTTCTTGGATGGCAGATTCCAACTCAGCCTTAGTCGCATCGAACTCAGCGATCCGCCTTTCAAGGTCCTTCACGGCATCTCGCACCGGGTCGACGGTGTCGAGTAGACGGAGCACTCTCTCTTCCATAGCCTCTCGTTGCCCCCGCAGGCTTTCCACTTCCAGACGCATGTGCTCAGTTTCCCGGCCACTCATTCCACCGGCGAACAGCCGGGTTTCGTGCTCTTTTAGTTTCGCCTCCAGGATCTCTAGCTCACCCTCCGACTTGTCAAAGTCCAATTCGAGTTCCTTGAGGGATGCGGCAGCAACTTCCAATTCGCCATGAAGGAGTGCGATCTGTTCATGGGTGGCCTTGTATTCCGCCAGTTCGGGGAGATGTTGGCGTTGATGAAGAAGACGGTCGATCTGAAGATCAAGATCCTGGACATCGAGGAGGTCGGCGAGGCTAGTTATTTCCATCGGTGGAGAAGGCTAGTGGTGTTGGGAGCTTGAATTTCTTACCCCCCAGGTCTCGGGGTCGATATCGGTGAAGTCGACCACTTCCACTTCCGGAATTGTTGCGGCCAGAGCAACGAGTGCGGCCATTCCAGGCCGCTCAGTGGCGACATGGCCCGGATCGACGACTGCCAGCCCACGGTCGATGGCGTGAACAACTCGATGGTGGGATACATCCCCGGTCACAATGGCGTCGGCCCGACCCGCGGCCCGGTCGATGAAGTCGCCGCCAGAACCGGGAACCACGGCAACACGATTGAGGATCAGATCGCGATCGCCCGAAACCCGCAACCCGGCGATACCAAAGGCATCGGTTGTTATCGCCTCGAGAACGTCGAGGGATTGCCCGAATTCCCCGATCCGGCCGATTGCGGCGATTCCGGCATCCTCGTCGTCACCGAAGGGCTCAATTTCACGGAGACCGAAGACGCCCGCTAGAGCGTCTGCGGTTCCCCCTGGAGCGGCGTCAAAGTCGGTATGGACTACGTGCAACGCGACTGAGGCCCCGATCAGTCGAAACGCCCTGGCTTCGGGCGATCGACCACCGACGATCCGATTCGTCGGGGTGAACAGCAGAGGGTGATAGGTGATGAGAAGGTCGACCGGCGATGCGATCGCCGCGGACACCACCGCCTCGGTGACTTCATGACATACCCCAACCCGTCCGACTCGATCAGTTGGATCACCCAGTTGTAGGCCAACCGGATCCCAGGATGCGGCCAGTTCGGGTCGGGTCCGCTCGGCGAGATGGGCCACCAGGTCGCTTAGTTTGATCACGTTGGGCAGGGTACATCGACTAAATCAATGAATGCGATCCAATGACGCACTCATCGAGAGAGCCCTGGCATGGCGGCCACCTCCTGATTGGCTGGCGGTGGACGTCATCGATTCCCACGCCAGCGGGGGCCATTCCGTTTCGTAGTCAGCGGTTTGCCCGAAATCCATGGCGAGACTGTTCTCGAGATGCGCCGGTTCGCCCGAGAGAATCTCGACTGGCTTCGTAAAGCGCTGATGTTAGAACCGCGGGGGCACGCCGACATGTACGGCGGATGGCTCGCTGCGCCAGCCGCCGATTCAATCGGGAGTGGATTTCTGCTCCGTAAGGACCGACAAGTCACGGATGGAACCCATCTGGTCACCAACACCCTCACTCTCTCCCTATACGCTGCCTACATCCATGTTGATCTTGCTCACCGTCCTCGAGGCAAGGAATGTGGTCAGTGGAACGGCCGCAATTAGCCCCATAGAACCGATCAGAGTCCGAACGATCTCCACTGCGATAACTTCCGAACTGACAACAAAGCCCATGCTCTGGCCGGACAGATTAAAGAGGATAATCAGGGGTAGGGCTGCCCCTGCGTATGCAAGAAGCAAAGTGTTGACAGTTGAAGCGATGTGGTCTCGCCCGACGCGCAACCCTGCGGCGAAGAGGTCGTGACTACTCAAGCGGGGGTTCGCCCGGTACACCTCCCATACCGCCGACCCTTGGGTGACCGTCACATCGTCAAGCGCCCCAACAGTGCCCAAAACGATCCCGGCCAGCAAGAGACCTCCAAGATTTACACCAGGGATGAGGGTTAGAAAGAATGATTCTTCATCGGCGAGACCTGTGAATTGAGCGGCTTCCAGCACTACCCAGGAAAGCAAAGTCGTCAGCGCCAAAGCGCCGAAGGCACCGATAGCCGAAACGTGGGTCAGCGGATTTGGCCCATGGGTCACATACAGGGAAATTAGCGCAATAGCTCCACCGCCCACCAACGCAACCAAGACCGCATCGCGGCCAGCCACGATGCTGGGGATAATGAACAGTAGGAGTACAATCACGCTGGCTCCCAATCCCAACAAAGCGTAAAACCCGCGCAGCCGACCCAACCCTATAACGGCGAGCGCAAAGAGGGTTGTGACCACCGCTACCAACGCACGACGATCGTGGTCTGCATACTGATAAGAAAGAGTTCCGTCCTCAAACTCGTTGATGCTGACAAAAATCCGATCGCCCTCGGCCAAAACCGGAGAACCCACATCTACCGAATACTCCTGAACGAATGTGTCGCGACGGCCATCGATCATGAACTCGAATGTGACCACCGAACAATCAAGATCTGGTGAAAAGCTACAGGGATTCTCTTCTGCATCAACAACCGAGCCTGGAACGGTCGAGTCGGCGAAGCCAACGGCTGCGAGGTCGATTTCGATCTCACTCTTCGGAACGAGCCAAACGATGCCCACTCCAACGAATATCGCTATGGCTAGAACGACTGCAGCCTGCCAGGAGATTTTGGGTGGCCGGCGCCGGTCGGAACCGGTCAGTATGGCGAGATCATCTTGCGGCGAATTCATCGTCCAAATCTATACCTGGCCATTGCTGGTATGAAGTATCACTGGAGTGAGGACGAAACTCCTCCACGCAATTCCACCCGACCGTCGGCATGCCTGGCGAACCGACCCTGCGTTCTCGGGTGGACTGGAGAAGGGCCGTGCCAGGGCCACACACCAAACTGCGTCGCGTGGTAGTCCGCTACAGCCTGACGGAGTTCCTCGGGGGAGTTCATCACGAACGGTCCCATTTGAAACACAGGAGCATCGATGGGACGGCCTTGGAGAAGCAGGAACGCGGCAGGCCCTCCCCTGTTCTCGATCTGCACCGTCGCATCCGAGACTAAACGGACGCCAACCTTCTCCCGTATCGGCGTCGCGGCGACAGAGACATCATCACCAAGAAAGCAATGCAGCATGCGATTGAGCCCGCCCGGGGCTGGCGGGAGTTCCCATCGGGCATCTGGATCGAGACGAATCAACCAGATTGAAAGCTCAGATTCAGATTGCGAAGCCCACGAATGTGGTGGTGCCGCTGGTGCGGCGAATTGCCCCAATCGACCGGCGATCACATCGATGCTGACGCCTGGTGTGGGGACGATTGTGGGAATTTCCTCGTTCCACAACATTGCAAAGTGGGCGGGCGCCATCTTCGATTGCGGAGGCAGATTTAGCCAGATCTGGAATAGCTCGAGGGTATTGGGGGTGTCATCGTTGATCAGGGGAAACATTTCCGAATGCATTACCCCTCCCCCGGTGGTCAGCCATTGGACGTCGCCGCCGCCGTAGCGTCCGGTGGCACCAAGGGAGTCTGAATGGTCGACATATCCCTGGCGGACCACCGTGACTGTTTCGAACCCGCGATGCGGGTGTCGGGGAAACCCGGGCACCGTATCGCCGTGATACATGCTCCAGCCGTCCCGATACGAGAAGTCGGATCCGATCTGACGGCCATGGAGGGATGTAGCCGGACCCATCACATCATTGCCGGCCGGATATCGGTCGAGATGGTGGACCGTCATGATAAACGGATCGAGCCCGGTCCAGGGCATACCCAATTCGATGAGGTCGACGATTGAAGATGTCATCGGGCAAGGATAGGTTGCATCTTGGGATGCGGGGCAGTTCTAATGTCACCCTGAATGTGGATTCATACGTCTGTAGGTGTAGGAATGACACAACCTGTAGCCACGGCTCAAAAAGCCGGGGGAGACGACCACCGCCCGCGGGACGGCAGCGAACGACGCGACCTCGGATTTAGGATCTCGATCTGGACAATGATCGTGGTCCTGATCGTGCGGTCCCCGGCCAATCTCCTCATACTCGGATGGTTCACCGAGACCTATCGCGATACCGGAGACGCCTCAGAGGTGTCACACCGTCTCCATGAAGTGGCGTTTGGGATTTTCTTCAGTCTCGCCCTCGTTGGCGCGATTGTGCAGATAGCAAGTGTCAAACGCAATCTCGCCGGATTGGCACAGTTGGCAATCACGCTGGTCACTCTCGCCGTCGTGGTGACCGTGACCCTGGAACCCGACATTTGGCTCTTACTTTTCCTCGTTCCCTTGGCCGGAGTCATCGCCTTTCACGGCCCGATTCGCCCGATCCGGGAGGGCCCAATTCAGGTCTGGGCGGTGTACTTGATTGTGCTGGCGACGCCGGCGTTTGCTTCCGAGATCGTGAATCACGTCGCCAAGGCCGCCCAAAACGCCCAAAACCACACGACCCACTGGTCAGTGATGGCTGCTTTCTACATCGTTCTACTGCTCCTGGCGATAGTCGTGGCCATGCGAGTACGGGGTTACAAGCTGGTGGGATGGTCCCTCGGCCTCGCCGCCATGGTCTATGGCGTAGCGAGCTTTATGTTCCCCTACGACGCCTCCTCGCATCGCCGGGAATTCGCCGTGTTCCTTGCGATTTGGGGTTTGGGCTGGTTGGTCGGCACGGTCCCGGATGGGAAGAGCCCACTCAGGTCACAAAGAGCGAAAACGTTGGGACTCGTCGGTACATTTCTCGCCTTACCAATCCTGCTGATAATCGCGGTCATCGTGCCACTCATCGACACCCCGGCGAATGTTCCACATCGACCGAATCCAGACGTCCCCGAGATGGTCGCCGCTGATGTCGATCGGGCAACCTGTCTCGGATGCCACTCATCCGGGGCGTTGGGTGCGCCGGTCCCCCCTCACGAGGAAAGGAAAGTCTGCAAGAATGAGCTTTGCTGGGATGGCAGATCTGACTGCGCTGGCTGTCACCGGATCGACCCAGTACTTGGTGGGCCGACCGAGCAGATTTTCGTCTCGGCTCCAGCCGATTTCGTTCACCATCGTACCAAGACTCCCGTGTCCGGCCAGGCCCTACTCGACTCTGAGGTGGATTTGCTCCGGGAAATGGCTGACGGAAAATGACTACACGGATCGGCGCCGGCGTTCCCCGATGGCTCGCCATCACTGTGGTATTGGGCACGGTTATCGCTTCTTCCGTTGCGTTGATCATCCTCTTGGAATCAGGTGTGGGTAATCTGATCGTCCAGGGGCCGGCCGCTGTCGACCCGGACCTCGGCGATGAGCTTGCCGTTCTCTTCAACCCCACAACGATTGCGACGATCCAGCGGGTACTCCATGTGGCGGGCCTCGTCGTGTTCTTTGGGTTGGCAGCCTTCATCCTCGTCAAGAGCCACACGACAAGGACCGCCAATCTCGCGGCATTGACGCTGGCAACATTGGGAGCAAGCCTCTTCGCCCCCCTCGTCGAACTGCCCGGTGGAGATTGGATAGCCAAGGTCGTGGGATCAATCACCCCTGAGAACCTCCCGGGATTTTGGGGCTCGCTCGCCGGTTTGAGCCTACTCGGTTTTCTCGGGACATTTCCGGACGGACGTTGGACTCCGGCATGGTCGCGGTGGCCACTTATGCTCGCTCTTGTAAGTGGGCTTTCCTCTCTGTTCTGGCCAGGTTCACCACTCAACCCAGCGAATTGGCCGTTTACGTTGGCGATAGTCTGGCTTACCGGCCTTCCCGTCACGATGTTGCTGGCTCAAGCCATCAGGTCCAGGTCCCAACCCCTGACACAGGCCAACCGACCAGTCGTCGTATCCCTAATAGCGATGATCGTTGCCTTTGTCGTGCTGTGGGCCACCCAACCCGAGTTGACTGAAGGGGCATTCGATTTGGTGGTGGTCACTCCGCGCCTGAGCGCTCTTTATGCGGTCAACATCCTGATCGTCTTGACCATTGCCACGTTCCTTTTTCCGGTGGCTGTGTCCTTCTCGATCGTTCGTTATCGACTCTTCGACGTCGACCTTCTTGTCAACCGCGCCTTGGTCTATTCCATTGTCACCGCAGTCGTTGGTGGCACCTTTCTGGCCCTCACTGTGGCGGTCTCATTCCTTGCCAATGTGCCGCTTAAGAGTGCCGTCAGCGGGCAAGTGGCTGGCCCGCTCGGCGTAGCCCTCGGAGTCTTCGTGGTTGTCGTTTTCCAGCCTTTGCGACGTCGGGTTCAGACCGGAGTGGACCGACGGTTTTACCGGGAGAGATACAACGCGCAACGACTTATCGACGAATTCTCGGGCCAGGTAACTCGAGTTGTCAGTCCCGAGGAGCTGGCAGCGAACCTGACACGCGTTGTCGACCAGGCAGTCCACCCGGTGTCGGTCGAATTCCACAATGGTCCTTTCACACCAGCAACCGAAAATGCCCTCTCGGCCGGAGTTGCAGTCGACAAGGCTGAGTTGACTGATCTACCCGCTGAGTCCGTCATCGACCTTGGAAACAAGGGTGTGGTTGTGCCTCTCCTTGCCGGAGGCTCACTTACCGGAGTACTCGAACTGGGAAAACGTGCCTCTGGGACGGCCTACTCAAAACTCGACCTCGACCTGCTTGACCGGCTTGCCAAAACAGCCGGTCCTGCACTTCAGCTGGCCCATGAGGTGCAAATCCGGGAGCAAAACGCCAAAGACCAGCAGCGGGCCGCCAACGAACTCGACCTGGCCCGAAAGATCCAGCAGGGCCTGCTTCCCAAGGGCTACCCGGAGCTTCCCGGCTGGGGCTTCAACGCCTTCTATCAGCCGGCGCGGGAGGTTGGCGGAGACTTCTATGACTGGATCAATCTCCCCGACGGTCGACTCGGCATTGTCATTGGTGATGTGAGCGACAAGGGAATTCCCGCGGCCCTAGTGATGGCCACCTGCCGCACCTTGCTGCGCTCGGCAGCCGATGCCGGATCGTCGCCGGGGCAACTGCTCGCAGACGTCAACAACCGGCTCCAACCTGATATCCCCTCCGGAATGTTTGTCACCTGTCTGGTGGCGTTTCTGGATCCCGAGTCGGGAGCGATCTCAATGGCAAATGCCGGCCACAACCTTCCCTACATTTGCCACGACCCCGAGGTTGTGGAGCTAATGGTCCGTGGAATGCCCCTCGGTTTGATGCCCGAGATGAACTATGAGGAAGTCGACACTCGACTCGATTGGGGCGGAGTCATCGTGCTTACCAGCGACGGCCTGGCTGAGTCCCATTGTGACGGGGAGATGTTCGGGACCGGACGTGTCCAGGCCTCGCTGAAGGGGCAGATCGCCGATCCGCTGTCGGCAGCCCTGGACGCCCATCGTCTGTTTGTCGGCGATCACTGGGATCAAGAAGACGACATGACGGTGGTAACGGTTGGTCGAACCGGCAGGATCGCTGCGGAGTCGGATTCCGCCATTCCAAAGGCCGATGACCGCTACTCATCGCACGCAGGATGACAAGTGTGCCGCCCCGAAGCTGCATTAGCTAGTTTCCAGAACGGCCACTGCGGGTAGCTATTCATCGTTGTGCCTTTTGGATACCTGATCACAGTCATTTTCATTGAGATCGGCGCTCTCATCGCGCTATCACCGCCGCCGCGACACGGCCGCCTCGGTCGGCATGCGTTTCGAATCGGCGTCGGTTTCAACGAATTGGCCGGACCTGCGCTGTTGTGGCTCCTTGGCTCTACGGTTCTCGTTTTTGCCCAGGGCGACATCGCTTCACCGGGAGCATGGGGCGTCGTCGGCGCCGCCTGCCTCTCAGCCGTCATTTTGAGCATCGTGCTCTGGCGCGGCCTCCAGGCTCCCGTCGCGGTCGACCGAGCACTGTTGCGTGGCCTAGGCGACAAAGATGGGCGGATGGATGAGGATCGAACAGAACAAACCCGCGACTGGCGTGCCCTTTTGCAGTCGGTGGTCGTCCCGTTTGTGGCGCGTCGCACCGATGTGACGCGAACTAAAGATGTGAGGTTTGGGCCGGAAGGCGCCGAAAACCTGCTCGACGTCTATCAAAACACAACTCCTACAAGCGGATCCCCAATCCTGATCTACTGGCATGGAGGCGGCTACTACAGCGGGGTGAAAGACCGCGGCGCACTGTCTCTGCTCTACCGGATGGCCAGTCAAGGTTGGGTGTGTTTCAGCGCCAATTACAGACTTCGACCGTCGGTCGGTTTCGAAGATCACATGATCGACGCCAAGAAGGCGATTGCTTGGGTCCGTGAACATGCCGGGGAATACAGTGCCGATCCTGATCTATTAGTGGTGTCGGGCAGTTCGGCTGGTGGACATATGGCTTCGATCTCCGCATTGACGCCGAATGACCCACGGTTTCAGCCCGGGTTCGAGGATCAAAGTACTGAGGTTGCGGGAGCGATATCTCTTGGTGGCTACTACGGGAATTACTACGGCACCGGACATGACGGGCAGTCGAAATCTTCACCACTCGACTACGACGTGTCTTCCGCACCGCCGTTTTTCATTGCCCACGGAAACCGGGATACGTTGGTCCCTGTCTCCCAAGCGCGACAGTTGGTGGCACACCTGCGCTCACGGTCTCATCATCCGGTGGTCTACGTCGAATTGCCCGATGGGCAGCATTCCTTCGACCTTTTCCACTCCCCCAGATTTGATGCGGTAATGAACGGTATCGAAGTCTTCACCAACTGGCTTTGCCGGCACGAACCGTCTGAATCGGGTAGTTAGCGACAGCTTCCCCGGCGGTAGGGGCTCCACGAGTCCCATCCATAATCGTCGAGGATGGTGGCAGCAATCTCCAGATTGATAATCGGATCCTGAAGTTCGGCCACCGTGTAGCCAAAGACCGGCGCCCAGGATGGCATCACTTGCATCAGCCCTGAAGCTCCTGACGAGGTATTAACCGCAGATGGATCTCCCCTGCTCTCGAGGTCCATGAGGCACAATACCCGTTCGACGTCGTCCGGTCGGAAATAGACAGCGACCAGTGGCGCCCACCGGGCAGCCAAATGGTTGTGGGCAGTGTGATCGCCGGAACACCGGTCAAGTTCCGGGATCAGTTCATTGATCTCATCCAGCCAATCTGCGTCCACCCCGCGGCGATTCTCGTGACTGAGGAGGTAGGCCATATCAGCCCACGTCTCTTCGCAGACTTGTGGCTCTCCTTCCATGGCCCTGGCCGGACTGAGGAAGCTCCCGCCGATCAGGAAGACGGTAAGGACGACGCGAAATAATAGAGAAAACAAGGATTTCATTGGGGTGCCCACCCTTTGAGAAGAAGTTGAATTTCCAAGGTTAAGGAGGATGACGGCTTAGCGGTAGACCAACGCAGTGAGTTCGACGCCGATCCGCGGGGTATATAGTCGCCGTCGCCAAGGAGAAAACGTGTCCAGATTTGTCGTAGATGTCACTGCAATTCGCCACCTTGTTGCCAACGGTCTTCGGATCGATGAACAACACGAGTTGCTCGCTCCAACTCTTTTCCGATCCCAGATACTTTCAAACCTCCACGAAGCAGTGCGGAGCGGAGAGATGTCGGCGGAAACGGGACGAAGTCAGCTCGAACAAATCTGGAAGATCAAGATGCGGCTACTCGGTGACGCCGTCCTCCGCGGTCTGGCGTGGGATATTGCCGACGAAATGGGCTGGGCGTCAACATATGACGCCGAATACATCGCCCTCACCAAACTTCAGGCCGACGCCTTCGTCACGATGGATACTCACCTGGAGCGTCGTGCCGAGAAGTTGGTGAAGGTGGCTTCAATCGACGAGCTGATTGAAGGGAACTCCAAGTGACGATCCAACCTGGGGTAGTCGATTGGCTCCTCGATTCAGCAGACTCCGATCCATCGATCGGCTGGCAGGTGATGCGCGATCTCCTCGACCAACCAGAATCGGAATGGGCTCCTGAACGATCCAAGGTGGAGACCGAAGGTTGGGGTGCGACGCTTCTCGACCTGGAAGACGAGAGCGGGATGTGGGCCAATGGTGCCCATTTCCCGAATGGGCGCGACTATGAACCCGACGAGGGCGACGTCGGACAACCGTGGACGGCTACATCCTTTTCGCTTTCGCTACTCCGGGAATTCGGCCTCGATCCGACTTCGAAGCGAATCCAGCGCTCGATCCGCCTGATTGGCGAGAACGCCCGCTGGGAGCACGACTTTCAACCGTATTGGGAGGGCGAAGTCGAACCATGCATCAACGGGATCACTGTCGCCAACGGGACTTACTTCGGGGTGGACATGACTCCGGTGGTGGAGCGATTGGTCGTCGAAGTGCTCGCTGACGGCGGTTGGAACTGCGAGTCGGAGAACGGATCGGTGCGTTCCTCTTTCCATACGACGATCAACGTTCTCGAAGGGCTTCTTGAGTACGAAAAGGCCACGGGCGGCACAAAAGAGTCCCGGGATGCACGGCTGTCCGGTGAGGAGTATTTACTGAAGAGAGCCTTGTTTCAACGGCTCAGCACCGGCGAACCCGCCGAAGACCTACTCCTCTCCTTCATCAACCCATACCGTTGGCGTCACCAAGTGCTTCGCGGGCTCGACTACTTCCGCTCCGCAGCCCTTTTGACTGGTTCCGATCGTGATCCGCGATTGACGAAGGCGATCGAATATGTCCGATCCCGTCAGAACGACGATGGCACCTGGAACCTGGATTGGAGTCCGAGCGGCCGGGTGTGGTTCGAAATCGACGACGGCGAAGGCAAACCGTCACGCTGGATAACTCTCAAAGCCCTCCGGGTGCTGAAATGGTGGGACGCTTAGTTTCACGACTTTCCAAGAGTCGCTCCACCCGATACGACTGTCTCAACGGGGTGTTTTCTCGGCGAGAAGGAGGTTGAGAGTGTTGAACCCCATGCGACTCATCGACGGATTGCTGGTGCCGTAGTACCAAACCACTCCCATCGCCTGTTGGAAGGCCCACGCCTTGCCACGCTCCCAGTCGAGGGCTTCACAACCAAGCTCCTCCCGGAATAGTTGTCGGGAAGCCGGCTCGAGCATGTGCCAGGCCCCGACGAGATCAAGGGCGGGGTCAGCAGGTCCCAACCCGCCAACATCAAGCACCCCGACAAGGTGTCCGTCATTCACGAGGACATTGCCCGGAACCAGGTCGCCATGAGTCATTCCATCTAGCGACTCTCTCGGCAATTCACGAAAGTAGGACCACAATTCCCCGAGTCGAGACGTATCAAGCGGGGGTTGAATATTGCTGAGACAGATTTCGATCCATTCGTCGTGCGACTCCAGGTCGCCCCCGCGACCCTCACCCGTGAAGACCCGACCTCCAACATCGATCGCGGCGACCTCGCCAACAAACGTCGCAAGATCGCGAGCGAAGTCAGACGAGCCGGACAAATCTTGCTGGCTCGCGGTCACACCGGGCAACCAAGTCTGGACAGCCCAAGGTAGGGGGTAGCCCTCACCGGGCCCTCCGATGGCGACGGGCCGAGGAACAGGAAACTGCGTGTTGTCGCTAAGTTCCCGTGCCGCCTCCACCTCGGACAGCAACCACCCCCGCGTTTCTGCAACGTCACCGGGCTGGAGCGGGAACCGGCCGACCAGATCATCTCCGATTCGAAAAATCGCGTTGACTGTCCCTTCCGAGTCAACCGGAATCACCGGAAGCACTGACCAATCGGGGAACTGGTCATTGACAAGAGCAGTGACGATTTGGGTATCCACTTCCAATTGGTCCTCATGCATCCTCATTGGGGAAATGTTGCCAGTCTGGAAACCAGGACCCGAATTGGAACACTCAACGGCAGGTGGGGAGTTGGGGAAGCTAGTCGGGTTTTGGTGGTGGTCGGCCGCTGGTGGTGTAGGTGTGGCCGAGTCTGCTGGTCCATTGGTAGTCACCGCCGGGTAGCGGCTTGTAGGTCCAGTCGTATTTGT